>JAIXVP010000335.1 GCA_027482905.1 Opitutaceae bacterium
ACGGCGTGCGCATCGAGACCTACGGCATCATCTACGAACTCGCCGACAAGGTGAAGGAGATGATGGCCGACCTGCTCGAGCCCGACCTCAAGGAGATCAAGCTCGGCGCCGCCGAGGTCCGCGCGACCTTCCCGCTGGCCAAGGGCTTCGTGGCGGGCTGCCTCGTCACCGAGGGCAAGATCACGCGCAACGCCAACGCCCGCATCCGCCGCAAGAAGGAGATCGTGGCCGAGGGCAAGGTCAGCACCCTGAAGCGCTTCAAGGACGACGCCAACGAGGTCCGCGCCGGCCTCGAGTGCGGCATCAAGCTGGGCGAGTTCAACGGCTACGAGATCGGCGACGTCATCGAGGTCTACGAGATCCAGAAGGTGAGAGCCACCCTGTGAGCCGGGAGCGGGGAGCGGGGAGCAAGGAGTTCAATCCTCCGGAATCGCCTCGTTCTCGATTCCAGCTCCTATCTCCCCTCTCCCGGCTCCTCGCTCCCCGCTTTCCATGTCCACCCGAACCCTGCGCGTAAACGAGCTGCTGCAGCGCGAGCTGAGCGCGCTCCTGCGCCGCAAATACAACGCCGACGCGGCCCCCATCACCATCACGGCGGTGGAGGTCACGCCCGACGTGCGCGAGGGCAAGGTCTACATCTCGGTGACGGGCGACGACGAGGTGGCGGCGGACCGGATGAAGTGGCTGCGCAAACACGCCCGCGAGCTGCGCCTGGCCCTGGGCGACATCATCATCCTCAAGCACATGCCGGTGCTGACCTACCACCTCGACAACGTCACCGAGCGCGGCAACCGCATCCTCGGCCTGCTCGACGAGATCGCGACCAAGGAAAAGAAACCCGCGCCCTCCGCCGAGCCGCCACCGGCGCCGGCGCCCTGAGCGAACCCTCCCGCATGTCGGCGCTGTATCCGCATCTTCGTGACCCCTTCGCCCGCCTGCTCGCGGCCTGCGCGGACCGGCGCGTGGTCGTGGTCGGCCACGCCCGGCCGGACGGCGACTGCATCGGCTCCCAGGTGGCCCTCGCCCGGTTGCTCCGCGCGCGCGGGATCGACGCCGTCTGCTGCAATCCCGACGCGGTGCCGCGTCGGCTGGAGTTTCTCGTCACGGAAACGCCCTTCGTTCCGCTCGCGGCCGCGTTGGCCGAGGAGCGCGTCGCGATCTTCGTGGACTGCGCCGACCGCAACCGTGCGACGGATTCATTCGCGGCCGCCTTTCCCGCGCCGCTGGGCAACATCGACCACCACCTCTCCAATCCCGGTTTCGCCGCGATCAACCTTGTCGACACCGCCAGCGCGGCCACCGCAGAGATCCTCGCCGGGCTGGCCCGGGACGCCGGCCTGGCGACCGACGCCGCGACCGCGAACGCGTTGCTCACCGGCATCGCGACCGACACCGGCCAGTTCCGGTTTTCCGCCACCACCGCCCGGACCTTTCGGCTCGCGGCGGACCTGGTCGAGGCCGGCGCGGACCCGGCGGCGATGGGTTTGCAGCTCTACGAGCGCGAGACCTTCGGCAAGATGCAGCTCTTGCAGCGTTTTCTCGCCTCGTTGCAGACCTTCGCCGACGGGAGGGTTTGTCTCGGCCTTTTGCCCGACGGCATCTACGCGGAGACCGGCACCTCGGTGGAGGACACCGAGGGGCTGGTCGACTATGCGCGCTCGATCGAAGGGGTGGAGATCGGCGTGTTGGTCGAGGTGCGCGGCGGCGCGATCAAGGCCAGCCTGCGGTCCAAGGACGCGGCCTACCGGGTGGATAAGCTCGCCGGCCAGTTCGGTGGCGGCGGCCACGCCTGCGCGGCCGGCCTCAACGTGAAGAACGAGACCCTCGAACACTTTTTGCCCCGCCTGCGCGCCGCGCTTGAGACCCAGATCGCGGCCGTCGCCGCCGCCCGCCCATGATCCGCACCGCCCTGGCCGAATACGACGGCGTCCTGCTGATCGACAAGCCGTCCGCCCACACCTCGCACGACGTCGTCGCCCGGGTGCGCGGCATCCTGCGCATGAAGCGCGTCGGCCACGCCGGCACGCTCGATCCGATGGCGACCGGCCTGCTCGTCCTGCTCCTCGGCAAGGCGACCAAGCTCTCCCAGTATCTCATGAGCGTGGACAAGACCTACGCGGGCTCGGTGAAGCTCGGCCAGGTCACCAACACCCAGGACGCCGAGGGCGACGTGCTGGAGACGCGTCCGGTGCCGGAGTTGACCGAGGACGCGGCGCGCGCGGCGTTGCGTGGCATGGTGGGCGATCAATACCAGACGCCGCCGATGTTTTCCGCGATCAAGATCAAGGGCGTGCCGCTCTACAAGAGCGCCCGGGCGGGCGAGGAGATCGAGCGCGAGGCGCGATTCATCCGCGTAAAACGCTTCGAGCTCACGCGCTGGGCGCCGCCCGACACGCTCGATTTTGTGGTCGACTGCACCAAGGGCACCTACGTGCGCACCCTGGCCCACGACCTTGGGCAAAAGCTCGGCTGCGGCGCGCACCTCAGCGCTCTGCGGCGCATCTCCTCCGGGGCGCTGAACGTGGACCGCGCGGTCACGTTGGAGGCGCTGCAGAAGATGACGCCGGCGGAGGTGCAGGCCGCGTTGGTGCCCGGCTATGAGGCGGCGCCGGCGGTGGCGCTGGGGTGATTTTTTGCCCACGAAACACACGAAAAAGCACGAAAAGAATGACCTTCGGAGCGGTTCGTTTTTCGTGTCATTTCGTGTGTTTCGTGGGCCATTCCTTCGTTTTCCGTGGATAAGATATTCGACAGTCTTGCCGACGCCGGGGGGCTCGCCGGGCGGCGGCCTCTGCACCTCGCCATCGGCATGTTCGACGGCGTGCACCTCGGGCACCGGGCGGTGATCGAGGCGGCCACGCGTTCGGCGCGGCGCAGCGGCGGGGCGGCGGCGGTTTTGACCTTCGATCCGCATCCGAGCCAGTTTTTCCGGCCCGAGGATCCCGTGCGTTTGATCATGGACCGGGAGCGGCGGGTGGCGGCCCTGCTCGCGCTCGGGGTGGCGGCGGTGGTCGTGCAACCTCTTGACGCGGACTTCGCCGGGATCGAGGCGGAGGCGTTTTTGCCCCACCTGCGCGCCCGTCTGCCCAATCTTCATACGGTTTACGTCGGCGAAAACTGGCGCTTCGGGCGCGGCCGGCGCGGGGACGTGGCGCTGTTGGTCGCGGAGGCGAAAAAGCTCGGGCTGCACGTGGTGAGTGCGCCGCGGATCAACGGCGACGGCGAGCCGATCAGCAGCACGCGCATCCGCGCCTTGTTGACCGAGGGCCGAATCGACGTGGCGAACGTGTTGCTCGGCTCGGCCTACGCCAGCGAGGGCGTGGTCGCCGGGGGCAAGCGGTTGGGACGCACGATCGGGTTTCCCACCTTGAACCTGGCCTGGGCGCCCGACCTACG
>JAIXVP010000243.1 GCA_027482905.1 Opitutaceae bacterium
CGACGTCTGGGGCCCGGGGCACGAGGAAGACACCCATTACCTGCGCGTCCACATGGCCAACCTGCGCAAAAAGATCGAGGCCGCCCCCGAGCACCCGGCCTTCCTCCGCACCGAGTCGGGCATCGGCTACCGCTTCGTGGACGCCGGCTGATACGGCTCGCCCACAGTGTGCGGTCGGCGCCGGAATGACCGTCAAGGGTCGAACTCCATGTCCCGGGCCAGGCGCGACAGCGCCCGCGTTCCCTGGATTTCCTCCATGTTACCCTACTTAATACATTGTATTTAAATACTTTAAGAATCCTTTTAGTCGTCGGGTTTGGTCAGTGGAATTTCTGACTGTAAGTTGTCAGACTTCTTTATGATGCACCGGCCTCAGTCTATTGGTGGAATATCGCGATGATTTTATAATCGCGGTGCTTTCGTCTCAGTTAACCCCAACCCCCCAGTATCATGCTACGGACTCGCCTCCTTGCCTTGATCGTCGGCCTGGCTCCCGCCGGCCTTCTCGCCGCCACCTACTACGTCAAGCCCGATGGCTCGGGCAACAACGCCAATCCCGGCACTCTCGCCGCGCCATGGCGGACACTGCAATACGCGCAGGACAACGTCGTCGCCGGAGATACGGTGTTGTTGATCGGCGCGCCCCAATCCGGGCCTTTCAACACGTTCGCCATCGCCGCGAGCGACGCCAACTACAACTACGTCCACAAGCTGAGCACCAGCGGGATCACCTACGCGCCCTATGGCAACAGCACGGGCAAGCCGGTCTTCGACTTTTCGTCCGTGGGCACCTCGTTGCGCGTCTGCGGATTCCTGATCAGCGGATCGAACATCACGATCGAGGGCCTCGAGATCAAAGGCGTGAAGGTCGGAACGCAAAAGCAGTCCGAGTGCTTCCGCGTGACCGGCAACAACAACACCTTCCGCGAACTCAGCATCCACGACAACGAGGCCAACGGACTCTACACCACCGGCGCGGCCTCCGGCATCCGCGTGGAAAACTGCGATTCCTACAACAACATCGGTCTGTCCAACTCCGCCGGCAACACCGACGGTTTCGGCAGCCACGCCGGTTCCACCACCTTCTACGGCTGTCGCGCCTGGAACAACAGCGACGACGGCTACGATTGCATCAGCACCACACGCGGCTCGGTCGCCTTCGAGTATAGCTGGGCCTACAACCACCGGCTCGCGGGCAACAAGACCGGGTTCAAGGTCGGCGGCTTCGGTAGCGGCAACGTTCCGGCCACGGTCTACACCCACCGCGTCACGCACTGCCTCTCGGCTTTGAACGGCGCGAATGGCTTCTACGCCAACCACCAGCCCGGCAAGTCGGCCGACTGGACCTATAACACCGCCTACGGCAACTCCGGCGCGAACTACGACATGCTTGAGCGCGTGCCCGTGGCGGCCGGCGACCCGATCCGGGTGCAGGATGCGACCGACGACATCCCCGGCACGCTTGAGGTGCTGCATTTCAACATCGCGTATTCCGGCACCACCATCCGCAACGAAAACGTGCCCGCCGCCAACAAGACCAACAACTCGTGGACCAAGGCCGGCGTCTCCGTCTCCTCGACCGACTTCCAGAGCCTCGACCACACGCAGATGACCCGGGCGCGCACCGCCACCGGGGGCCTGCCCGCCATCACGTTCATGAAGCTGGCCAGCGGCAGCGATCTCGCGGGCCTGGGCTACTGAGGCCTGCTCCACGCGTCCCGCCTTCCTCGCCAAGCCTCGCGCGCTCCCGTGGCCGCGAGGTTTTTGGCGCGCGAGAAAAGCACCGAATTCCTCCATGCCGCGCCTCCTGACGTGCTGGTGCGTCGCCGGAGTGCTCGCCCTCGCGACGCCGGGTCGCGCGACCGGCGACTCGCCGCCGGACGAGCCAACTCCGGGCGCCCTCACGCCCGTCGTGACGCTCGATCTGGGCGAGGGCGTGGTCATGCGCTTCGCGCTCGTGCCGGCGGGGGAGTTTCAAATGGGGTCCCCTTCCGGAGCCGGCGATCCCGACGAAAGCCCGCCACGCCGGGTGCGCATCACGCGCCCCTTCTACCTCGGAGTCGACGAGGTGACCCAGGCGCAGTGGCAGCGGCTCATGCCCGTCAATCCCTCGCGCTTCGCCGGTCCGCGTCGTCCGGTCGACAACGTGAGCTGGCACGAAGCCCTCCGCTTCATCGAGCGGTTATCCACCCTGAGCGGACGCGAACTCCGTCTGCCCACCGAGGCCGAGTGGGAATACGCCTGCCGCGCCGGGACAGGCACCGCCTGGAGTTTTGGCGACGACGAAAATCGCTGCGGTGAATACGCGTGGATCATGTCGAACTGCGGCGCCGCAACCCGCGCCGCGGGACAAAAGACCGCCAACGCCTTTGGCCTGCAAGATCTGCACGGCAACGTGTCGGAATGGTGCGCCGACTGGTATGCGCAGCCTGATCAGGCCGGGGACTCGATTGATCCGACCGGCCCGAAATCCGGCACCGCGCGCGTGCTGCGCGGCGGAAACTGGAGCGACGAGGCCCGCGCGGTCCGCTCCGCCGCCCGCAATTGTCTCGACCCCGCGGGTCGCACCGACGGCACCGGGTTTCGGTGCCTGCTCACGCCCCCCCCCCCCCCCCCCCCCCCCCCCCCCCCCCCCCCCCCCCCCCCCCCCCCCCCCCCCCCCCCCCCAC
>JAIXVP010000453.1 GCA_027482905.1 Opitutaceae bacterium
AGATCCTCGATCCGCGAACACCTTCTGGGCACTCGAGACCAATTGTTCGCGCTGCTTCAACGGTGATACGTCCACCGTCTGTGCTCCAAGCGCCCCAGAAATCAGTGCCACGACGAAAAAATTGATATGTCGGATTTTGCTCATGTGCGGACCCCCAACACATCGATATTGATCGACAGACGCTGCGAGTCTTCCTCGCCGGCGAAGATGGTCGCCTGGTTGAGGCGACATAATTCGCGACCTCCCTCGAGCCTTTTGACAAAATTCAACAACTGTTCGTAATTTCCCTCAATGGTGACGGCAAAGGGAATGGGAACATAGGAGCCGGGAGCCGTTCCCTTGGGCGCCGGGGGCACGCCCACCGGACGAACGTCGATGAGCTTGACGCCGGTCTTCGCCTCGAGTTCGTAAAACAACTTCAGGTTTTGCGCAAGATCTCCCACCCGAAGTGCGCTCGCCGCAATTCCTTGATTGACGGCGGCTAGACCGGCGACGTGCTCGTCAAGTTGGGCCGAGTTAGCTATGTTGAATTTGAGTTTTTTTAAGACGGCGGTGCGGTCGGTCAGAGCGGTTTCCAAACGGGAGGGTTCATCCGACCGAAGATATAACGCCACAAGTAAAACGACCACCATCGCGCCACAGACGCTGATGATAATATTGCGCCTAAGGTAATCCAGTAGCAATTTTGTATCCATGCTAATGTTTGATTTTCTACTTGGGCGTCGCCTTAAACGTGAAGACGATCTCCAAGGCTAGGTTTCCTTTGGAAGAATCCCGGCCAAGATTCGTCAGAACTATTGTGGAAAAGTGCTCCTTCAAGCGCGCTTCCTCCTGCAATTTCCGGACCAATTCGGCCGCCCGATCACCGGCGGCGGCGTCGATTCCCCGCACCGTTCCGGTGACCAATATCGTCTTTCCAACGCCCCTATGGTCTACCTGGGTGACCCGCGCGCCGGGCGGAAGCAACTCTCCAAGAATCAGCAAAAAGTCAGGGAATCGGAAAGGTGACTTTATCAAAGCGTAAGCCTCTTGGTAACGGCTCTCTTCGGTTTGAAATTTTTTATAAGTCGCGATGGCCGCGTCGCTCACCTTGGTATTTGACTCGATCTGGGTTTCGACCGCGGCCAGTTCGGAACCCAAGGTCGCGATGTTAAACTCCCTGAACCCAACATAGAGCGCGAGTCCCACACTGACCGCTATCACCACGATATGGACAAAAAACTTGGTTCGGACTGTTTTGGTGTCCGGAAGGGTCGCCTTGTTGCGGAAATCGGGATGCCACGAAACGCCGAGGGGGCCGTTTTCCGACTTGGGCTCCTTTTTTTTATGCAGCGGTAGCATCGGTTTGGGTGGAAAATTTCATCATCAGTCCGAGCAGCGCAAACCTTCTTCCGTCCAATGGGAACGAGCTCAATTCCGGTCCCAGCGTGATTTTTCGTGCATTCAGCCAAGCAGCGTATTGAGGCTGTAGCACATTGACGCCCAACTGTCCGGCAACCACGGACTCCAGCCACGACAGCTTGCTTGGCAGCACGGTGCAGATCAGCTGACCGATGGACTGGCCGGTTTGCACTTCATAAAACCCCATCGACGACTGGAGTTCTTTGAGAAGACGCTTACAAAGGGACGAGCCCATCCCGGTGAAATCAAACGTATTGGAGAAAAACAATTTTCGGGCCGATTCCTCATCCTTTAGGCCGAGTTCTTTCTGCACCACCGGGACCATCGCCTCCAAACCCACCGATATTGGCCGCGACGCCTCCAAGCCGCGGGTGCTGACGATGAACGACTGGGTGCTTTCGCTGCCCAACTCCAACACGATCGTGGGTTTTGAGGAATCGCTAAATCGTAAATAGTCGACGACCGCGGCCAAGGAAGCCACGGAGGAAAGCTCCAAGGTTTCCGGATAGACACCATTATCAAGAAGGTTGCGCTGGGCTTCCGCGGCGACTTCGGTCGGCATCCCGCAAAAGAAAACATCCTTGGCGGGATTGGCCTTCGAAGCGTCGAACTCGGTCCCGTCGAAAGCATTGAGAACCGCGATGGACTGATGCTCCGGATCAATTCGAAATTGACTGTTCATCACCTCCGAAAGGTAGCCGGTTTCCTTGATGCGCTTTAAGTCCAGAGTCGTGCGACGGACAAACCGTGACTCGGGGCTTACGCCACAGTTCGCGTGCAGGAAAGCGGACCGTTTTCCCGGCGAAATCTTGGCGTATGCCGAATTCATCGCCTCCGGGTCGCCGGAAGAGAAGTCTTCCACCGCCTCCAGAACAAACGGAGGCTCGAACCCGGAAATCCGAGCAACCGAGGTAACTTGCTCACCGCGATCCACCACAAATCCTTTTGCTTTATGCGAAAATAACATGACTCACGAACCGGCACAGCTTTGTTTACCAAGGTCTTTGAGAATCTTCATGGCGTAAATGAACCATCGCCATAGCCATGCCCCTGACAAGACCATTTTACATTTCGCCCCCAATCGACACAAAAAAACCGCCGAAATCTTCGGCGGTCAAAAATCAGCCCTTTGAGAGCTACTTTCGGTTAAGTCCTGCAGGGAAAACTTCACTTCTGCCAAGTGCGCTTCTTGTGGCGATTCGCTTTCAAGCGCTTTTTGCGCTTATGCTTGTTCATCTGAAGACGACGTTTCTTTTTGAGGTTGCCCATGTTGTCTGGAATTTAGGTGTTGAAGAGGGAAAAGGAAGAGAACAACACGCTAAAACTTCGGCTGTAAAGCGTAATTTGCCACCTGTTTTCCGCCGTCTAAGCGGTTGATCTGATTTGCATCCGTTCGCTCCCGCCGCCGGAAGGTCGGATCAGCAGCTCACGGACTCCTTAAAATACCTGAATCCAATGCTTTAGTCCATCCGGCGAAATCATCCACGTCATCCTCGGTCGGCAGTTCGGAAATCCTCAATCCCGCCTTTGCCGCCTGGATCCGTGAAACGATCCGGGTAAGGGGACTGCTCCACGGAACACCGGTAAACAGCATCGGCAACGGGCGTGAGACCGCGATCAGATAGTATCCGCCGTCTCGTGCCGGACCAAACACCACGTCGGCGGGTTTGATTTCAGCCTGCGGCCGGAGGCGCTCAAACGCCATCTGCAAGCGATCCGAGCTCAGCGCCGGACAATCGCCTCCCACCAGCGCCACTCGTCGTGCGCCACGGAGAAAAGCATTGGTCATCGCGTGGCTCATTCGCTCCCCTAAATCTCCGTCGGCTTGCGCAAAGTAGTCTGGTTCTGGTCCAAGCCAATTTCGCATTTCCGTTTCGGCCGAGCCGGGGGAGTAATGGATCTCGACGCCGCAACCAAATCGATTGGCCTCGGCCACCTGTTTTTCAGCCATCTGTCGATAAACCGAACAGGCGCGTTCGCTTCCGATCGCGGCGGCCAATCTGGTTTTGACGGTTCCGGGATGCGGAGCCTTCAAAAAAACCAGGATTCGCTCGCCTTCAGCCATGAACAACGTGGAGCGCTACGCCAAAGGATGAGAAGTGCAATCTCGCCCCTTGCCTGCGAGGAAAAATATCACCGCCGTTTTCGCGCGGTCTTGCTCGGAGAGGCGAAGACCGATGTGCCCAGTCTCCGCGAGGCAATCGCCTCGATTTGCAGGGCCAACGCCGTATCTTGGGTCAGGAATGCCAGAAAATCCGGCTTGGAAATGCATAGGTAACTGCCCGCGTGGTGGCCCACCACCGAGGCGTGCGTCAGACTGTTTTGCAGCAAACTGATTTCGCCGAAGATGTCGCCGCGACGTATCCGCCCTACCTTACGCCCGTCCTTCATCACCTTGAGCTCTCCCTCAAGCACGAGGAAAAAGAGGGTGTTCTCCCGACCTTGGTCCAAGACCACCGCGTTCCGTGCGAAGGTCTGAACCACGGCCCGGCGCGCAAAACTCGCCAAGATCGCTTGCGGCCACGAACGCGTGATCGGAATTTGTCTCAGGAAAGCGATCTTATTGGCTGCATCTTCAATCAAATGGTCTGGCACGAAGCGCTTAACGCGATGTTCAAATACCGCGCGCCCGAGCGTGATGATCACGCAGGCGGTGGAACAACGAATCGTGCGCGGTTGGCCAGCGTCATGCAACAGCGCTTGCTCGCCGAAAATTGTGCCCGGGAGCAACTCATGTTGATTTAGTTGCAGCACCGCGGACTCCACCGACACCCTCCCGGTATAAAGAACCCTCAGCCGCGGATTCCGATCACCGGCCATAACCGCCGGCTCGTCGGCGGCATAAATCTGGGCCTCAAAAGCCGCCGCCGTCAGCATTCGCTCCGTATCAGGTATCAGCTGGAACGGATGTGTCCGACCAAGAAATTCGTAGATTTCCTGGGTGGACGGCTCGGACGGAGGCGGAGCATTTCGCTCCGCCCGCCGACGTTCGAGCCAGCGCCGAATATGTCCTAACTTTTTGCGAAGCCAAGAGTAGGATAAAAAAATTCCGAGACCCAAACCGAACAAACCCAACAAAGAAAAAAAGAGCAACGCAGAGCTCCCCGGAACATCCCTTGCCAGCAATCCATCCACCAGATCCCTAGCGCTGAGACCCACCGCCAGACAAAAGGCCATGCTCGCGATCAAGCCCCAGATGACCGCGTATCCCCCCCACATTAGCGCCAATCGGATTTCACCCATTTCAAACCAACTCCGCAACCGGCTCCATTTACGGCGGTTACCATCGAACTCAAATCCATAGGTCGCCGAGGGACGCGGCACGTAATGCACCGCCCGCAATAAGCGGGAGAAGGGGCCTCGCGCACGAGGCGCGAGTTCCCAGAGCAGGCCGCAAAGGATAGGGAGCGTCAAATCGTGGACCCACCACGCGGCGATTGCCGCAAAGAAAAAAATCGGGGCGATCCGGGCGAGCGCCAGATTCGTCGAGAGCTCCGGCTCGGCCAATTCGTCATCGAGCTCAACCTCGAACCGCGGCAAGGCCGTCCGCCAAACCCACCCGGCCGCATAGATTTCCCGCCCGGCCGCGTGCAACAAACCGCCCGCCAGGGCAAAACCGGCACTGATACCGATACAGCTTAAAACCCATCCCGGCAACCACCACAACCAATGCCCAGGAGGCCCCACCCGATTGAACAACAAACCCAGAAGGGCGATGAAAACCAAGGCTACGGTCAGCCTTCTGACCAGCACACCGTTCACCGACCAATTCCACGGCATCGACGGTGGAGCGGTGGCCGCCTGATCCACCGATTCGCATAACATGCCAGCCCCGTGCGCCTTCACCACCAGTTCATAGAATTCTCCCAGCGGCAGGCAACCCCGCGAATGAATCAGCTGACGCAGGACCGCGGAAACCGTTCGCCCCCCTTCGAAATTCTTCAAAATCCCCCAATGCAGAGGAGTTAAAATCAACGCTCGCCGCGTCGCCACATGCCGGACCACCACCTGCCCCACGCGGGGAACCTCCACCACCAGATTCTGGCTCAAAAACAATGGGGTGAAGGTAAGCAGGAGCTCCTGGTCTTTCGCGGCGACGGAGAACGGGCGTTGATGCATACGGATGACACGGATCTACTCAGGTAAAAATAAGGTAAAGCAATTTGGAAAGACAATACCTTATTTATCAATAAGTAACGTCACGGCTAGTTCCATTCGGCCACGTCGGTAATTTTACCATAATCGCTACAATTACTGACGATGACTGCGCAGGAAAGGTGCCACGCGCCGCGTTTGCCCGTGTCCATGCCAAGGTTTCGGTTGCACCCGCCGGTGCGTTTGGCCGATGGTCATGGTTTATGCTGCTAGACATTCCGACGGGCGACTTCGCCGGCTACATCTTCGACCTCGACGGCACCTTGATCGACACCATGCCGGTGCATTATCGCTCGTGGGAATCCGCCCTCCGCCACGCCGGGCTGACCGAAACCCTCGATGAAGATTACTTTTACGCGCTGGGCGGAGTGCCCTCTTTGGAAGTGGCCCGCTTGCTCGCCGCAAAGCACGGCCTGCCCATCGCCAGCCCCGAGGAGATCGCCGAGCACAAGGAGCGGCTTTACCTGAATCGGTTCGACGAAATCACCCTGATCGAGCCCGTTGTAGCCTTCGCCCGCAAAGTCGCCTCCGCGCACCCGGTGGCCATAGCCACCGGCGGCACCCCCGACATCGCCTTGCCCGCCATCGCCGCCGCCGGACTCTCCGAGCTGTTTCCCATCGTAATCACCCCGCACGATGTCGCACCGGGGCGCGGCAAGCCCCACCCGGACATGTTCCTCGAGGCCGCGCGCCGCCTCGGCGTTCCACCCGGGGAATGCCTCGTGTTTGAAGACGCGGAACCCGGCATCCGCGCGGCCCGCGCCGCCGGCATGCAGGTGGTGCGCGTCGACAGCCGGCGTTAAACCTTTTCATGGCCGACTTTCTCGATCAGGTCCCCTCCACCGAATCCAAACGCTGCCAGCGCGCCTTTCTCGTTGGCATCCAAACCCATGAGATGGCCGCCGGCGAGGCGGCCGAGCTTCTGACCGAGCTGGAGGAGCTCGTGCAAAACCTCCGCATCGACGTCGTCGCCCAGGAACTCGTCAACCTCCGCCAGCCCACCCCCGCCACCCTGCTGGGCAGCGGAAAAACCGAGGAGATCATCGCCGCCGCGAAGGCCGTCGAGGCGGACCTGATCGTGGTCGACGAGTCGCTCTCCCCCGCGCAGCAGCGCAACTGGGAAAAACTCTCCGGCCTCGCCGTGATCGACCGCGAAGAGGTGATCCTCGACATTTTCGCCGACCGCGCCAGCACCCGCGAGGCCGTGCTCCAGGTCGCCCTCGCCCGGATGGAGTATTCCCTGCCCCGCCTGACCCGGGCCTGGACCCACCTTTCCCGCCAGCGCGGCGGCGGAGGAGGCGGCGGCGCGATGGGCGGCGAGGGCGAAACCCAGCTCGAGCAGGACCGGCGCCTCGTCAACGACCGCATCGTTCGCCTGAAACGTGAACTGGTGGACGTGCGCAAACAGCGCGGCGTGCAGCGCCAAAAACGCCAGCGCGTGCCCGTGCCCACCGCCGCCATCGTCGGCTACACCAACGCCGGCAAATCCTCCCTGCTGAACGCCCTCACCGGCGCCAGCGTGCTCGCCGAGGACAAACTCTTCGCCACCCTCGACCCCACCACCCGCCAGCTCCTCCTGCGCGGCAACCAAAAGCTGCTCGTGACCGATACCGTCGGCTTCATCCGCCGCCTCCCCCACGGCCTGGTCGAGGCCTTCAAGGCCACGCTCGAGGAGGCCATCGTCGCCGATTTCCTGATCCACGTGCTCGACGTCACCGCGCCCAACGTCGCCGCCCACCACGCCACCACCCTCGGCGTGCTCCGCGAACTCCACGCCGACGAGAAACGCATGCTGACGATCTTCAACAAGGTCGACGCCGCCGACGAGGCCCAGCTGCTCCGCGCCCGCGCCCTCGCCCCCGACGGTATCTTCCTCAGCGCTCGCAGCGGCGAGGGACTGCCCGCCCTGGTCGACCAATGCCTGGAGCTGATCGCGGACGCCTTCGGCCAGCTCACCCTGCTCATTCCCCACGCCCGCTACGACCTCGTCGCCCGCGCCCACCAGATCGGCCACGTGCAACACGAGGAACAACGCGACGACGGCGTGTTTTTGCAGGTCCGCATCCCGCCCAACCAGCAGTCGCCCTACCTCGCCTTCGCGGTCCCGGCCTGACCCAAGCCCGCCCGTGCTTCCCGTCCGCTTCGGCCGGCATCTCGGGCCTTGACCCCGGGGCGGACGCGCTCACGTTTTCCCGTCCTTTCCTTGCCTGATGGTGTAATGGCAGCACAGGTGACTTTGACTCACCTAGTCATGGTTCGAATCCATGTCGGGCAGCCAAGGATCGCCGGCAAGCACGGCACGCGGCCCCCCACCCACCCCACCCTGCCCCGCCCCCGACCGAAGCCTTCGTGAAAATCCGCCCCGCCCTCGCGCTCCTTCTGTTGCTCGCGCCCGGCCTGTCCCGCGCCGCCGAAGCCTACCCGGTCGATCCCTCCACACCCCGCCAAACCATCCGCGGCTGGGGCGTCTCGCTCTGCTGGTGGGCCAACCTGATCGGCGCGTGGCCGGCGGAGGAGGTCGAACGCGTCGCCGAACTGCTGGCGGTCGATCTCGGCTACAACGTTTTCCGCTTCAACATCGGCGGCGGCGAAAACCCCGCCTGCCCTTTCGGCGCCGACCACATCCGGCGCGACGGCGGCCTGATGCCGGGCTACCTCGCCGCGCCGCCGACCGAGGCCGGCCCGGGGCCCATCGACCTCGCCGCCGACACCCGCCAGATCGCCGTCCTCGACGCCCTCGCCCGCAAACAACCCGCCATTCTCACGGTGCTTTTCTCCAACAGCCCGCCCTGGTGGATGACCCGCAGCCGCTGCGCCGCCGGCGCGGTCGACGGTGGCGCAAACCTCCTGCCCGAATACGAGGACGATTTCGCCGACTACCTCGCACGCTCAGCCGCCGCCCTCCACACCCGCAACCCCGCCTGGAACATCCGTCACCTCGAACCCTTCAACGAGCCGCTGTCGAACTGGTGGAAGGCCGGCGGCAAACAGGAAGGTTGCCACTTCGGTCCCGACCAACAGGCCGCCGTGCTCGCCCGTCTTAAGCAACACCTGCACGTCCAACCGCAACCGCACTTATCGCTCGTCGCGGCCGACTGCAGCGAAGTGCCCGAGACCCTGCGCGTCGTCTCCGCGCTCCGTCGCGACCACCCCGCCGTCCTCGCCTCGCTCGCCGGTCTCCACACCCATTCCTACGAGGGCACCGCCGAGGAAAAACGCGCCCTCGCCGCCGACGCCGCGTCCCTGCGCCTCCCCGTATGGCAATCGGAAACCGGCCCGCTGAGCTGGCAGCCGAAGGACGGAAAAAGCTGGTGGCATCGCCACTACGACATCGCTGATCGCATGATCGAGGACCTGCGCGAATTGCGCTGCGAGGTGTGGTGCGACTGGCAATTCGTGTCCACCGACGACGCCTGGGGCCTGCTTCGCTTCACCGATTTCAACGAGAACGCCCCCTTCGCCGGCCGCGGCTACGCCCGGACCCGCGGCTATTTCCTACGCAAGCAGGTCGTAAACTTCATACCGCCCGGCTACCGCATCCTCCTCACCGGCCCCGAGCACACCCTCGGCGCCCTCTCGCCCGACGGCCGTCGCCTGGTCGTGTTGGTGGCCAACCCCGGCGCCAATGTCGCCACCCACCGTTTCGATCTGGCTCGATTTCCCGGCTCGGCCGCCGTGCGCGCCTACCGCACCGCCGGCCCTGACGGCGGGGAAACCATGGTCGAATCGCCCCCCGGTGCCTTCTCCCTCGAAGCCCAAACCCTGACCTGCGCCGCGCCCGCCTATTCGTTGACCACCCTCGTGATCGACTTCACCGTCCGCTCCGCCCTGCGTCCTCGACTGAAACACCCCATCCGATGAACCACATCCGTTTTTTCGCCACCGCCCTCGCCTTCACCGTCTCGGCCCTCGCCGACGTCACGCCCGCCTCCCTGTTCCAGGACCACGCCGTCCTGCAACGCGACAAACCCGTGCCCATCTGGGGCACCGCCGACGCCGGCGAAACCGTCTCCGTGACCTTCGGCGCGCAAACGCTCTCCACCGTCGCCGGCTCCGACGGTCGCTGGACCGTCACCCTCGCCCCGCTGCCCGCCAGCGCCACGCCCGCCGCCCTCACCCTCAAAGGCAAAAACACCGTCGTGCTCCAGGACATCGTCGTCGGCGAGGTCTGGCTCGCCTCCGGCCAATCCAACATGGAATGGCCTCTGGCCCGCGCCTACGACCCCGACCTCGAACAACTGACCGCGCGTTTCCCTCTTATCCGCGAGATCAAGGTCAAGCGCACCACCGCCTCGGCCCCCGCCACCCGCTTCGAAGGCGCCTGGCGGTCCGCGACGCCGGAGACGGTCGCCCAGTTCAGCGCCGTCGCCTACCTCTTTGCCCGCGAGCTGCACCTCGCGCTCGACGTGCCCGTCGGCATCGTGAACAGCACCTGGGGCGGCACTCCGATCGAGACGTGGATGAGCGCCGGCGTTTTGAAATCCGATCCGGCCTTCGCCGTCGTGGCCTCCCGTTGGACCAAACAACTCTCCGACTTCGAGATCGCGAAATCCGCCCACGCGGAGAAAACCCGTGCGTGGGAGGCGGCCAAGTCCGCCGCCGAGGCCCGCGGCGAAAAATTCGTCGAAGCCGCACCCGCCGCGCCAAAAACCCCCGTGTGGGAGCCGTCCGCACTCTACAACGGCATGATCAGCCCCCTGCTGCCCTACGGCCTGCGCGGCGCGATCTGGTATCAAGGCGAAAGCAACGCCGGCCGCGCCGCCGAATACCGCGCCCTCTTCGGCGCCATGATCCAAAGCTGGCGCTCCGACTTCGCCCAGGGCGACTTTCCCTTCTACTGGACGCAGCTTGCCAGCTTCCGCACCGGCACGGGCGCGGGCAACCCCGACGGCACCGACTGGGCCGCCCTGCGTGAAGCCCAGACCCGGACCCTGGCCCTGCCCGCCACCGGCCAGGTCGTCACGACCGATGTCGGGGACTTCTCCGACATCCACCCCAAGGCCAAACTGCCCGTCGCCCGCCGCCTCGCCCGCCTCGCGCTGCACCGCACCTACGGTTTCGCGTCGCTCGCGGACTCGGGTCCGGTTTTCGCCGGATTTCAAGCCGCCCCCGCCGATCCCGCCGCCCAGCCCGCAAGCCCGGCGGCCCTGCGGGTAAACTTTACTCCCGTAGACCGCGGCCTGCGCCAGCCCGCACCAGCCGTCGCCGGCTTCGAGGTCGCAGGCGAAGACCGCGTCTTCCATCCCGCCACGGCCCGCATCGAAAAAGGCTCCGTGGTGGTCGGCTCGCCCAAAGTCACCACGCCCGTGGCCGTCCGCTACGCCTGGCGCAACGCCACGGACGCGGCGCTCTGCGACGACCTCGGCCTGCCCGTGCCGCCCTTCCGGAGCGACACCTGGTAAGGCAAGCCCGCGCGGCTTGCGACGCGACACCTGCTCCGTGCGGCTCCGCCGTCCTACCGGGCAGGTGTCCCGCGAAACCCGGCAAACTCACCCCGCCGGCCGGGGAGGCGTGGGAAAAGGCTGCGCGGCGACGAGTGGCGCCATGGGACGCGACGCAAAGACCGTTCCCGCCGCGATGGGCGAGCCGCGAAGAAACTCCGCGGCCGCCAGCATGCGCCCACCCGGTTTTTGCAGCCGCCGCACCCGCAACACCCCCGCCCCGGTGGCGATGAGCAAACCCTCCGCGTCCGCGCCCAGCACCGACCCCGGCGCGGCCTCCGTCGTCGCGCCGGCCGGCGCTTCCGCCAGACCGAATTTCAAGGGCTCCCCGCGCGACTCCACCTGCGCCGCCGGCCAGGGATTGAGGCCGTTGATCCGCGCGGCGAGCGCTGCCGCCGGCGCGGCGAAATCGAGCGCCGCGTCGTCCTTGGTGAGCTTGCGGCAAAAGGTCGCGGCGGCGGCGTCCTGGGCGAGGAAATCCAATCCGCCCGCCAGCAGGCGCGGCAGGGCGCGGGCGAGCAGCGGCACGCAGGCGGCGGCGAGTTTATGCTCGATCTCCAACGCCGTATCGAGCGGCCCGATGGGCACGGCCTCACGGTCCGCCACCGGCCCGGCGTCGAGCGCCCGCACGATGCGCATGAAAGACACGCCGGTCTCGCGTTCGCCCGCCGCGATGGAGGTCTGGATCGGCGACGCGCCACGATACCTCGGGAGCAGCGAGGCATGGAAGTTTATCGTGCCGAGCGGCGCGGCCGCGATGAAGTCGTCCCGCAGGATGTGCCCGTAGGCCATGACGAGGGCGAGGTCGGGCGGCGCGGCGACGTAGGCGGCGCGGACCTCGGGGGTGAGCTTCGCCGGCTGGTGGACGGGCAGCCCGCGATCCAACGCCCAGCGTTTGATCGCGTTGGCCTGCACCTGCTGCCCGCGCCCCACCGGCCGATCGGGTTGGGTGTAAACCGCCGTCAGTTCGACCTGTGCCGCGCCCGCCGGCCCGACCAGCCAGTCGAGCAGGGGCAGGGCGATGGCGTCGGAGCCAAAAAAAGCGGCGCGCGGACGGGACATGGCCAAGGGTGGCGGCGGTTCGCGACGCGCCGTCAAAACATCCTCGCTCAGAGCGTGGCGATCCACTCGTTGGCGGCCTCGGCGAGGGCGGCGAAGGCGCCGTCGGTGGCGGGTTCCTTCAGGCCGTCGAAGAGCGTCCAATGCTCGACGTGCTGAACCGACTCGCCCGGGACCAGCTTGACCAGCGGGCTGAGGGTCTCGAGCTCGCACATCTGGCCGTTGGTGAAGGTCTCGAAGGGGCATCCGTTATCCGGATACACCGCGCCCGCCACCAACGCGGCGTGTTTCACGAAAGTGGTGCCCTCGTAGAAATAGGCGGACCAGCCGGGGTAGTTGGTCAGGCCGAGCTTGTGCGGGCGGTCGGCGGCGGCGACGTCGATCCCGAAGTAATCGCGGTGCAGGTCCCAGACGTCCTCGGAGAGGTCGGTGTAGCTCCAGGGCACGAGCGAGTAGGTGGGCAGGAAATCACCCTTGGCGTGGTCGCCCTTGGGCAGGAGCGGCACGACGCCGTAGCCGCCGGCGCGGAACATGGTGAGCGCCCAGGCGGCGGTCTCGACCGGCCAGAGGCCGTGGTTGGTCAGGGCGTGGGTCACGCGCACGGTGCGCTCGCCGCGCGCCTCGATCTTGATCGCCTTCTGCATGCCGGTGAGCGGCTCGACCGGCTGGGCGAGGGCGACGCCGGCCTTGAGGGGCTTGAGCGCGAGGGCGTCGTTGTCCGGCTGGTAGGTGCGCACGCCGTGCTCGGGCGCGTGCCAGAGGCGGTGGCCGCCGCGGAGCTTGAAGCCGCCCGGAAACACCGGCTGGTCGGCGCCCATCTCCAGGAAGAGGTTGCCCGCCTTGCCCTTCTTCGAGCGGAAGGAGGTGATGCGCGGGCCGACCCCGGTGGTGACTTCGAGGGCGAACGCGCCGGTTTCGAGGCGGAGGCCGTCGGCCCCGTCGATTTCAATCTTCGAGTGTTTCATAATCAAAAGCCTCGCCCAGCCCCGCCTCCTCGCGGGCTTCGCGCACCTTCCACTTGGGCACGCCGGCCAGGTCGTTCTCCAGCCGCTGCTTTTCCAGGATGGCGGCCTTGCCGGTGTAGGGCGTGCCCGGCGTGTGTTTGGGTTTGCCGACCAGGTCGAAGTAGACCGGACAGCCGTCGATGCCGAACTCCTTGACCATGCCGGCCTCGAGGTAGCGACGGTATTGCTCGGACAACTTGTCCTCGCGGTTGCAGAAAAGTTTGATGCGGAAGGGCCGCACGCCGGTCTGGAGCGCGTAGTAGACGCGGAAACGTTTGCCGCCGATGGCGGGGGCCGGCACGCGCTCGGCGAGGTCGCCGATGAGGGCGTTCAACTTCGCGGTGGGGATGCGTTTGTCCAGGGCGCGGTTGAGCTGCACGGCGGCGTTGAGCATGCGGTCCACCTCGTATCCACTCATCGCGGACACGAACAACACCGGCGCGCCGGGGGTGAAAAACAGGCTCGAGCGCAGCGAGTTCTCATACTTCACACGGTATTCGCGTTCGGTCTTGTAGTCGTGCAGACCGGCCTCGGGGGCGCAGTCGGGGTCGAGCTTTTTGCGGAAGGCGTCCTTCACCACGTCCCATTTGTTGACGATGATGATGATGGGTTTACGCTCCTTGATGGCCTCGCCCGCGATGGCCTTGTCCTGGGCGGTGACGCCGTCGATGGCGTCGAGCACGAGGAAAACCACATCGCACTTGTTGATGGCGTCGAGCGAACGGAGGCGGGAGAAATACTCGACCGGCGAGGCGAGTTTGGTCTGGGCCTTGATGCCGGCGGTGTCGATCAGGCGGAAGGGGTATTCCTTCTGGTTGCGCCCGAGGAAGGTGAACGGGATCTCGACCGCGTCGCGGGTGGTGCCGGGGATGTCGGATACGATCAGGCGGTCGCTGCCGAGCAGGCGGTTGCTGAGGGAGGATTTGCCGACGTTGGGCCGGCCGATGAAGCAGACGCAGAGCGGGGCGGACGGATCGCGCGCGCCGGGGAGGAGGGGCTTGCCGTTCTCGTCGGTGGTCGGGCGCGGCGCGGCCGGGGCGACCTCGGGCGCGGGGCCGAGTTTGGCGAGGATGGCGGTGCGCAGCTCGGCCTCGCCGCGGCCGTGCTCGGCGGAGAAGCGGATGGGCTCGCCGAGGCCGAGGCGATAGGTCTCGCCGAGGTCGAGCTTGTCGTCGTTGAAGTCGGCCTTGTTGACCACCAGCACCACGTCTTTTTTGCCGCGACGCAGCATGGTCGCGATCTTGGCGTCGAGCGAGGTCAGGCCTTCGAGGCCGTCGATGACGAAGAGCACGAGGTCGGCGGAGGAGATGGCGAACTCGACCTGGCGCTCGGAGGCGACGGTCAACTCGGCCGGCGAATCGCCGCCCTTCAGGCCAAGGCCGCCGGTGTCCATCAGCGTGTAGGCGCCATCCGTGACCTCGGCGGACACGACGTCGCGGGTCACGCCGGGCTGGTCATGCACGATCGATATGCGCGACCGCGTGAGCCGGTTAAAGAGGCGGCTCTTGCCCACATTGGGGCGTCCGACGATGGCGACGAGGCGTGGCATGGGAAGAAACCCAACAGACTACGGGCCGGCCGCAAGCCGGCACAAGCCCGGAGCCGCGTCGCGTCGGGAATAGGCGGCGGACGCCTAGGCGCGATTCACCGGCCCGAGGCGGGCGATGAGCGCGGCGACGAGGGCGTCGAGGCTGGGCTTGGCCGCGACGAAGTCCGCCGGCAGGCCGAGTTCGGCCAGGCTGTCGGTGGTTTGTTCGCCGATGCTGCCCACGAGGGGCTTTTGCGCGTCGGGTCCGAGCGCGAGGGCCTCGCCCTGGGCGTGGTAGGACTCCGCGGCGGAGGAGCTGGCGAAGAGGATGGCGTCGGCCCCGCGGGTGCGAAAATCGTCCGCCACGGGGTCGGCGGAGAGGTCGGTCTTCTCGGTCTTGTAAATCTGCAGGCGATCCACGATGGCGCGGGCGGCCTCGAGTTTTTTCACCAGGCGGTCGCGGTTCAGGTTGCCGGTGACGACGATGACCTTGGCGCTGTCGAGGCTGCCGGTGGCGATCAACGCGTCCGCCAGCGAGGCGCCGGTGGCGGTGTCGGGCATGCACTCGACCTTGATGTAGTGGCGCTCGATCTCGCGCGCGGTGGCGCGGCCGATGCAGGCGAAACGCAGCAAGCCGAGCGCGCGGATGTCGGCGTAGCCCTTGAGGAAATCCTCGAAGAAATAGCGCACACCGTTGGCGCTGGTGAACACGATCCAATCATAGGACCCGAGTTCGCTCAGGATCTCGACGAAGCCGACCTTGTCCACGTCCTTGGAGATGGTGATGAGGGGCAGCTCCAGGACCTCGGCGCCGAGCGCCTCGAGTTTTTCCCGCAGCTCGCTGTTTTGATCGCGGGTGCGGGTGATGGCCACGCGCCGGCCGAAGAGCGGCAGGCGCTCGAACCAGTCGATCGCCTCGTGGTCGCGCACGACCTCGCCGACAAAGATGATCGCCGGCGCGCCCAGCCCGGCGCGCGCCGCGCGTTTCTCGAGATCGGCGACGGTGCCGGCCACGCTGCGCTGGCGTCCCAGCGAAGCCCACTGCACGACCGCCGCCGGGGTGTCCTCCGCCAAGCCGCCGGCCCGCAGCTCGCCGAGGATGAAGCCGAGCCGACCCATGCCCATGTAGATCGCGAGGGTGGCGTTTTTCAGCGCGCCGTAGGCCCGCCAATCGACCTGCGATTCGGCCTTGTCCGGATCCTCGTGGCCGGTGAGCAGAACCAACGAGGTGCTGAGGTTACGATAGGTCAGCGGGATGCCCGAGTAGGCCCCGGCCGCCAGCGCGGCGGTAACGCCCGGCACGACCTCGAAGGGAATGCCGTGGCGGGCCAGCGCCCGCGCCTCCTCGCCGCCCCGGCCGAAGACGTAGGGATCGCCGCCCTTGAGCCGCACAACCTTGCGTCCGGCGCGCGCGTGCGTGACCAGCAGATTCTCGATCTCCTCCTGCGGCACGGTGTGGCAACCGGCCTTCTTGCCGACGTAGAAGACCTCGCAGCCCGGCCGGCACCATTTCACCAGCTCCGGATGCGCCAGGTAATCGTAGACCAGCACGTCGCACGCGGCGATGAGCTCCTTGGCGCGAAACGTGACCAGCCCCAGCTCTCCGGGACCGGCGCCGACAAGATAAACAAGACCTGGAAGGGATTCGGACATGGATAAGGAAAAACGCCAACGCCGCGGACCAAGGGTCGCGCCGTCGGACCCACAAGGCGGACCGCAAGCCGGCGCGACATGCAAGATTCATCCGGCGCGCGGCCGGCCAGCACCGACCGGCCAGTCGGCGGGATCGGGTCAAACGGCGCGGGTGGTTTCGCCCTGCACCAGCCGGGCCGGGAGCAGAATCGAACTGGCCGAAGGAATAGACTGCTGGCTGCGGAAGCCCATGAGGTGCACCGCCGTCTCGCCGATCAACTCGCTGTCCACCTCGATCGAGGTGGGCCGGGCCCAACCGCTCAAGGCCGGCCCGCGCCCGCCGCCGTGATAACCGGTCACCACCACGTCCTCGGGGATGCGGAAGCCGGCTTTTTTCAACACCATGCAAAGCCCCTGAGCGACGACGTAGCTGGAGCTGATCCACGCTTTCACCCCGGCATCGATCTGCGCCCGCACCGCCTCGAAATAGGGTGTGCAATCGGGCGGGTTGGAGTCGGCCAGCGTATCGGAATCCACCTCGATGGCCGCGCCGGGTTCGGGCTTGAGCCCGTTGGCCATGAGGACCTCCAGATAGGCCGCGTAGCGTGCGCGCGCCCAACTGAAGGACGCATTGTAACCGAAAAAGCCGATCCGATCATGCCCCTGCGCGCGCAGATGCCGAACGAGAACCTGCAAATTGGCCTCGTCATCCGTGCCAACGATGTCGATCGGCAGATCCGGGTAACGGTGGATCAAGGAAATGACCGGCCACTTCCGGCTCAGCACGGAGGCCACCTCATCCGGCCAGCGATGCACCAGAATAATGCCGAGCAATCCCTTTAGCCGCATCGCCGCCGGTTGGGACCCGGCGTCCAACACCTGCTCCGCCGCCCCGAACGCGCAATGGTGGGAAAACAAGCTGATTTGCTGCGCGGCCGCCGCCCGGCTGATCCCGGACAAATATCCTTGATGGCTGCTGGTCGACATCGACACCGCAAGCACTAGCAAATTGCGCGACTTGGTGGCCGGCTCCACTTCGCGCTGCCTTACCCGATATCCCAGCTTGGCCGCCTCCTCCTGCACTTTTTGGCGGGTGTCCCGATGGATGTTAGGCGAATTACGCAACGCCCTCGAAACAGTGGAAATGGAGATACCCAGATTACGGGAGATATCCTCCAGACTGAAGGGCTTGCGCTTGACGGGACGTTGCTCGGAAGGGGAACCGGACATTTGCAGCAAAATATGGCGCACGCCCGCATACGGGTCAAGACGAGATCAGGTGCCCGTTTAATACCCTGCCAGATAACGAATAAACATGAGGCGAACGTCGCCGCGAAAATCTTCGCCAACCATACCAATCTCCGTCGATTGCAAACTTGTTGTTTTGAACCTACTTTCGATTCTAGCATTTTAAAAAAAAAGTTTATCCTATTTTTGAATAAAGGTTAACGTTAAATTCAAATTATGCAAAACAAAATATATTGCAATCAATCAAATGCTATTTACCATGCATAACAGTCGTTTAACCTCTGTCACCCCGTCGGCAAAATCCCCACCTTACCGACATCCTAAGTCATTCCGTTAAATGCACTTTTTAAATTTCGCTCCTTCTTTTGTCGTCATCTCATGAGCAAGGTTATTTTGCAAACTGGCCTGCATCCCGTCGACCTGGCTCTCGTCGGAGCAAATTTTGGTGCCAAGATTGCACGGGGTCTGGCCCCGCAGGCCGCCCATGTGCGGCTTCAAGGAGTCTGCGACCTCGACGCTCCTCGCGCGCGAAAACTAGGTGCCGAATTGGCGGTCCCGGTTTACTCCTCACTTGAAGAGGTGCTGCGCGACCCATCGGTGGAAGCGGTGGGGCTATTTACCTCACCGACAGGCCGCGGCGACCTCTTGGTCAAGATCCTCGAGGCCGGCAAACATGTGATGACCACAAAGCCCTTCGAACTTGATGAGTCCGCCGCCCGCCGGGCCTTCGCCGCCGCCCGACTCAACGGTCTCGCCCTTCACCTAAACTCGCCCAGCCCGGTGCCGGGGCGCGACCTGGCCGCCATGCAGACCTGGCTGCGCCGCGGCGACCTGGGGCGCATCGTCTCCTTTCAGGCCCGCACCTGGGCCGATTATCGCGAAGTCTCCGACGGCAGCTGGATGGACGATCCACGCCGCTGCCCCGCCGCGCCGCTGTTCCGCTTGGGCGTGTATTTCTTGAACGACTTCGCCGCCCTCGTCGGCGAGGCGAAGGAGGTCGCCGTCCAGCAGAGCCGCGTGCGCACCGGCCGCCCCACGGCGGACAACGCCCAAATCTCCATCCGCTTCCAGAATGGCGCGCTCGGCCACATCTTCGCCTCCTTCTGCGTGGGCGACGGACTCCCCTACCGCGACGAAGTCACCCTCCTGGGGGAACACGGCCGCATCGAACGCTGGGTGGAACGCACCGGTCGCATCGACATGAGCGGCGACCACGCCGTGGCCGAACTCCGCCTCCGCGACCGGCCGGCGCAGCGCGTCACCACCCTGCCCGGCGAGTTCGCCGGCTGGTATAACTGGCAGGCCTTCCAAGCCGCCATCCGCCAGGAATCCGGCTCGATCCTACAAGCCCCCGAGCCCGTGCTTTACGGCGTCCGCCTGCTCGCCGCCATCGCCCGCTCCGCCGCCGAAAGCCGGCCCGTCGGTCTGCGCGAGATTCCACCCGAAGGGGCGGAGTAAGCGCCGCCGAAACCGGCTCAAAAAAGCCGGCCCGCGCCGACTACCACCAACGCCAGATGTTTGGTGTCGCCGCCCGCGTGAGGGCGGACTCGCTCTGGTCCCCTGCCAAAGACGACACCCGGCCGTCGCAAAACAGATAAAGCGCCTTGCCGTCGCGACTCACCCGGTAGCTGGTCTGCACATCCGAAGCGGTCACCGGGGTGATCGTCGGGTCCACCGCGAGATTGGCGGAACCATTCATCTCCGCCACGATGACGGTGCGGCTTGGACTGGGCACGACATTCAAACGACCCGCCCAGCGACCGTTGTTAACATAGGGATTGTAACCGTAGGCGACCGGACGGGTCTGCAGGTAACCCGCCGGCGGCGTGAAACCCGGAAACTCCTCCGCAAAATTGCTATACCACATGTTTCCGCGACTGAGAAAATTGTAGATCGAGCTGGGATTGAACTTCGCCCCCTTGCCGAAATACCGGTCCACCGCCTCTTGGAAACTCCAGCGGTCGGGATTGCCCGAACCAGTCGAGGTGCCCGCGATCGCCGTCTTATTATTCGGCATAAGCCCCTTGTTGTCATTTACATGGAGCTGAATACCAGTGCCGATCTGCCGTAGATTCGACATATCCGAGGCCGTCGCCGCGCGCTTGCGCACCGCCCCCACCGTGGGAATCAGGATCGCCGCTAGAATCCCGATGATCGCGATCACGGTAAGAAGCTCAATGAGAGTAAATCCGGCCCGAAAACCGGAGACACGAGGAGAAAACTTTAAAGATGGGGTATGCATGAAAAGGGAAACGAAAGATGCCCAACAGGCACCAAACGCGTAATCGACTTTTAAACAGCATAGCGGGACGTCTTCAAAAAACAAGAAATTAAATGGTAATTATATGCAAAATTGCATTCAATTGAATGCAGTAAATATACCCGTCCACTTTCGGACCGATAAACAAAAGTCCCCCTATCTTACTTATAAAGCTACTAAACAACCATTAATGGCCAGCGAGGCCACTCTATCGACGAGTCGCTCGCATGGAATATCCACTTTCACCAAAGATATTTTCTTGCACCGGAAAAAACTCCACCTAATGCTGCAATATACCCCGCAAAATACCGCGCATCAAGCGCGGCATGCAACCCAGTCAAACCCCGCTCTTGGTTTTGCTTATCCCGCCGAGGCAAGCCGCCAAAATACTTTATCCTCCAGCATCTTACCCTAATCATGAAATCCCAGAAATCCCCCCGCGGTCTCCGCGTTTCCCCCATCACGGTTTCCCTTCTAGCCGCCGCCATGGCGACCCTCGGCACCGCCTTGCGGGCCGATACCATCCTCAAGGCGAACAATAACGACGCCCTCGATTTGGCCACCAGTTGGACCGGTGGCGTGCTGCCCGGCGTGGCCGACATTGCCACTTGGAACGGTTCCAGCACCACCACGGGAATCGGCACCGGTCTGAATGTCGGCGGCCTCGCCTTCGGTTCCGGCCTCACGGGCAATGTCACCGTCACCGGCGCCTACAACGCCGCGACCGGCTTCGCCTTCGATGCCGCGACCGACGCCATCACGTTCACCAATCACGGCCTGACCAACGGCCAGCCCATCTACCTGAGCAGCGGCACCGCCCCCGCCGGTCTCTCCAACACCGTCACCTACTACGTGGTCAACTCGACCACGAACACCTTTCAACTCGCCACTACCGTCGGCGGTTCCGCGATCAACTTTACCACCGCCGGCACCAATCCAACCGTCCGCGGCGGCGGCGGCTCCCTCTCGATCGGCGGCAGCGGTATCGACTTATCCGCCGCCCCCGCCGCCCGCTCCTCCACCTTCGCGGCCTACTCCAACCTCACCGCCAACCAGACCTGGACCTTGGGCGGCACCGATGGTGTCACCCAACTCAACCACACCGGCATCATCACCGGCACCGGCGCCCTCACCGTCGGCGGTTCCGGCCTGGGCATCTTGAGCCTCCAGGCGCCGAACACCTTCAGCGGCGGCCTCACCCTGAACTCCGGCGGCTCGCTCAAGATCGGCGGCTCCCTCAACGCAGCCGGCTCCGCCATCGTCTCCACCGCCGTCGGCACCGGCCCCCTGACCATCAACGGCGGCAGGATCTTCGGCGGCAGCGACACCGCCTCCGCCACCGTGACGATCAACTCCGATTTCACCGTCAACGTCGGCACCAATTCAAACAACGGCCGCCTCGGCCTCGGCGGGGGCATCAATCTCGGCGGCGTCGAGCGCAAGATCACCCTCGGCCGCACCAACACCACCGCCTCGGGCGCGATCACCAACAGCAGCTTCC
>JAIXVP010000214.1 GCA_027482905.1 Opitutaceae bacterium
CATGCCGGGCAGGCTGGCGATGCTGGTGTGCGTGCCCTCGAAGGTCAGCTCGGAGTAGATCTCGTCGCTCAGCACCAGCAGATCCTTCTCGCGGCAGAAGGCGGCGATGGCCTCCAGCTGGGCGCGGTCGCAGGTGCCGCCCGTGGGGTTGCACGGGAGGTTGAGCATGAGGATCTTGCAGCCCGGCACCCAGGCCGCGCGGAGCGCCTCGGCGGTGAGCGCGAAGCCGTCCTTGGCGAAGGTCGGCACCGCCACGCCCTCGCCGTGGACGAGCGAGATGCTGGGGTGGTAGGAGACGTAACAGGGTTGATGATACATCACCTTGTCGCCCGGGTTACAGAAGGCCCGGAAGGCGAGGTCGAGCGCCTCGGAGACGCCGACCGTGATGATGATCTGGTCCTCGGGCCGGTAATCGACGCCGAAGTGTTCGGTGACGTAGGTCGAGACCGCGCGGCGCAGCTCGAGCAGGCCGAGGTTGGAGGTGTAGTAGGTCTTGCCCTCCTCGAGCGCGGTGATGGCGGCCTTGCGCACGTGCCACGGGGTCACGAAGTCGGGCTCGCCGACGCCGAGGGAGATGACGTCCTGGCCCTTCATCTTGGCCACGAGTTCGAAGAAGTCGCGAATGCCGCTCCTGGGCAGCGACGCCACGTGGCGCGCGACCCAGCGGTTGCTGGTGGTGCTCATGGGGGTGCTCCGCTCAGGGGCTGACGTTGAGGCGGTCGCCCGAGCCTTCGCCGTCGTCGAGCCGGAAGCCGCCCTCCTTGTAGGAACGCAGCAGGAAGTGGGTGCTGGTGGAAAGCACGCCGCCGAAGGTGGAGAGTTTTTCCGACACGAAGGCGGCCGCCTTCTGGAGCGTCGGGGCGTTGACGAAGACAAGCAGATCGTAGGTGCCCGACATGAGGTGGCACGACTCGACCTCCTCGAACTGGCAAAGCCGCTCGGCCATGCGGTTAAAACCGCCGCCGCGCTCGGGCGTCAGCCGCACCTCGATAACCGCGCGCACCGCGGCGCCGGCGGCCGCATCGCGGGAAAGATCGAGCACCGGACGCCAGCCGAGGAAGATTTTATCTTTTTTCAGCTGCTCCAGGTGCTGTTCGACTTCGGCGACGGAAAGGCCCGCGACCTGCGCCATCTGCGCGGTCGTGAGCCTGCCACCTTCGAGCAACAGCTTGAGAACGGGGTTCATGGGACCGGTGAGCCCACTAGGCCGCGCGCCCCGACGCCACACCAATTTTCCACCCCCTCCCTCCCCCGCGCTGACGGAGGCGAACATCTGGATTGGTTTCTGCTCCCGATCCGGGCACAAAAACCACCACGCCCACGCCCGCCATGCTCCGCCTCCCCACCCGTCCCCTCGCCCTCGGCCTCGCCAGCCTCGCCCTGCTCCTTCCTCCCTCGCCCTCCGCCGCCGCCCCGGAAGCCACCCCCGCCGCCGCGCCCGCCTCGCGCAACGCGGTCGCCGCCCTCCTCGACGAACTCTCCACCGCCGTCCTGCACGAGTTCCCTGAATACGCCACCTTGCTGGCCGTCACCGAGGCGCAGGCCGGAGGCCCATTCGCCGCGCGGTTGACCGACGGCTCCCCCGCCGCCGTGGCCGCCCGGGTGACCCTTTTCCAAGGATTCAGGGATCGCCTCGCCGCCCTCGACCGCGCCGCCCTGCCGACCGGGGACGCCGTGTCGGTCGAGGTCGCCCTCGCCATGCTCGACGCCGGCCTCGACGGCGCGCCCTTCGGCTATGGCGACTACGGCTTTGGCGGCTTCAGTCCCTACCCCGTCACCCAGCTCACCGGGTCCTACCTCGAGATGCCCGACTTCCTCGATAGCATGCAACCGGTCGAATCCGTGGCCGACGCCGACGCCTACCTCGCCCGCCTGGCCGGCTTCGCGCGGGTGCTGGACGAGGAAACCGCCGGCGTGCGCGCCGACGCCGAAAAAGGCGCGGTGCCGCCGACTTTCTCATTGGAGGGCGCCATCCGCCAACTGGACGCCTTCGCCGCCAAGGCCCCCGCCGACACCGTGATGGTCACCTCGATCCGCCGTCGCGCCGCCGAGATCCCCGGCCTCGCCCCCGAGACCGCCGCCGACTACGCCGCCCGCGCCGAGGTGATCGTGCGCGAGCAGGTGCTGCCCGCCTACCGCCGCCAATCCGCCGCGCTGACCGAACTCATCCCCCGCGCCTCCGCCGAGCCCGGCGTCTGGCGCCTGCCCCGGGGCGCGGATTACTACGCCGCCTCCCTGAAGGCCCAGACCACCACAGACCTCAGCCCGGAAGAGATTCACGAAATGGGCCTGAAACTCGTCGCCGGCCTGCGTCTCGAAATCGACCGCGGCCTCACCGCCGCCGGCATTCCCCCCGGTCCCCTCTCCGAACGCCTTAAACAAGTGGCCCAACTGCCCGGCCAGCTCTACCCCGATTCGGACGAGGGCCGCGCCGCCCTGCTCGCCGATCTCAACCACCAGTGCGCGGCCATCGAAGCCCGCATGCCCGAGGTGTTCGGCCGCCTGCCCAAGGCCCGCGTCGAAATCAAACGCGTCCCCGTCTACGCCCAGGCCGGCGCGCCCGGCGGCTATTATCAACCCGCCGCGCTCGATGGTTCCCGCCCCGGCGCCTACTACATCAACCTCCGCGACCTCTCCGAGTGGCCGCGCTTCACCCTGCCCACCCTCAGCTACCACGAGGCGACGCCCGGGCACCACATGCAGATTTCCATCCAGCAGGAACTGCCCAACCTGCCCTTTTTCCGCACCGCCCTCGCCGGCTTCAACGCCTACGCCGAGGGCTGGGCGCTCTACACCGAGCAGATGGTGGACGAGATGGGCGTCTACGCCGCCGATCCCCTCGGCCGCATCGGCTACCTGCAATCCGCGCTCTTCCGCGCCGCCCGCCTGGTCGTCGACACCGGTATCCACCACAAACGCTGGAGCCGCGAGCAGGCCATCGACTACATGGTCGAGACCACCGGCGACCAGCGATCCAGCATGGTCACCGAGGTCGAGCGTTACGCCGTCTGGCCCGGCCAGGCCACCGGCTACATGGTCGGCCGCCAGACCATCCTCCGCCTGCGCGACCACGCCCGCACCGAGCTCGGCGCCGCCTTCGATCTGAAAGCCTTCCACGACCTCGTCCTCGGCCAGGGCTCCGTGCCCCTCACCACCCTGGAACGCGAAACCCGCGCCTGGATCGCCGCCCGCAAGGCCGCCACCGGCTCCTGACACCAATAACCCCAAGCATTTGGACTTTAGGTGGACGGGCGGGTCCCTCCGCCCGTGGATTGGTCGAACACTCCAACGCCGCGTGCGCAGGGACGCGCACGCCCACCCTCACAGACTAAAATCCAATAGGGTTAGGTATGCCCCGCCCGCCCCCACCGGCTTGCCCCCCGCCCGCCGGCTCCTTACCTGCCCGAAGCGTCGGCTGACCTAACCCAATCCGTCGATGGAGACTTTCGTGCCGTAGGTAGTGGCGTAACTCTTGCCACAACCGGCCAACCGGACAGCGTCCATTGATCATGAGCCTCGCCGAGCTTCGACTTCTCCCCAACAGCGAAAAACTCAGGATCATCGAAACGCTCTGGGCCGATCTCTCCGCCGAGGAGGCCTCGTTTGACAGCCCGTCCTGGCACGCTGCGGAACTGAAAAAGACCGAGGACGACCTCGCCGCAGGCCGGGTGACCTCCGTGGATTGGGACGAAGCCAAGAAGGCCCTTCGCAAGCGTTTCGAGTGAAGCTTCGCATCCTCAGCGCGGCCATTGAGGATTTGGCCTCGGGCCGGACGTTCTACGATCAGCAGGGACCGGGCTTGGGAGATTATTTTTTCGACAGCCTCTTTTCCGAAATCGATTCGCTGGTCCTTTTCGGCGGCATGCACTCCGTCCGGCACGGGCATCACCGGATGTTGGCCCGCCGTTTTCCCTACGCGATCTACTACCGGGTGGAAAACGACACCGTGGTCATCCATCGCGTGATTGATTGCCGCCGTGACCCCAAGTGGATCGGCAGACAATTGCGGGCTTGAGGTATCCGACTCCGCGCCTCCCTTCCCCGCTTCGATCTGCTGGAGTCGGAGGGCCAAACCCTCCACGCGAACGCGATCCGGCTAACGGTCTCAGCCCTCACCGGGAGCTGAATCATCGCGAACACTGCCAGGGAACGACTCCCTCAACCGATCAACAACAAGCGCCGCTGGCCCGGGGCGGTCTCCGGCGCGCGGTGGACGCAGGGCGGCACCGGGCAATCCGGGTGCTCCACCGCGATGCGCCAGAGGTTGCCCACCCCAAACCCATACGGCCGCGCCCCCTCCGCCGGGGCGTAGTGGAGATCGTAGCACGCCTCGCGCAGGTATTCGGCGAAGTCGGCGTCATCCGCCCCGCCAAACTCCCGCAGCAGCGCCGCGCGGGTCTCGGGCACGTCGACCCGCCGGCGCGCGTCCTCATTGGGCAGGCCCTCGCTCGGCGGCCCGAAGTAGGTGCAAAGCCAGGTCGCGGCCGCCACCGGCGCACGGTCGGCGTGGTAGGAAAACACGTCCGTCGCCACCACCCCCGCCTCGTCGTCGCGCGGGTAGCCATGGATGCAGTTCAGCGCCGGATCGAGGTCGTGCTCCCGCAGCCAGCGCAGATCCGCCAGCATAAACTCGATCGCCACCCGCCCGGCCGGGCTTGCCGGCAGCGCCCGCAGCCGATCTTCGTCGAGCTCGGTGATCGCCTCGCCGCCGCCGTCCCCGAGCAGGCGCGCCACCTCGGCGTAGTCGCCCGGCGGAGTGCGTTCCCAGCAGAGGGCGTTGACCCCGTCCGCAAAGGGCGTGGCGAGCAGTTCGGCGTAGCCGTCCGCCCGCCGGATGCGTGACGAGACGGGTCGCCCGCCGGGGGTCAAAAAGGGTGAACTCATGGAAGACCCAGCCCAAGCGCCCCCGCCCCCGAAGGCCAGCGCGCTTCGCTTAGACCCACGCAACGCCCCGCCGCCCGGCTTGCCAGCGCGCCGGACGCCGCCCACGTTGCCCGGCTCCCATGTTCGACTCGCTCACCGAAAAACTCTCCTCCGCCCTGCGCAACCTCCGCGGCGTCGGCCAGCTCTCCGAGGCCAACATGGAGGCCGCCCTCCAGGAGGTCCGCACCGCCCTGCTCTCCGCCGACGTCCATTTCAAGGTGACCCGCGAGTTCATCGAGCGCGTGAAGGCCAAGTGCGTCGGCCAGGAAGTCCTGAAGGGCGTCACCCCCGGCCAGCAGATCGTCAAAATCATTAACGACGAACTCGTCGCCCTGCTCGGCGAGGGCTCCACCGCCCTCTCCGCCGCGCGCCCGCTCAAGGTCCTCATGGTCGGCCTCCACGGCTCGGGCAAAACCACCTCCACCGCCAAGCTCGGCCGCCTCCTCAAGAAAAAGGGTTACAACAAACCTTTCGCCGTCGCCTGCGACATCTACCGCCCCGCCGCCATCGACCAGCTCGAGATCCTCTCCAAGCAGGAAGAGCTCGGCTTCTACGCCGACCGCGTCTCGCGCGACGTCCCCGCCATTGG
>JAIXVP010000402.1 GCA_027482905.1 Opitutaceae bacterium
CAGGTTCACGAAAAATCCTCCGGGCGTCATGAGCTGGAAAAACCCCAACGTCGCCGGCGTGCTGACCAACGTCGCCGCCAGTCCCAGCGCCACCGCGCCGATCAAGCCGCGCCCGACCGCCTCCACCAAGTCCCTCACCCAACCGCGATCCGCCCTCGGCAGGTGCGCCCACGGCGTCCACCCCGCCAGCCATTTTTCCTGCAAGGGCACGCCGTAGAGCAGCAAGGCCGCCACGATGCCGTAGCTCATCTGAAAACTAGCCGAGAAAAGCTGATGCGGCGCGACTACCAGCACGCCCAGAGCCGAGACCGCCAGCGCCGCGATGCTGTTGCCCGGCGCCCGCCAGAGCCGCGCCCCGAGCAGACAGGTCACCATCCAAAACGCCCGCACCGCCGACGGCGTCCCGCCCGTCACCTCGACAAACACCCACAACAACGCCGTCCCCGCCGCGAAGCGCGCCCCCGCGGGCAACCGCGCCACCGCGAGCAGGGTGTTCAACGCCACCGCGATGCCCGCGATGTGCAGCCCCGAGATGGCAAAAAGATGCATCGTCCCGCTGCGCACAAAGAGGTCCTGCTGCGCCTCGCTCAACTCCTGTTGCCGCCCGAGCATCATCGCGACGTGCAGATCCGCCAACCGCTCCTGTCCGCCCAGACCGGTGCGCAGGATCGCCTCCAGCCGGTCCCCCGCCGCCGCGCAAAACCGCCCCCACGGCCCCGCCGCCCGCGGCTCACCCCGCAACCTCGCCCGCCCGAAGGAAAAATTCACGCCCGCGTCGGCGAGGAAGCGGTCGAAACTCGCCTCCTCCGGCCGCCGCTCGACCGGCCGCAACAAACCCAGCGCGCTAAACTCCGCCCCGCGCCACGCCCGCACCGCCCCCGCCCCGCGCGGCCACTCGACCGAAAACTGCACCCGCTGACCGACGAGGTCGCGCAAGTGCGGCTCCGCGTCGATGACCTCGGCCAGCCCGCCCGCCCGCGGCTCCTCCGCCGGCGTGGCAAACACCCGCTCGATCCGCAGCGTCAACCGCGCCTCGCGCGGCGGCAGCGCGAGCTCCCCCCAATCCGCCAGACGCCGCCGATCCTCACCCCTGCGCAAAGCCCCCGCCGCCGCCAACGCGAAAAAAAGCCCCGCCGCCCACCAAATAGCGCCCCGCCCGAACGCCCGTCCCGCCCACGCCACGCCCAGCCCGGCCACCGCCACGACCGCCAAAACCGCCGCCGGCCACGCCACCCACCCGACGTGCACCGCCAGCGAACCCGCCGCCCACGCCACCACCAACCCCAGCAGGGGCGCCCGGTGGGAAAGGCTGCGCGGCGTCATGCCCGTTTCCCTAAACACCCCGCGCGTGGGCGCATACCAAAATTTCCGGCCACGCCTATTTTCCCAGGGTCCGATCGCTGATTTGCCTTAACACAAACCAACCGGAGTATGGCCGCAAAAAGACGCAAGACGCGCAAAAAGGAGCCGAATATCCCGGATCCTAGGAATTGTTTTTTGCGACTCATGGGCCTCTTTGCGGCCAAGAAAATCTTGATTGAAATTCTGCTACGAGGCCCGCCCCAAATCCCGCTCCGCCACCACCCGCCCCGGCCGGAATTCCCCGCCCGCCTCGACGATGCGCACCACCCGCACCCGCTCGCCCGTCAACTCGACGAAGAGCCCGCCAAAAGGCCGCGCAAAAGACCCGGTGTTGACGACCGTGAGCCCCGGTTTCCCTTCCATGCGCGGCACGGTCCATACCCCCGGATAGTGGCTGTGCCCGAGCACCACCACCCGCGCCGCCGGCCGCTCCGCCCGCGCCACCGCCCCGACCAGCGCGGGCGTGTCCCGCCAGGCCCGCGCCATCGCGAGAATCCGCGTCGGCGGGAAAAGCGTCCGCGCCAACCGCGCCGCCCGCGCCATCGCACTCCGCCGCGTCACGTCGAGCAGACCCGGCAGCGCCACGCTAGCCACCCGGTTGAGCCGCAGCCGCGTCTCGACCCGGGCCCACTCCGCCGGCGACACCCCCGCACGCAACTCCGCAAGCCGCCGCCGCAACTCCACCGCATGGTGGCTCCACGGCGCGATGGCCTCGTAGAAAACATCCCCGTGCGTGACCCACACCCGCCCGCCCGCCAGCTCCAGCTCGGCCGGCCCGTCGAGGTCCGGATCGTGGTTGCCGGTCAAATACGCCGTGCGCGCCCCGCTCTTCGCGAAAAACCCCGCCACCTCGTCCCAACCCGAGGGCCGCCCCGGGATCTGCGTGTCCACCGTGTCGCCGTTGAGCACCACCTCGTCCGCGCCCCGCAGCAGCGGCGCGAGCGCAGCCGGATCGTGCAAGCGGCTGCGCGCGTCGCCGTAATGCAGGTCGGAAAAAATTCGGATCACCGGGTCGGGCATCGGCCGCCACCCCAAACACCCCGCCGCCCCCGGGCAACGTTTTCCCCGCCCCCGCATCGCCACGCCCGGGTCGCGCCGCTCACGCGTTGACGCCCACCCCGCGCCCGCCTTGCTCGCTCCATCATGGATTTCCTCGCCCATCCCGAAACCTGGATCGTCCCCCTGCTCACGCTCACGTTGCTCGAGATCGTCCTCGGCATCGACAACGTCATCTTCATCTCGATCCTCGCCGGCAAATTGCCGAAGGAGCAACAGGCCAAGGCCCGCCAGACCGGCCTGCTCCTCGCCTTCGTCACCCGCGTCGCGCTGCTCTTCAGCATCAGCTGGCTGATGAGCCTCACCAAGCCGCTCTTCACCCTGCCCATCCTCGACCACCCGCTCACCGGCCGCGACCTCATCCTGCTGCTCGGCGGCCTCTTCCTGATCGGCAAGAGCGTGACCGAGATCCACCACAAGCTCGAAGGCGACGACGGCGAAGCCAACCCCGCCGGCGGCGCGAAGGTTTCGTTCAACGCCGTGATCGTGCAGATTCTCCTGCTCGATATCGTGTTCTCCCTCGATTCCGTGATCACCGCCGTCGGCATGGTGAAACAGCTTTGGATTATGATCGCCGCCGTGGTCATTTCACTGGGCGTGATGCTGGCCTTCGCCGGCGCGATCAGCAATTTCGTGAACCGCCACCCCACCGTGAAGATGCTCGCCCTGAGCTTCCTCATCCTGATCGGCGTCACCCTCGTCGGCGAGAGCCTCGGCCAGCACATCCCGAAGGGCTACATCTACTTCTCCATGGCCTTCGCCTTCCTCGTGGAGATGCTGAACCTCCGCCTGCGCACCAAACCCGCCCACCCCGTCGAACTGCGCCAGGCGGTGAAGTAGCCCATGCCCCCCGCCGGCGAATCCGACCTCTTCGGCGATCTGGACAACCCGTCCGCCCCCGCCGCCGGCTCCGCGCCCGCAAGCCCCTCCGCCTCCGCCACGGCCCGCGCCCACCAGCCGCTGGCCGCGCGCATGCGGCCGCGCACCCTCGCCGAGATCGCCGGCCAGGAACACCTCACCGCCCCCGACGGCCTGCTCGCCCGCCTGATCACGACCAACCGCTTCGGCAGCCTCGTGTTCTACGGCCCCCCCGGCTGCGGCAAAACCAGCTTCGCCGAGGTCATCGCCCGCGTGACCGGCAGCCGCTTCGTGCGGGTTAACGCCGTGATGAGCAACGTCGGCGAGCTGCGCGAGATTCTCGCCACCGCCCGCCGCCGCCCGAGCGAGCCCACCCTGCTGTTCATCGACGAGCTGCACCGCTTCAACAAGTCCCAGCAAGACCTGCTCCTGCCCGACGTCGAGGAGGGCCACGTCCGCCTGATCGGCGCCACCACCCACAACCCCGGCTTCTACGTCAACCCGCCCCTGCTCTCGCGCAGCCACCTCTTCCGGCTCGAACCGCTCGCCCCCGCCGCCGTGGCCGGCGTGCTCGCCCGCGCCCTCGCCGACCCCGAACGCGGCCTCGGCGCGACCGCGAACACCGCCACCCCGGAGGTCCTGCTCGACCTCGCCAACCTCTGCGAAGGCGACCTGCGCCGCGCGCTCAACGCCCTCGAGGTCGTCGTCGCCGGCCTGCCCCCGGGCGCGCCCGTGACGCCCCGCGACCTCGAACTTTTCGCCCGCGAACGCCGCATCCGCTACGACGCCGACGAGGACGAGCACTACGACACCATCTCCGCCTTCATCAAAAGCTGCCGCGGCTCCGACCCCGACGCCGCCCTCTACTGGCTGGCCAAGATGCTCGCCGGCGGCGAGGACCCGCGCTTCCTCGCCCGCCGCCTCGTCATCCTCGCCAGCGAGGACGTGGGCCTGGCCGACGCCCTCGCCCTGCCCCTCGCCGTCGCCGCCCACCACGCCTGCGAATTCGTCGGCCTGCCCGAGGCCGAATACGCCCTCGCCCACGCCACCCTCCACATCGCCTGCGCGCCGAAGAGCAACTCCGTGACCCTCGCGCTCGCCGCCGCCAAACACGCCCTCGCCACCCAGCCCGTCCAGGCCGTGCCCGCCCCCCTGCGCGACAAAGGCGGCAAGGCCAACAAACTCCTCGGCCACGGCAAAGGCTACCTCTACGCCCACGATTTCCCCGAGAACATCGCCCCCCAGGCCTACCTCGAAAAACCGCAGACCTTTTTCACCCCCAAGACCGCCGGCATCGAGGCCAAGCTCGCCGAGCGCCTCGCCCGCTGGCGCGCCCTCCGCGCCGCCGCCCTCGGCCGCCCGCCGACCGCGTAAACCGAACCCCGCCTCGGCCCGCCGCGCGGTTTCACCCTTCCGTGACCCGCCCCGGGCTTGCCGCCGCCGCCGCGCCGGCTAGCTTCCGCCCCATGCCGACCCGCGCCGCCCTCGTCCTGCTCGCCTCGCTCCTCGCCGTCGCGCCCACCGCCGCCCAGACCGCCCCCTCCGCGCCCAAGCCGGAAAAACCCAAAGCCGCCGCGGAGGCCCCGCCCGAGCCGATCGACGGCCTGGAGTTCCCGCGCGCCAACGGCACCTTCCTCGGGCTGAAATTCCAGGGCGTGCAACTGAAGATCACCTTTTACGACGCAAAGAAGAAGAAGGTCGCCGCCGACGCCGTGCGCATCGCCGCCCGCTGGCAGGACCACCAACCGCGCCGCGCCGTCCTCCTGCCCGCCGGCCCCGAGACCCTCCAGTCGCCGCCCGTCTTCAAACCGCCCTACGACTACCGTATCTTCCTCGTCCTGGTCGGCGCCGACGACCGCGAGCTGGAAACGATCCAGATCAACCCCGCCCTCCTGCCCAAGGGCTGACTCAGGCAGGAAACGCCCCAAAGTTCAGGCGGGCGCCGAACCCGGCGCGCTTAAACACAGTCGCCTGTAAGGATTCCGGATGGGCTGGATTTCACATTTCTCCGTGCCGTCGAGCTTGCGGAAGAAGCCGAAACCCTCCTTCGTGATTTCGCGTAGCCGAGACTGCCCTCGCAAACCACCCGAGAACACCGCCGAACCACACATCCCTTTCGCGTAGCTTCGTCTGCCGTCCGACTCGAAACCTGGAAAATTTCACGGACCAAAAGAAGCGCGTTCGATCTGCGCCCCGAGCTGGGGCGCATCGAAAGCGTCTTCTTTTGGGGCTCTTCCAGGTGCCTGAGTCGGGACGCAAGTAAGTGCGTCCCTCTTTTGTGCCCGCGTTTCTGCGGAAGCGAGAGAGCCGGCCTGTCGAGCGATTCCCTTTCCCCTCCCGCTCATGAATCCAGCCACACCCAACTCGCTTCGCGGAGTTTCACGTTCCGCCGCCTGCGCCGTTTTCGCGGCCTTGGCTTTTCAACCTTCTACTACGTATGGGCAGACTACTTCCGAGCCTCCGGTCGAGCCCGGCGAAATCGCTCGCGTGACCGTCCAGACCGGCGATCACCGCACCACCTTCATCGAAGTGGTGTCGGAAAACGGCATAAAATCGGCGGCACCCGCCCAGCCCGCCACCCTATCCGCTCCAAGCGCAGCCGAAAGCGTCGAGGAGCTTCGTCGGGCGGCCAAGGATTTCCGCATGCTCAGCCTTCAAGCCACAGTGTATCCGATGGGGGCTGGTTTCACCACCCTGCTGCGCAGCCAAACAGCCGAGGGACACGAGTGGCAAGCTATCTCGAACGCGGACTTTCGCCTGCTTACCCAACTGGGCCAGTTTGAAACTGCCACGACGGTCTACGCTTGGTTTCCGTTCGTGGACGTAGGCGACGAGACCGATCCCAACCGACCCACGATTGGACCGGCGACCGCCGCAGTCGAAGCGGGCTATCGGGTAACCCAGGGCGCTCCCGAATCCACAACCATCGAGGCGCTGAACCACCTGCATGCATACTATGAGGCGCACCACACCGAACTCGCCGCCGATTTTACCCGCCGCGAGGCCGAAACCTTCCGTCTGGCGGCGGAGGCTGCCCGACTAGCGGAGGAGGAGCGGACACACCCACAACCCAAGCCTGACCGGGTTATACGCTTTTCCACCTCGGATTCGAACCTATCCGCCCAACCCTGAACCCCGACGGCCGAATCCACCATGAAACGGTTTTATATTCTTCTCGCGCTGCTTCCCCTAATAACATTCGCCAAATTCGATCTGCCCGCGCTCAACGAGGGCGTCGAAGTGAGCTATGACCCTAGCGACCCATCGGGAACGCCCTTGGCTATCACTTGGCAGCCGCAACCAAACCGGGTCTACTTTGTCGAAGGCACCGACGATCTAGCGACCGGACAATGGAAATTTTTCCCGACGTATGTGCGGGGTTACGCTTTTCCTAGCGACGAAAACCCTTGGTTCAGATGTGAAATACCGACGCCAAAACTGTTCTTAAGACTTCGCTATACCGAGGAGCAGGTTAACATTCTTAGTTCATTGGGATCCGCCGATTATGATCACGACGGGGTCAAAGATGTTGTGGAAATACAAAATCACTCGACGAACCCATTCACCAGTTTGGACGTCAATCTGAACGACATTCCCGACGACTGGGAAACCGCGCATCCACAGAATCCGGAGAGCCCTTTCGATTTCGCCGCGACCTTTGCCGAATTCCGCAAGGATTGGGCAGTGGGGTTGAATCTACGTTTTGGCCCTAAGCTCTTTACTTATGGCGTGTATCGAACGGACATACGCGCCCTGTATCTTAGCGGGGAATCCGAGGACGGCGGCCTCAAGGTGAGCTACACCGACGATACGCTCGGTTCGGTTTCTCAGATCCAAATCTATCCTCGCCTGTTCAACGGAAGATCCTACTTGCAAAACGAGGAGAACGAGATGCTGGCGCAATCGCCCTGCTCGACTTACACTTGGTTCAATGACACGGCGCATCCGGAACTCAGCGGTTTTGTTTTCTCCGGCACCACGGTTGGAGAATACAGCGGGCGTGACCTGTTACGAACGCTCCATGTGTCGCTTCCGTCGCCAACGACGGGACTTCCCACCGGTGCAACGGTTGCCATGCCCTTCCGCCGCGTCAACGTCGCCTTACCGGGAGGAGGAACTGAAATTCGTCGTATTCCCGCGCCCTTGGCCATAACGAGTTTGCCTTTGACGAGTATAAGCCCCACGTCGTTCCCCGTGGTGATTCGTGATGTGGATTCGAGCTGGTTTCCAAGTTTTTATCCTGATTTCAATAACATGCCTTGGCCCGGCACTTTGCTTCCCGGCTCGGTCAAGCCCAGCTTGGACGCCGAAGGTTTGCCCGAGGCTGCTCGCAACCCATCCATTCCATGGAATGCGGGAACCAAATCCGACACCTTCAACAGCCCCGCCACCTGTCGGCTATGGTTTCGTTATCCAAATCCCGTGACCTATGTCGTCCCAGGCGTGCCCGCCAATTTCACACCTCCTGGTCTTAACACAATCTATGCTTACGGCCATTTCAGCAATAGTTTCTACCCACATACAAACGATGTAAACGATCCGAGATTTTTTACTTCGGAAATGCATATGACGCTGGACTATACGCCCAACACTAAATTATATTTTGCCTCAGACGACGACTGTTGGGTTTTTATAAACGGAAAATTGATCGAGGACTTGGATCTGGGCGGGCCTCATGAAGTTAATGACCGACTGCGACTCATAAACTTCGCAGGGCTGATTTCCCAACTTGGGTTAACGTCAACAACTGGAAACTGCCGCGTTGATATTTTCCATGCGGATCGTTATTCTGCACCTGCGGAAATACGCTTCATCTCCACAGATAAACTCCGCCCTGCCTACACCTATCAAGTCATAGCCGACTCCATGAATGATGCGGCTCTAACTTACTCTTTACTCACGGCGCCCTACGGAATGGCGATTTCCGCAACAACAGGCAGGGTAACTTGGGAGCTATACGGACTGAGAGACATTGATGGCCTCCCAGTTACAATCAACCCGGGCGACTATCCAGTGACGATCCGCGTAGCCGACAACTTTGGACATAGCGATGAGCAGACCTTTACCTTAATCGTCGAAGATTAAACTCAACATCATCTAATCATGAAAATCACGAAACTAGTCCCGCTATTGGTAGCGTCCACAGTCGGAGCCCGTGCCCAGTTACAAATAGTGGATTTCAGCACTGCAATCAATCAAGTGACATTAAACGGAACTTATGCACAAGGCTTTGACATCCCTGTTTCGCCCACTCCAGCACCCTCCACCCCATGGATTAACAATAGCACCTTGTCCGGCTGGTATTCTACAAGTTCAAGTATTAAGGACTACGGAGGTAGCTTACTCAGCCTAGGGCCGGTAACTGGCACAGGAGATAGAGCACTAGGCGCAAGTGGATCGATATCGAGTAACGTTTACTTTGGAGTAAGATTTCAAAACCTGTCCTCGGCGGCAATCTACGGGACGTTAATTGAATTTGACGGCGAACAATGGTATCGCCGACAACAAACTAACGGTTCTCAGATTGGCCCTCAGGTCGGATCAAAGATTGAGTTTTCATTTAAGATTTTCGAACCAGGCCTTGGGGGTCTATATCTCGAGGAAGATAATGCAACGTGGACCTACGTGCCCGAGCTCACCTTCATTTCTCCCAATGCGACATTGAATACAAACCAGATTTTTCTCGATGGTAATGCTCCAGAAAACAGCGTGCGCGATATCCAGGCGCTTGTCACCGGTTTCACCTTGGCTCCGGGACAAGAGCTTTGGCTGCGTTGGAGTTCGCAAGATGTCCCGGGCGGCGTGGTGTCCCACGGCCTCGGTATCGACAACCTCAGCGTCTCCTTCATCACCGCCATCCCCGAGCCCGCCGCCTTCGCCGGACTCGCGGGGCTCGGGGCCTTGGGGTTCGCGCTCAGTCGCCGACGGGCGCGTCTCGGCTGAATTTGTCCCTGGATCACCTCAACGAATACTGTAGTTAGAAAAGCGGCTTGCCCAACGGTCACGCCCCACCCAAAGACCGCTAAGCGGTTGCCACCGCCGCCGCCGGTTCCGCCTGCCGGAGCATCGTCACCGCGACCTCCAGGCGCTCCGTCCGCGTGCCCTTAAAAACCCCGCGCGTCGGCGTGGCGTCGAGGTAGTCGCGGCCGATCGACACCTTCACGTGCCGCTCGCCCGCCACGCAGTCGTTGGTCGGGTCCAGCGGCCACCAAAAGCCCCCCGGCAGGTGCACCTCCACCCACGCGTGGCTCTCCGCCGCCCCCACCAACGCCGCCGCCGCCGGGCGTTTCCGCTCCGCCGCGGTGCGCTGCGCCTCCGTCTCGATGTAGCCCGTCACGTAACGCGCCGGCAGCTCCGCCGAACGCAGCACCGCGATCATCACCTGCGCGAAATCCTGGCACACCCCCGTCTTCCGGGCCAGCGCCTCCGCCACCGGCGTGTCGATACGTGTGCTGCCCGGCGCGTAGCGAAACTCCGCCTTGATCCAGCGATTGAGCCGCAGCAGCGCCTCGCCGAGCCCGTGGCCGGGTTTGAAAAACTGGTTCGCCAGCCGGTGCACCTGGGCCGACATCGGGATCGCCGGCGAGGGCATCAGAAACTCGAACAAACCCAGCCGGTCGCTGCGGTAGATCTGCTTCGCCTCCGAGACGCTGATGTCCAGCGCGGCCTGCGGAGGCGCCCACGCCATGGTCTCCACCTCCGCCCGGCTCTCCAACACGAGCTCACCGTGCCGGTGCGCCACCGCGAAAGACTCCACCGCGTTGCCGAAATAGTCGGTGTAGCCGTGCACCCGTCCCGCCGGCGTGGTCTTGAACTCCCGCGCCAACAGGCGCTGCCGCTCGTCCGTCACCGGCGTCAGCCGCGCCTCCATGAAGGACTCGCTCGCCTCTCCGGCGTAGCGATAGGTGGTGCGGTGGTGGATGCGGAAACGCATGGACAAGGTGACGGCGGAAAAACGGGCGGCGGTGAAAATGGCCGCGCCCCGCGCCGGAAAGCAAGGTTCGGACCCGCCCGCCGCGCGGGTGTTTTTACCGTTTGCCTCGCGCCGCCCCGCCCCGCATGGCTTGCCGTTCCTTCTTTCCCATGAGCCTCGACGCGCCCCAGCCCTTGTCCGTCCCCGGAGCCGATCTCCGCTTCGGCCTCGTGGCCGCCCGCTTCAACCCGGCCTTGGTCGACGCCCTCGCCGCGCGCGCCGCCGCCGCCCTCGCCGCCGCCGGCGTGCCCCCCGCCTCGATCGAGCTCGTCCGCGTCCCTGGCTCCCACGAGGTCCCCTGGGCCGCCCAGCGCCTCGCCGCCTCCGGCCGCTTCGATGCCGTCATCGCCCTCGGGGTGCTCATCGCCGGCGACACCAACCACCACGAGATGGTCGGCGACGCCGTCGCCCACGCCCTGATGCGCGTCTCGCTCGACACCCGCGTGCCCGTGATCAACGGCGTCATTGTGGTCAACAACCGCGCCCAGGCCGAGGCCCGCGTAACCGGCGCCCACGACCGCGGCGCCGAGTTCGCCGCCGCCGCCCTGGAGATGGCCGCCCTCCACCGTTCCCTTTCCTGAGATGAGCAACAAAGCCGTGTTCGCCAAACGCCGCGATGGCCGCGTCGCCGCCCTCCAATACCTCTACGCCTGGAGCCTGAACCGCCCCGCCCACCTGCCCGACGACCTCGCGGTGTTCTTCACGAACCTCGAGGCCGTCGACGGCAAACCCCGCGACCACTATTCCTTCGGCGAGGAGCTCATCCACGGCGTGATCGAGCACTGCGACGAGATCGACGGCCGCATCCGCGGCCTGGCCAAGAACTGGGACTTCGAGCGCATCGCCAAGATCGACCTCGCCATCCTCCGCCTCGCGATCTTCGAGATGATCCACCGCACCGACATCCCCCCCGTGGTGTCGATCAACGAGGCCATCGACCTGTCGAAACTGTTCTCCAACGCCGACGCCAAGCGGTTCATCAACGGCATCCTCGACAAACTCAAGGACCAGGTCGGCCGCGACGCCCGCAAGGTCACCTGAGGGAGCGGGGAGCAAGGAGCCAGGAGTCGGAATCTCCCGAAAAGCGAACCCGATCAAGTGCTCGGCCCTCCTCCGTCTCCCCGCTCCTAGCTCCCTACTCCTAGCTCCTCGCCTCTAGCTCCCGGCTCCCGGCTCCCCGCTCCAAATGTTTGGCCTATTCAAAAAATTCCGCGACGGCCTCGCCAAGACCGTCGCCGCCATCGCCGGCACCACCCGCTCGCTCTTCGGCGGCCGACGCATCGACGCTTCCTCGCTCGAGGAGCTGGAGGAGGCCCTCATCACCGCCGACTTCGGCGTGGAGACCACCCACGAGATCCTGGCCGAGATCAAGGAGGCCTACCGCAAAGACCCCGAACTGAAGGGCAAGCAGGCCGCCGAAATCGGCGCCGCCGTCCTCACCCGCGTCCTCGCCGGCAGCGCCGGCGCGCCCGATCTCCGCCGCCGCCCCGACGGCTCGCCCGCCGTGGTCGTGATGATCGGCGTCAACGGCTCCGGCAAAACCACCACCACCGCCAAACTCGCCTGGTCCCTCCAGCAGGAAGGAAAAACCGTGCTCGTCGCCGCCTGCGACACCTTCCGCGCCGCCGCCGTCGAGCAATTGAAGACCTGGGCCGACCGCCTCGGCCTCGACGTCGTCGCCAGCCACACCGGGGCCGACGCCGCCGCCGTCGCCTTCGACGCCCTCCAGGCCGGCAAAAGCCGTGGCAAGGACGTCGTGATCATCGACACCGCCGGCCGTCTCCACACCAAGGACAACCTCATGCAGGAACTGGCCAAGATCCGCCGCGTCCTGCAAAAACTCGACCCCTCCGCGCCCCACTTCGCCTGGCTCGTGGTCGACGGTTCGCTGGGCAGCAACTCCATCGAGCAGGCCCGCGTCTTCCACAAAAGTTTCGGCCTCACCGGCCTGGTCGTGACCAAGCTCGACGGCACCAGCCGCGGCGGCGCCGTCGTCGGCATCTGGCGCGCGTTGAAGTTGCCCATCCATTACGTCGGCCTGGGCGAGCAAAAGGAGGATCTCCAGCCCTTCGCGCCCGAGGCCTACGCCCGCGCCGTCTTCGGCCTGGAGGGCTGAATCGGGCTACTCCCGCCGCTCGACCGGCTCCGCCGCCGTCGCCAGGAGCGTCACTCCGAGGAAGAGCACCGCCGGGCAGTGCGCCGGGAAATCCACCAGCGCATAAACCGCGATCAACGCCAGCCCGCCGCCCGTCCAGCGCACCAGCGCGCCCCGAGTCCGGAAGGCCCGCCAGGCCAGCCAGCCCGCCGGCACCCACAGGATCGCCCCGCCGAAAAGCCCCAGCTCCGCCCAAATCTGCGCCCAGTCGTTGTGGGCGTGGACCATCTTGCTGGTGATCCGCCCGCGTTTGTCCCGCAGGTAGTCCCCCTGATATTGGGGGAACACGATCACATAGGAACCCAGCCCCCAGCCCCAGACCGGCCGGTCGAGGGCCATCCGCACCGTGTCCCGGCTCAGCGCGAGCCGCAGGTTGTCCGCCCCCTGGGCCAGACCCGCGGCCTCGCGCATCGTCCGGGCCCAATGATCGCGGATCGGGCCGCGATTGAAAAACACCCCGGCCGCCAGCACGGCCGCCATGAACCCGCAGATCAGGAGCAGTTTGACGCCCCGCCCCTCCTCGTCTCCCCGCCGCCCCGCCGGCCGGCGAGCCAGCCACGCGACGCCGAACAGCGCCGCGCCCAGCAACCCCAGCGCCATCACCGTTCCGGACCGCGAGCCCGGCATCGGGATCGTGATGCCAAGCAGCACCGCCGCCCCGAAGCCCGGCAGCGCCCGGTCCACCGTCCCGCCCCCCAAGCGCCAGCGCCGCAGGGCCGAGAACCCGAAACCCAGCCCCACCGCGATCAAGAGCACCGCGTAGGCCGCCCAGTGGTTGCGGTAGACGAAGGACGAAAAATGATACCCGTGCCGCGCCACCGTGAATCCAAGCATCTGCGGATTCCGGGTGACGAAAAAATACGCGCCGACCAGCGCCACCACCAACCCGTGCGCCAGCAGCGCCCCCCAGAGCCACCGCGTCGCGGTCCGCCCCAGCCGCGCCTCGCGCAGCGCCCCGCCCAGCGCCAGCGCCGAGGCCCACGGCAGGATCGCCTCCAGTGTCGCGGCCCGATCCACCGTGGAAGGCAGCCACTCGATCCAGCCAGACCGCGACACCCAGACCACCAAAGTCCCGCCGTCCCGGTAATGACTCGGATTGAACAACCCCGCCCCGGCGTAGAGCAGCAAAAGCCCCAGCGGCAGAAAGGGCCAACCGCGCACCCGCAATCCTTCCCGCCACACGCACCAGACGGTCAACAAGGCCGTCGCGGCCGCGCAAACGGTGAAGGCGAGGGGCGCCCAGGACGCCCGGCCCGCGAACCCCCAGGTCGTCACCGCCACCGTCAGCCAGGCCCCCGCCGCCGCCACCTTCTCCGCCGCCCCGGGGGCGGGCTCGGCATCGCGGGACGGGGAACGCGGCTCGGATCTCATGGCCGGGATGGTCGCGATCGGGCGTCGCGACCGAAAGGCGAAAGTGCGGTCACGCGCATCGCCCCGCGCATTGTCCCTTGACCCGTCCCTCTTGTTCATTTTTTTTTGAACAACTTAAATCGCAATGCCCGCCTCACCGTCGCTTTCCCCGTCCTCCGCCGCGCCGTCCACGCCGGGGCCGGTCGCCGCGACGCCGGCCGGGCTGGAACCGGTCCAGGCCGAGTTCATCGCCCTTTTCGTGGCCGCCGCCGAGGTGTTCGGCGTGCCCCGCTCCCTCGGCGAAATCTACGGCGTGATCTACGCCTCCCCGCGCCCGCTCTCCTTTCAGGACATCGTGGACCGGCTGGCCATCAGCAAGGGCTCGGTAAGCCAGGGTCTGCGCATGCTGAAGAGCCTCGGCGCGATCCGCACCGCCTACGTCCCCGGAGACCGCCGCGACCATTTCGAACCCGAGACCGAGCTGCGCACCCTGGTCGGCGGCCTGCTGCGCGACCGCGTCAACCCGCACCTCGAACAGGGCCGGCACCGGCTTGAACGCGTGGGCGCGGAGATCGTCGCCGGCAAGGGTCTCTCCAAGACCGAGGCCGCCGTGCTCCGCGCCCGCGTGCAAAAACTCGAGAACTGGCGCCGCAAGGGCGCCACCCTGCTGCCCATCCTCACCCGCGTGTTGAGCTGATTATCCACCATGCCCCCCGTCACTCCCGAGATCGAGATCCGCATCCGCGCCCGCAACGGCTGGCTCTGGCTGGACTGGCGCGGCCTGGTCGACTACCGCGACCTGATCGTCCTGCTGATCCGCCGCGACTTCGTCTCCAGATACACCCAAACCATTCTCGGCCCGGCCTGGGCGGTCGTCTCGCCGGTCGCGACCGCCGTGGTGTTCGCGGTCGTTTTCAGCCGCGTTCTCGGGGTGTCCACCGACGGCGTGCCGCCCCAGCTTTTCTACCTGTGCGGACTGCTCGGCTGGAACTACTTCAACCAAACCCTGAACGCCACCAGCAACACCCTGCGCAGCAACTATAACTTGTTCAGCAAAGTGTATTTTCCCCGCCTGGCCGTCCCGCTCGCCCTCGCCCTGGCCAATCTCGCCGCCGCGGGCGTGCAGGTGCTTACCTTCGGCGCCGTGTTCGCCTTCGCCGTGCTCGTCGACCCGGCGATCACCGCCCGTCCGTCCTGGGCGGCGCTCGCCCTGCCGTTCCTCTTCCTGCACCTCGGGGCGCTCGCCCTCGGCGCCGGCCTCATGCTTTCGGCCATCACCGCCAAATACCGGGATTTCCAGCACGTGGCGCCCTTCGTGCTAAATCTGCTGCTGTATGTCACCCCCGTCATCTACCCGATGTCGAAGATTCCGGAGCAGTGGCGGTGGATCGCCGCGGTCAATCCCGTCTCCTCCGTGATCGAGGCCTTCCGCGCCGTGCTGCTGGGCACGCCCGGTTTCCATGCCTCGCACTACGCGCTGTCCGTGGTGGTCACCGCCGGGATCTTTTTTATCGGCGTCGGCCTCTATCAGAAACTCGCCCGCGATTTCGTCGATTACGCCTGAGCCGCCCCCCCCATGCCACGTCCCATCATCGAGGTAAACGGAGTATCGAAACGGTATCAGCTCGGGCAGTTCGGGCTCTCCAGTTTCCGGGAGGAAACGGAGAAATGGATGCGGCGCCTGCGCGGGGCGCCGGCGGCGCCGAAGGCCGACGGACGGGAGTTTTGGGCGCTGCGCGACGTGTCGTTCTCGGTCAACCCCGGCGAGGTCGTCGGCATCATCGGTCGCAACGGCGCGGGCAAGAGCACCCTGCTCAAGATCCTGAGCCGCATCACCGAGCCCACCGAAGGCGAGATCGTGCTGCGCGGCCGCGTCGCCAGCCTGCTCGAGGTCGGCACGGGGTTCCACCCGGAGCTGAGCGGCCGGGAAAACGTGTTCCTGAACGGCGCCATCCTCGGCATGCGCCGCGCGGAGATCGCGCGCAAGTTCGACGAGATCGTCGCCTTCGCCGAGGTGGAGAAATTCATCGACACGCCGGTGAAGCGCTACTCGAGCGGAATGTATGTGAAACTGGCCTTTTCCGTCGCGGCGCACCTGGAGCCGGATATCCTGATCGTGGACGAAGTGCTGGCCGTCGGCGACGTGGCCTTCCAAAAAAAATGCATCGCGAAAATGGGCGAGGTCTCGGGGCACGGCCGCACCGTCCTGTTCGTCTCGCACAACCTCGGGCTGATACACGGCCTTTGCCGCAGCGCCGTTCTTCTGGACCGGGGAACCGTCGCGCACCAGGGTGACGTCGGTCGGGCCGTGGAACTCTACAACGCGGGCCTCGCCGGCGCGGGGACGCTCAACCAGTCCGCCGCCGAACGCGACAAAACCGGCGAAGGTCCCCACATCCGGTCGGTCCGCGTCACCAATCCGGACGGCGACGCCCTCATCCACGCCGCCGGCGGCTACGAGATCAGGATCGAGGCCGACCGGGGCCAACCCCACCTCGGCGCATTCGTCCGGGTGCGCGACCAAGCCGGACTCGTCGTTCAATACTTCAACACCGCCTTCGCGGGTGAAGACGACGTCCGCCGTGATCACGCGCCGGCACTGTTCACGCTGACCGTTCCCCGCGCATGTCTCCCCCCGGGGATCTATCAGATCGACGTCGAACTCTGGCTCCCGGAGGGTCGCGCCGACGCCGTGGAAAGCGCCCACCGGCTTGAGGTTCACGACGGCTATTTCGAGGGCCGGCAAGCCAGCATCTTTGCCGGCAAATGCCTCGCCCTCACCCCCCATCGCTGGAATTCGGGTAACAAAGACGCCGATGCCTGACGCCGATCCGAGCGGCCGCCCCGAACGCCTCGCCTTCGTATCCTTGCTCGACACCGGACGGTGGGGCGCGAGCGAATACCTCTGGAGCGAGACCGCTCGCCGCCTGGCCCGCGCCGGCCACGCCACGCTGGCCTGCACCCACGGCTGGAGGGACCGCCCCGCGCCCATCGGCACGCTCTCGAAGGAGGGAATAACCCTGGTCGAACGCTTTCCACCGACCGGCGCCCGGCTTCGCGATTTCATCCGGGAGGTGCGCCGGACCGGGGGCGCGGACACGATGCACGAACACGCCATCTCGCGCGTGATCGCCCACCGACCGGACCTGGTTCTCCTATCCTGCACCTGGCCGAGCAATCCCGGCCTTTTCGGTTGGTGCGAACGCCTCCGGGAAGCGAAAATCGCCTACGCCGTGCTGATCCACACCCACGCCGGACACCTTTGGCCCACCGGCGGCTTCGCCGAACGACTGAGGGGGCACCTCGCGAGCGCCGCCGCGGTCTACTTCGTCTCCGCGGACAACCGCGAGCTGCTCGTCCGCCAACTCGACCTGCCCACGGAACACACCGCCGTCGTGCGCAACCCGCTCGCCGTGGACCGCGTCACCGCCCCGCCCTGGCCCGACGACGCCGTGGCCCGCCTCGCCTGCGTCGGGCGGCTCGACCCCGGTCAGAAGGGACAGGACCTGCTTCTATCCTGCTTGCACGACCCCCGCTGGCTCGAACGGCCCGTCGCGCTGGATTTTTTCGGCGATGGCCCGGCCCGGCGGCGGCTGGAGGGGCTGTCCACGGGCCTCCCGCAAGGCCTCGTCACCTTTCGCGGTCACGTCGAGAGCCCCGCCGCCATCTGGGACACCCATCATCTGCTCGTTTTCCCCTCCCGCTACGAAGGTCTGGGACTGGCCGTCGCCGAGGCCCAATTGTGCGGACGCCCGGTGGTCATCACCGACTGCGCGGCGCGCGAACTCGTGATCGACGGCGAGACCGGCTTCATCGCGGCCGCGCCGACCGTCCCCGCCCTTCAAGCCGCCCTCGATCGCGCCTGGTCCCGGCGAGCCGATTGGCCGCGCATGGGCGCCGCCGCCCGCCGCCATATGCTGGACCTGCTTCCCGCCGACCCGGTCGCGGATTTCGCCCGCAACCTGCTGACGGCCTGCGCGGCGTGAAGCATCCCTCCGTCCGGTGAAAATCTCCTACATCAACAGCCACTACCAACTCGGCGGCGCCGAGACCGTCGTGCGCCAGTTGCACGAAGGCGCCCTGGCCCGGGGCCATGCTTCGACCCTGCGCGTCTCCGACGGTAAAAAATGGCCGCGCGCACGCGGACTCCGCCCCCTCTACCCGCGCCTCCTCGCGACGCTCGACCACTCCCGTTTCCGGAACCTCGTCCGCGATCTGGCGCCGCGCGAGGCGTGGACCGACCGCGCCTGCCTGAGACTCGCCGACGGCGACTCCGACCTCGTCCACGTCCACAGCTTCTACGGCCGCTACGCCTCGCTGGAGACCTTCGCGGCCCTCGCCCGCGCCAAGCCGCTGATCTGGACCTTCCACCGTTTCTGGGGCGTCACCGGCGGCTGCGACCACCCCGGAGACTGTCGCCGTTACCTCGACGCCTGCGGCCGATGCCCCCGCGTTCAGGAATGGCCCATGAACGGCCGGGACGACACCGCCGCCGCCCACGCCGCCAAGCTCGCGCTGCTCGCCCCGCTCGACCTCACGGCGATCGCCCCCTCCCGCCACCTCGAACGCGTCGTTCGCGAGAGCCCGATCGGCCGTCGCTGGCGGGTGGAATACATCCCCAACGGCGTGAACCTCGCCCGCTTCGGGGGCCCCGACGCGCTGACCGGACGCGCCGCCCTCCGCGACCGGTTGGGACTGCCCCGGTCCGGCTCGATCGTGCTCGTCGTGAACCGGGAATTCACCGATCCGGTCAAGGGTTTCGCCACGATCCGGGACGCGATCGCCGGACTCGCCCCGGACGAACTCGCGGGGACCACCTTCGTGCTGGTGGGCGGCCAGGCCGATCGCGCACGCCGCGAGCTGCCTCCCTCCGCGCGGGTGGTGGTCGCCGGCTTCGTCGCCGACCCCGCCGTGCTGGCCGAACACTACCGCGCCGCCGACGTCTTCCTTTACGCTTCGCCCGGGGAAAACTTTCCCTGCGCGGTGATCGAGGCGATGGCCGCGCGCTGCTGCGTCGTCTCGACTCCCACCGACGGGGTGCTGGAACAGATCGCGGAGGGCGAGACCGGGCTGATCGCGGCCGATTTCTCCCCGGCGGCCCTGGCCGCCAAGCTGCGCGCGGCGCTGGGCGACCCCGCGCTGCGCGCGCGACTGGGGGAGCGCGCCGCGCTGCGGGCCCGGGCTGAATTCTCGGAGGATGCCATGCTCGAACGTCACTTCGCCCTCTACGCCGAAACCATCGCCGCGCGCCGCGCGCGCGCCCGGACCGGATCCCGCGGATGAACACCTCGATATCCACCCTTGTTCTGACCAAGCACACCGGCTGGTATGGCGCGCACTCCGGTTACTACGAGCGCCTCGCCGCTCTTCTGGGCGCCCGTCCAGGCACACGCGTGCTGGTCCCGTCGCCGCCCGGCTTCTGGCGCCGGGCCGTCGGAGCCCTCCACAACAAATTCCTCGGCTGCGGGGTCCGGGACACGCTCGCCAGCCACGTCGAACTGCGGATGCGGCTCGCGATGTTGACCAGCCCCGGCGCCGCCGGCCTGGTCCTGAATCTCGACGACCACCTGCCCATGCTCCGCTGGTGGTCGCGCGCGCCGCGGCGGCTCGTCGGCGTGGTCCACCTGCCACCCTCCGTCTGGTCGCAAACCCGACGCCGCGACCTCGCCCGCCTGTCGTCGGCCATCGCTCCGTGGCGCGCGGTCCTCCCCGAGCTTGAAACGCTGGTGGGAACAGGTCGCGCGCGTTTCGTGCCCCACGGCGTCGACACCGAATTCTTCCGTCCCGGCGGGACGGCCCGCGAACCCGACCACCTCCTGCTCTGCGGTCAATACCTGCGGGACTTCCCCCGCGCCGAACGCGTCTTCAAACTCCTCCGACTCCGGCGCCCCGCCCTCCGCTTCACGCTGGTCGTCCCGGCACATCGTCTGCGCGATCCCAGACTCGAGTGGTGCGCCGGCACGCCCGGAGTCTCCCTCGTGTCCGGCCTGGACGACGCGGCGCTACGCGAACTCTACCAACGCTGCACCGCCCTGCTGCTGCCGCTCACCGATTCCGGCGCCAACAACACCCTGCTCGAAGCCCTCGCCTGCGGCCTGCCCATCGCCACCAACGACGTGGGCGGCGTCCGCGATTACGGCGGCGGATCGGTTTTCCCGCTCCCGGATCGGGACGACGACGAGAGCCTGGCCGACCTGGTGGAAAACTACCTGCGTCAACCCGCCCTGCGCGCCTCCGTCTCCACGCATCAACGCGCCCTGGCCGAGACCCTGGCCTGGGAAAAGGTCCTCCCGCTGCTCGAGCGCGCGCTGACCGAACTCGCCCGATGAAACCCTCGCGCCCTCCCTCGCCCCGCGCCGCGCCCCGCGCCTCCGTCCGCCCCCGCCGGTCCCTGGACACATGAGAATCCACGCGAAAAAACTCCCGACCTGGCGGGGCTTGAAGTTCAGCCTCTCCCATCGCCTCGGCCTGCGCCCCCGCTACGAGTTCGGCGTCATCAGCAGGCGCCCGCTTATTCTCTACACCCATTACGCGCCGAGCCTGTGGGAACTGCTGTCCGACCTCGTCTCGCTCGAACTGGATCTCTTCGTGGGCTGCCGCTGGTCGCTCGAAGTCGAGGACCAGCGCGAGATCGCCCTGCGCATCCAACGATGGATGGCGCGGCACCCGCACCATCGCATCACCCACCTCGCGCCGTCGGAAACCGAGGCCGCCGTGCTTCATCGCCTGAAGATCCCGGCGATCCTGTGCAGCAAAAACTGCCTCGTGGACGAGTCCATCTTCCGGCCGCGGCCCGAACAACCCAAACTCCACCGCGCCGTCTACGATGCCCGCCTCACCCCGTTCAAACGCCACGAACTCGCCCGCAAGGTCCGCGACCTCGCTCTCGTCACCTACGACATCCCGTTGCATCGCGACCAGTCCTACATCGACCGCACCCGGGAACTCCTCGCGCACGCCACCTGGCTCAACGGCCCCTTCGCCCCGGACCCCGCCGACCGCCGCAAATTGACGCTCGACGAGGTCGCGCTCCACCTCGTTCGGGCCCGCGTCGGCCTGATCCTCTCCGCCGTCGAGGGGCAAAACAACGCCTCGATCCAATACCTGCTTTGCGGCCTGCCCGTCGTCACCACCCGAAATCGCGGCGGCCGGGACACGTTTTTCACCCCGGAACATGTAATCTGGGCCGACGACACGCCCGAGGCGGTGGCCGATGCCGTGGATGAACTCGTCTCCCGGGATATCGATCCCGCCGCCGTGCGCGCGAACGCCCTGCGAATGATCGATCAACATCGCTCGGTCTGGCGCGGCGCGGTGGAGGCCATCCTCGCCGGCCGGCCGCGCGACCGGCGAGAGGAACCGTCCCCCGACCCGATGTTCAAACCCGGGTTCATGACCTGGCGGTCCCCGGTCGAGGTGCTCCGGCTCAAACTCGACCTTCGACTGCGCCCGGGACCCGCCCCTTGATTCGCCCATGGACCAAAGCACCCTTGTAGATCTGACCGACGAGCACCACGGCTCCGCCCCCCGGGTTCAAAGATGAGGATTTCCGTCGTCATCCCCACCTGCGACCGGATCGAGGCCGTTCGCGACTGCCTCCTCCGTCTGCACACCGCCCGGCCGGCCCCGGCCGAAGCGCCGGAGATCATCGTCAGCGACGACGGACGCGGCCATCCGGCGTCCTCCCTGCTCGGAGCGGAATTCCCCGGGGTGAAATGGGTCGCCGGTCCGCGCCGCGGCCCCGCCGCCAATCGCAACGCCGGCGCGCTCGTCGCCCGGGGCGAACTCCTGGTTTTCCTGGACGATGACTGCCTACCCGAGCCCGGGCTGCTCGCCGCCTACTCCGCCGCCTTCGCCGACCCGTCGCTGCTCGCCGCCGAAGGACGTATCTCGCCGGATCGCGAACCGAGTCGGCTGGACGAAGTCGCCCCGGTGAACGAGCACGGAGGGGTCTTCTGGTCCTGCAACGTGGCGCTGCGACGGGACCTCTTCGAACAAATCGGCGGTTTCGACGAACGTTTTCCCCACGCGGCCATGGAGGACGTCGAGCTGCGCAACCGCCTCCGTCTGCTCAAAGTCCGCATCGCCTTCGTCACCGACGCCGTCGTGATCCATCCCCTCCGCCGGGAGAGCGGCGACCGGGAGTCGCTGCTGCGCCGCGCGCGCGCGCACGGCCTCTACGTCCGCATCGAAGGCAGCCACCTCCGTCCCTACACGCCCGGGATCGCGGTCCGGTTTTTTCTGCGCAAATGGGCGCGCCAGATCGGACCGCAAATATGGCGCCACCGCGCCCGCGGACTCTGGCCCCGGGCCAAGTCGTCCCTGCTGCCTTTCTATTGTCTGGTCGAGATGCGCCGGGCGGCGCGCCTGCCCAAACTCCCCCTTTGGAGCCGATCGGAAAAATGAGCCGGCGCCCGCCCATCGTTTTCTACGGCCCGGACCTCCGCCCCGGTCGCGGGGTCGCGGACCACGCCCGCATCCTCGCGGAGGCCCTGGCCGCCCAAGACCGGCCCTGCCTGCTGGTCGACCGCACCCGGCCGGTTCCGCCCGCCGACTGGGTGGTGATCGAGTTCGTGGCCTACGGTTGGAACGGTCGCGGGCTGCTCGGGCCGGCGGACTTCTCGGACCTCGGCGCGGCCGGCGCGGGTCGCCGCGTCGCCCTCTACCTCCATGAACTCTGGCTCGGGGAAAACCGCCACGCGCCGCTGCGCCACGTCCTGCTCGGGGCGCTCCAGCGCCGGCGCATCCTCCGGCTGCTCGCCCTGCTCCGCCCCGCGCTCGTGTTGACCAGCAACGCCGCCTACCAGGCCGTGCTCGCCCGGCACGGCATCCCCGCCAGGGTGCTGCCCCTGCCGGGCAACCTGCCGGACCCCGACGCGAAAGACCACGCCGAGGCAGGCCGCCTGCTGGCCGCGACCACCCCCGAGGCGCCGCGCCGCGCCGTCGTGTTCGGCTCCATCCACGAGGAATGGGACCCGCTCCCCGCGCTGGACGAATGGCGCGCGTGCGGAACCGGGGGCGCTCTGCTCGTCGTGGGGGACGCCGGGGTCGCCGGGCCGAGGCGCCTGGCCGCCCTGCGGCAGGCCCGGCCGGACCTCCAAATCACCACGACCGGGCGCGTCGCCCCCGGCGTCGCCGCCGCCCTTCTCGCCCGGGGCGAGGTGGCGTTCGCCACCTCGCCCTGGGCGCTGATCGACAAGAGCGGCACGGTGGCCACCTTCCGCGACCTCGGCCTGCCCGTCGTCGTCACCCGTGACGACTGGGCCTGGCGACGCGGCTCCACCCCTCCCCCGACCTCCGATCCGCTCGTGCGGCGGTGGCACGTCGACGGCTTCGACTGGCCCGCCCTGCTGGCCGCCCGACGTCCCCCGCGGACGTCCGCCCCGGAAATCGCCCGCCGTCTGCTCGCCCTGCTCGAATCCGAATCGGGCTGAAGTCGAAACCCATGCGCATCCTCCTCGTCACGCATCTCTTCTGGCCCAGGCTCGGCGGCTTGGAGTCCATGTCGCGCATGCTTGCCGAGGAATTCGTCCGGCAAGGGCACCGGGTCGTTGTCGCGACCCGGACCGCCCCTTCGGCGGACACCCCCGACGACTTCCCGTTCGAATTGATCCGCCGCCCCTCGCCCCTGCGCCTGCTGCGGGCGGTCGCCGATTGCGACGTCTGCTTCCACAACAATATCTGCCTCGGATTCGCCTGGCCCGTGCTGCTCCTGCGCCGCCCCTGGTTCATCGCGCACCAAACCTGGATCGCACGCAACGACGGCAGCCTCGGCTGGCGCGAACACCTTAAATTTCTGCTCCTGCGGACGGCGCGCTCCATCGCCATTTCCCGCGCCGTCGCCGCCCACCTGCCGGTGGCGTCCGTGCGGATACCCAACGCCTACGACGACGAAACCTTCCATCCCCCCGCCCCCGGGACGCACCGGCCGCGGGCCCTCGCCTTCGTCGGCCGCCTCGTCTCCGCCAAGGGCGCCGACCTGCTGCTCTCGGCCCTCGCGCGCCTGGAGCGCGAGGGCTTGAAACCGGAACTCACCGTGATCGGCGACGGGCCGGAACTCGACCGCCTTCGCGCCCAAACCACCAAACTCGGGCTGGAATCCCGGGTCGACTTCGCGGGCCCGCTCGTCGGGTCCGCGCTCGCCGCCCGGCTGGGCCGACACCGCGCGCTGGTCGTTCCGTCGCTCTGGGCCGAACCCTTCGGCATCGTCGCGCTGGAAGGCGCCGCGTGCGGCTGCGAGGTCGTCGGATCGTCCGCCGGCGGTCTCGCCGAGGCCGTCGGCCCGTGCGGACACACCTTCCCCAACGGCGACGCCGAAGCCCTCGCCGGCCTGCTTGCCCGCGTGCTGCGCGGGGAGACACCCCCGCCCGACGACCACGCCCGCCAGGCCCACCTCGCGCGCCACCGCCGCTCCGCCGTGGCCACCGCCTACCTCGCGTTTTTCGCCACGACCGCCGGCCCCCAAACCCTATGATTTTGCTCTCCCATCCGATGGGCAACGCCTTCGTCCGCGAGCTCGCCACCGCCCTCGCGGAGGCCGGGCTGCTCGACGAGTTCTGGACCGGTCTGGACTACCCGGAGCGGGAGGGCCTGCTCCGCGTGCTGCCCGAATCCCTCCGACGCGAGGGCCGCCGTCGTCGCGTCCCCGTCCCCGTCCGCCCCTTCACCCGTCTGCGGCCGTGGCGGGAACTGGCCCGTCTGCTCGCCCCGCGCCTCGGTTTTCCCCGGCTTTCCGCGCACGAGACCGGGCGCTTTTCCCCCGACCGTGTTTTCCACGACATGGACCGCCACCTCGCCGGCCGTCTCGGCCGCCGGCCGGACCTCGGGGGCGTCTACCTTTACGAAGACGGGGCCGCCGAGACCTTCGCCGCCGCCCGGGCCCTCGGCCTGCGCACATTCTACGACCTCCCGATCGGCTACTGGCGCGCGGGCCGGCGCATCCTGGGCGAGGAGGCCGAACGCTCCCCCGAATGGGCGGCCACGATGCCCGGGAACCGCGACAGCGCCGCCAAGCTCGAACGCAAGGACCGCGAGCTGAACCTGGCCGACACCGTCGTCGTGGCCTCGTCGTTCACCCGCGCCACCCTCGCCGAGGCTCCCGTCCCGCCGGCCGACGTCGTGGTCGTGCCCTACGGCGCGCCCGCTCCGGCGGCCGGGGCCGCCCCCGCCCGCCGCGCCCCCGGCGAACCGCTGCGCGTGCTCTTCGTCGGCTCGCTGGGTCAACGCAAGGGACTGCGCTATCTTCTGGAAGCCCTTCCCCCGCTCGGGCCCGGCTTCACCCTGACCCTGCTCGGAACGGTGCCCGCCGGCCGCTGCGAACCGCTGGCGGAGGGTCTGCGCCGCCACCGCCACATCGCCAGCCTGCCCCACGGCGAGGTTTTGGCGGAAATGCGCCGCCACCACGTGCTGGTCTTCCCCTCCTTGTTCGAGGGCTTCGGCCTGGTCTTGCTCGAGGCCATGGCCTGCGGCCTGCCTGTGATCGCCACGCCCCACACCGCCGCCCCGGACATCCTGACCGAGGGACGGGAGGGTTTTATCGTGCCGATCCGATCCTCGGCCGCCATCGCCGGGCGGCTCGCCCTGCTCGCCGACGACGAGGACCGCCGCCAGGCGATGGGCGCGGCCGCCATCGCGCGCGCCGCCGCTCTTTCCTGGGCCGGCTACCGCGCCGCGCTCGTCCGGGAATTGACCCTTCGGCGGCAAACCCGCCCCATCTGAACCAACGTGCGCGACCCGCTAAAGCTTCTCCTTTGGATCTATTTTCTCCTGCTGGTGCTGGAGGGCGCGCTGCGCAAATGGATCCTCCCCGGACTGGCGGAGCCGTTGCTGATCGTTCGCGATCCGATCGTGCTCGCCATCTACTGCCTGGCTCTCTCGCGCGGCACTTTCCCCTTCCGGCCCGCCGTGCTGGTCCTCGCCGGTCTGGCGGGACTCTCGCTCGTCTTCGCCGTCATCGCCGGCGCGCCGGTCTTCGTCGCCATCTACGGCCTGCGCATCAACTATCTGCACGTGCCCCTGATTTTCCTGATGGGGTCCGCGCTGGACCACGCCGACGTGGTGCGAATGGGCCGGGTCGCGCTTTGGCTGACGCTCGGGATCACCGTCCTCATGTTCCTGCAACACAACGCGGGCCCGGCCTCGCTCCTGAACAAGGGCATCGGCAGCGGCGAAGGCGGCCAGCTGCGCGGCGCGCTGGACAAGGTGCGCCCGGCCGGCCCCTTCTCCTTCATCACCGGTCCCATGGCCTGGTATCCGCTCGCGACCGCGTTCGCCTTCTACGGCTGGACCCACCCGAACACCTACCCGCGCCGCCTCCTCATCGCCGCCACCGCCGCGATCGTGATCGCCGTCCCGCTCTCCATCAGCCGCAGCCTGCTGTTCTCGGTGCTCGTGGTGGTGGTCTTCGGTTTGTTCACGGTCGCGCGGGACGTGCGTCGCCTGGGCGCCGTGCTGGTTCCGATCGCGCTGGCGGTTCTCATGCTTCAGATCGCGGCCAACCAGGATCTCACCGCCGCGTTCTCCGCCCGCTGGGAGGAGTCCACCGTCCAGGGCGGCGGCATGGGCGCGAGTATCTTCCAACGCTTTTTCAACGACCACCTCGCGGCGCTCACCGTGATCGGGGACGCGCCCCTCTTCGGCCACGGCGTCGGCATCGGCTCGAACGTCGGCGCGCGCTTCACCACCGGTTCTCTCACCTTCCTGCTCGCCGAGGGCGAGTGGCCCAAGATCCTGCTCGAACTCGGTCCGATCCTGGGGGCCATGTTCATCCTCTTCCGCTGCTGGCTCGCCGCGCACGTCTTGTGGAACGCCTGGCTCGGCCTGCTGCGGCACAACGACGGACTGGGCTGGATGCTGGTGGGCGCCAGCATGCTCATCGTGATCTCCGGCCAGTGGGCGCCGCCCACCATCCTCGGCTTCGCCGTGTTCGGGTCCGGACTCGCCCTCGCCGCCGCCGGCGGGCCGGCCGAACCGGACGACGAAACTGAGGAGACGGACACGGCGGACGAGCTCGAGGAGGAACCCCGGACACCCCTGCGGACATGAGCCGAACCACCGCCCTCCCGCCCGGTCCGGAACGCCCGCTGCGCGTGCTGCTCGCGGGCAACTTCGCGGCCGACCGCCAGCAAAGCATGCTGCGTTTCGGCGACCTGCTGCGCGACGGCCTCGCCGCCGCCGGCCACGAGACGCTCCTGGAGTCCCCCAAGCCCGGCTTCGCCCGGCTCGCCCGTCCCTACCGCTACGACGGCTTCCCCAAGCTGCTCGGCTACGCGGACAAATTCGTGGTGTTCCCCGTCCGCCTGCGCTCGATCGCCGCCCGCTTCCGGCCCGATGTGGTGCACGTGGTCGACCACGCCAACTCCGCCTGCGCCTCCGGATCGCCCGTTCCCGCCCTCTGCACCTGCCACGACCTGCTCCGCATCCGCGCCGCCGCCGGCGAGATTCCCGGCCAGACCCACGGCCGCGCCGCGCGTGCTTTCCAGCGCTGGATCCTCGGACGCATCCGCCGCCTGCCCCACGCCGCCTGCGTTTCGGAAAACACCCGCGCCGACCTGCTGCGTCTGACCGGCTGGGCGCCCGACCGCGCCACCGTGATCCCCAACGGCCTCAACCACCCCTACCGCCGCCGCTCCCCGGCCGAGGCCGCGGCCACGCTCGCGCCGTTGGTCGCGAGCGGCGCCCTGCCCGCCCGGCTGCTCCGCCCGGACGGCTTCCTCGTGAACGTCGGCGGCGGCCAATGGTATAAAAACCGTCCCGGCCTGCTCGCGATCCACGCCCGCCTGCGCGCCGTCCTGCCGGGTCGCCCCGATCTCGTCATGGTCGGAAAACCCCTCGGCGCGGCCGATCGCGCCCTGCTCGAAAGCCTCGGCCCCGACGCCGGCGTCCACCTCGTGGTCGGCGCCTCCAATCCCGAACTCGAGGCCCTCTACTCGCTCGCCGCCGGCCTCGTGTTTCCTTCGCTGGCCGAGGGCTTCGGCTGGCCCGTCGCGGAGGCCCAGGCCTGCGGCTGCCCCGTGTTCACCTCCGACCGCGCGCCCCTGCCCGAGGTCGGAGGCGACGCCGCCGTCTACTTCGACCCGACCGCCCCCGCCGCCGCCGCCGAACGGATCGCCCTCGCCTGGCCGGACCGCTCCCGCCTGGCCGCCGCGGGCCTCGTCCGCGCCGCCGCCTGGGACCCGGCCCGGATGATCGAGCGCTACGTCGCGCTCTACCGCCACCTCGCCGACTCGACCCGGTCATGAACCAAGCCACGCCCACCGTCGCGGTTTTGATCACCAGCTACAACGCCGCCCCGTGGTTGCGCGAGTGCGTCGACTCCGTGCTCGCCCAGACGCGTCCGCCCGACGAAATCGTGGTCTACGACGACGGCTCGACGGACGATTCGCTCGCGATCCTTCGCTCCTACGGAAATCGCATCCGGCTGATTTCGGACGCGCACGACCACTCCCTGAAAGGGATCGAATGCCAGGCGCGCGGCATCCACCGCGCCTTTCTCGCCTCGTCCGGCGATCATGTCTACCTGCTCGACAGCGACGACCGCCACCTGCCCGACCATATCGAGCGCTACGAGGCGCTCTGGCGGGAAAAACCGGACCTCGTGATGATCCAGGGCTCGATGGGCCTGATCGACATCGAAGGCCGGCGGCTGCGTGGCCTCTACCACGCCGACCGCGAGCAACGCGACTACCGCCGGGCGATCTACCGGTCCCACGACACGGATTTCTTCTACCCCACCACCGCCCTCGCTTTCCGGCGCGATTTTCTCGCCGCGTCGCTCCCCCTCGATTTTTCGGACGGCACCGGCGCCGCGATCGACGCCCGCCTGTCCTACGCCGCCGTGCTCGCGGGCGACATCGGTTTCGTGCGCGGGGAAACCGCGGTTTTTCGCTACCGACCAGAATCCCTCTCCACCGCGATCGGCATCCGAGGCCTCACCCGCGTCGAGGAAACCCGACTTCGCCTCCGGCAGTTCAACGCCATCGCCGATCGCCTGGGCGAGCCCCGGATCCGCTTGTGGCGGAATCTCACCTACTGGCAGCAACTCGGCCGCCAAACGCTCCCCGCCTGGCTCGCCGCACCGTTCCTGCGGTGGAAAATGACCCGCTACCAAAAACTCACCACGCCGCCGGCATGAGCCACCGCCCGCCCATTCCCGCCGCCGATCCGGCGCCCGTCCGCGACCCGTCGACCCGGGGCGGGCGTCCCCGCGGCCTGTTCATCGTGCCCGGCCATCAGACGGGACCCGACGGCATCACCGACTACACCTTCTGGCTGGCCGCCGCCGCCGGCCGGGCG
>JAIXVP010000058.1 GCA_027482905.1 Opitutaceae bacterium
CCCGTGCTGGGCTACCTCACCGATCGTTTCGCCCTGCCCGTGCCGCCGGAACTCGTGGCCGCGCTCGCCGCCGCCCCCGTCGCCCCCTGGCAACACGCGCAGGCCGCCGCCTCCGCCACCCGCGATTCGCGCACGCGCCGCCGTTACCACTGCTGGCACCGGCTCGGTCGCCTGCGCGCCACCTCGCCCGCCTGGGCCGCCCGCCCCCGGCCGCTCGCCTACCTAGAGATGATGCGCCTGCAATGGGAGGTCCCCGCCCTCCGCGCCCTGCCCCTCGCCGCCGCCCGCAAACTTGCCCGCCGCCTGCGCCGCGCATGAGCCCCGTCCCCCTCGTCTCGGTCCTCATCGTCAGCCGCGACGCCGGCGCCTACCTGGACGCCGCCGTCGCCAGCGTCCTCGCCCAAAGCTACCCGAACCGCGAGATCGTGCTCGTCGACAACGCCTCCGCCGACGGCTCGGTCGACCGCGTGGCCGCCGCCTGCGCCGGCCGGGACGATTTCCACCTGGTCAGGTCTCCGTCCAACCTCGGGCCGGCCGGCGGCGCCTGCCTCGGCCTGCCCGCCTGCCGCGGCGTCTACATCGCGCGCCTCGACGCGGACGACCTCGCCCGGCCCGACCGCCTCGCCCGCCAGGTCGAATTGCTCGAAAGCCGGCCCGACCTGATCGCGGTCGGCTCCGACGCGCTTTGCATCGACCCCGCCGGTCGCCCGCTCCACCCCCGCCTCGCCCTCCGCACCGCTTTTCTCCGCCGCCATGGTTCGCGTTGGATCAGCGCCTGCCCCCATTCGTCCCTTCTCTTCCGCCGCTCCGCCGCGAACACCCGTTTTTACAACCCCACCCTCTTCGGGGTGGAAGATCTCGAATGGATCGAATGGCTCGCCCGCGAAGGCCGTCTCGGCCTGGTGCCGGAGCCGCTGGTCTACTACCGCCTGCACGAAGATTCCCTCAGCGCCGCCCGCGCCGGTTTCCACCGGCTGGCCGGCGCGGAAATGCGCCTGCACCTCTCCGCCGTGCGGAACGACGAGGACCGCCGAAAACTCGCCTCAAGGGACTTTTCCGCGCTCCGCGACGATCCCCGCACCAAACTCGACCCCGCCACGCGGTCCCGCTTGTTTTTCGCCACCGCCCGGAAGGAAAACAACCCCCTCGCCGCCGCCTATTTCGCCACCATCGCCGGTCACTGGGCCGGCTTGCCATGGTATCTGCTGCGCGCCCTCGTCGCCGGCCACTCGATTCGCAGCGTCTTCGGTCTGCTTCTGGTTCGCACCCTCTGGCCGCTCTGGAAACGCTCCCGGATCCGCCTCGGCGTCCCCGCCCACCGCTGGCCGCCCCCGGCCAAATCCCCGAATCCAGACTGACGCCCTTCGGATTTTTAAAACGTATACGATGGATTGCTTCTTGAATGGTATGGTCTGCGCTTGGCCGGGCCTATGCTGAAACCCCGCCATGATCGCACTCGAACCCACTCCCTCGAAGTCGCTTGCGAATGCGCTTTCCAACCCGCCGCACGTGGTGTCGATTGAATCCCCTCCGATTTTGAGTAAAGTCCCCGTCTCCATCCTCATACCCATCAAGAACGAGGCCGCCAATCTGCCGCGATGCCTGGCCTCGGTCGCGTGGGCGGACCAAGTTTTCGTGGTGGACTCCCACAGCCGGGATGGCTCGGCCGACATCGCGCGGGCCGCCGGCGCGACCGTGGTGCAATTTGATTTCAACGGCACCTGGCCGAAGAAAAAGAACTGGGCCCTGGAAAACCTGCCCTTCCGCCACGATTGGGTTTTCATCCTCGATGCCGACGAGGTTCTTCCGTCCTGCGCCGAAGCGGAGATTCGCGCCATCGTCACCGACCCCGACCACCCCGTCGACGGCTACTGGATCAACCGCCGCTTCATGTTCATGGGCCGCTGGCTCGCCCACGCCTACTACCCGAACTGGAATCTCCGTCTCTTCCGCCACCGGCTCGGTCGCCACGAAAAAATCACCGGGGAGAACACCGAGAGCGGCGACAACGAGGTCCACGAGCATGTGCTTGTGAAGGGAGACACCGGACGCCTGCGCAGCGAGATCGACCACTACGCCTTCCCCTCGGTCGAGGTCTTCGTGGAGAAACACAACCGCTACTCGAACTGGGAGGCGCGCGTCGCGGTTTCCGGCCGTCTGAACCGCTCCGACCTGCAAAGCTCCCACGTCGGCTGGCGCCGCCAGCTCCGCTCGCGCTCCCTCGGCCTGCCCTTCCGTCCCTTCCTTCGTTTTTGCTACGTCTACTTTTGGCAACGTGGTTTCCGCGACGGCCGCGAGGGCTACTACTTCGCCCGCCTGCACGCCTTCTACGAATTCCTCTCGATCGCGAAGACCCACGAGTTGCGCCGGCAGCTGGACAACAAAAAACCCTGATCCGGACCATGCGCCGCGTTCGCCAAGGCGCCGCCCTGCTCGCCGCCATCGCCGCCCTCGGTGTCATCCTGTTTCTCGGCCTGATGCCCCGGCCGGAGATCCGTCCCCTGGGCCTGCTGCCCAACCACCTGGCGCGCTACATCGATTCCCAATACACCGGCCGCCACGTCGCCGGTTTCCTCGCCTTCCACCTCGCCCTGCTGGCTCTGGGCCGGTTGGGCGGGATGGCCCTCGGAGCGACGCGCCGCGCCCGCCTCGCCGGCGGCCTGGCGCTCTTCGCGGTCGCCCTGGAACTCGGCCAGCTGCCCCTGCCCCACCGCAGCGTCGACTTCTCGGACATCCTCGCCAGCTGGGCGGGAATCGCGCTCGCCTTCGTCCTGACCGAGCCGTTGCTTCGCGGCCTCGCCCGCCTCCGGCCGCCTCCCCCTGCGCCGGTCCCGCCCGCGCCCGCCGACCATGCCGCCTGAAGCCACCCCGGATCGTCCCCGCCGCATCCTGCGCGTCATCCACACCCTGCGTCGCGAGTCCGGCGGTCCGTCCGAATCCGTCCTCCGCTCCACCGCCGCCCTGCTCGCCCTCGGCCACCACGTGGAGGTGGTGACCGAGGACCCGCCCGGCACCCCGCCCCCCGGAGACTTTCCTTTCCACCCCCTCGGCCGGCGCGACGACGCCACCCTGGGCGTCTGGCTGCGCGCCCACCACACGCGCTTCGACGCCGTCCTTGTCCACGGCCTCTGGCAAAACGCCGCGCCCGTGCACCGCGCCCTGCGCGGCACCGCCACGCCCCACCTGGTGTTTCCGCACGGCATGCTCGATCCGTGGTTCCGCCGCGCCTACCCGATCAAACACCTCAAGAAACAACTCTACTGGTGGCGCCACGAGTCGGCCGCCCTCCACGCCGCCGCCGCCGTGTGCTTCACCTGCGAGGCCGAGCGCGACCTCGCCCGCCGGACCTTTTTCCCCTACCGCGTCCGCGAACGGGTGGTCGCCTACGGCACCGCCCGCCCGCCCGCCGCCGACCCCGCCGCGCACGCCGGCCTGCTCGCCCGCTTTCCCGTTCTGGCGGGAGGTCCCTTTCTGCTCTTCCTCGGCCGCATCCACGACAAGAAGGGCGTGCGCGAACTCGTCGCCGCCTACGCCGCCTTCCGCCGGGAACAGCCCGCCGCGCCCCGCCTGGTCGTCGCCGGCCCCTGCGCCGACCCCGCCGAGGCCGCCGGCCTGCGCCGCCTCGCCCGCGAGTGCGGCCTCGCCCAGGTCGACCTCGCCGCCGACGCCCCCGCCGACGCCGCGACCGACGCCGCGCTCGTCTGGCTGCCGATGCTGGGCGACGACGCGAAATGGGCCGCCCTGCGCGCCTGCGAGGCCTTCGTGCTGCTCTCCCACCAGGAAAACTTCGGCATCGCCGTGGCCGAGGCCCTCGCCTGCGGCCGCCCCGTGCTGATCAGCGACAAGGTCAACATCTGGCGCGAGATCGCCGCCGACCACGCCGGTATCGTCGCTCCGGATACGATCGTCGGCGGTCTCGACCTGCTCCGCGCCTGGGCCGCCCTGCCGCCGGCCGGACGCGCGGCCATGGGCGCCGCCGCCCTCGCCTGCTTCGAGGCCCGCTTCGAGATCACCCGCGCCGCCCGCGACCTCGCCGCCGCCGTCGGCGAGGCGGCGGACGCCCCGCGGTGATCAAACCCCTTCCAGCACCTGGCGGATGGTCTTCGCGAAATCGGTGATGCGGTAGGGCTTCGGGATCATGCCGGCGAAGCCGTAGGCGCGGTGGTCGCTCATCACCGGATCGCTGGAATAGCCGCTGCTCACGATCGCCCGCACCCCGGGGTCGATCTCCTGGATCTTGCGCATGGCCGCCAGCCCGCCCATGCCGCCGGGCACGGTAAGATCCATGATCACCAGGTCGAAGCGCCGCCCCCGATCCAGCGCCGCCCGGTAGGACTCGACCGCGTCGGCCCCGTCGGAGGTCGTCTCGACCGCGAAGCCGATCCGCCGCAGCAGTTGCGCCGCCATCTCCCGGATGCCGGCCTCGTCGTCCATCAGCAACACCCGTCCGTTCTGCCCCGCCGCGCCGAAGGGCGACGCCGTGGCCGCGCGCTCGAGCGGGGTCGCCCGGGTGGCCGGCAACCAGAGCTGGAAACACGTGCCGCGCCCGGGCTCGGACTCCACCTCGATGTGGCCGCCGTGTTTTTTCACCACCGCGTAGACCGTCGCCAGACCGAGGCCGCTGCCCTCCTCCTTGGTCGTGAAATAGGGATCGAAAATCTTCGCGAGGTGCTCCGGCCGTATGCCCTCGCCCTCGTCGCGCACCGCCAGCCGCACCGCCGGTCCGGCCAGTCCGGTGCGCAGGGGGGGCGCGGCGTCGTTGGCCAGCTCCAGCCGGATCACCCCGCCGCCCGGCATGGCCTGGACGGCGTTGAGCACCAGGTTCTGCACCACCTGCCCGATCTGGCCCTTGTCCACGTCCGCCGCCCAGAGGTCCGGCTCGATCGCGAACTCGCCCCGCACCTTCGCGCCGTGCAGGGAGAAGTTCGCCGTCTCGCGCACGACCTCGGCCAGCTGCACGACCGAGCGCACCGGCTCGCCGCCCTTCGCGAAGGTCAGGAGCTGGTGGGTGAGGTCCCGCGCCCGCAGCAGGCCCTTCTCCGCCTCGTTCAACCATTGTCCGTTCAGACCCAGGTTCTGCGAATCGAGCATGGCGAGGGTCACGTTGCCCATCACCACGGTCAGGAGGTTGTTGAAATCGTGCGCGATCCCGCCCGCCAGCACGCCCACCGACTCCAGCTTGGTCGCGCGCAGGAGGTCCGCCTCCAAGCGCGCCCGCTCGGTGACGTCGCGCAGCACCAGCACCGCGCCGGCCGGCCGGCTGGCGATGTCGCGGATCGGCGCGCAACGTCCCTCGACCAGGCGCCGCGCGCCCTGGCGATGGAGCAACATGGTGGCCGGCGGCAGGTCCACCACAACCGCCGCCGAGAGGGCCCGCGCGTGCGGCGAAGGCAGCGCGGCCTTGGTGCGCTCGTGCTGGAACGGGCACACCTCGGCCAGCGAGCGGCCCACCGCCGCGCCCTCGGTCCAGCCGGTCATCTCCTGCGCCGCGTCGTTGAGATAGCTCACCACCCCGTGCCGGTCGGTCGTGATGACGGCCTCCGCCATGGCGCGGAGGGTGACACGGAGGCGCTCGCGCTCCGCCGCCAGCTCGCCCTCGGCCGCCTTGCGCGCGTGGATGTCCGAATACGTGCCCACAAAGCGCACCGGCCGGCCCTCCGCGTCGAACTGCGCGAGGCCGCGGGACATGACCCAGCGGTGCCGCCCGTCGCGGCAAAGCAGGCGCAACTCGCCCCGGACGCCGTCGGTGCGCCCCTCCAGATGGTCCTCCAGGGCCCGCGCGGCGGCCGCCCGGTCCTCCGGGTGCACCAGAGCCTCCCAGCCGGCGCGCGATTCCTCCACGTCGCCCGGCGCGTAGCCGAGCATCTCCCAGCTGCGCTCCGAGACGAAGAAGCCGCCGGTGGCGAAGTCGATCTCGTAGATGCCGGCGTTGATGCCGCGCACCGCCAGCTCCCAGCGGGCCTCGCTGCGCCGCAGGCGCTCCTCGGTGCGCCGCAGCTCCGTCATGTCGCTGAAGACCGCCATGGCCCGCGCGTAGTCGGGCCGGCCGCCCTCCATCGGGACCGACCAGTGCATGATGGCGTGCAACACCCCGTCGCCCGCGACCCGCACCGTGACGTCGTGGACCAGCTCGCGCCGGCCCGCCCAGAGCGCCAGCAGCTGGGCCAGAAAAGCCGTCTGAAAATCCGCCGCGAAACGCCCGATCTCGGCCCGCACGTGCGCGAGGTCGCGCAGCCCGCCCAGCTCGAGCAGACGCCGGTTGACCGACACGACCTCCTGATGGGCGAAACGCTCCCGGATGTGGTCCGGCCGCGCTTTGAGATAGGCCTCCAAATCAACCACCCCCTCCGCCCGCAGGGTCTCGAGCCAGGCGATCAGCGGACGCACATCCGTGACCACGATGGCCGCCGGCAGGCTGTCGAAGATAAACTGGAGCTTCTCCGCCGACGCCGCGAAGGTCCGCACCCGCCGCCGGTCGCGCGCCCGCAGGGCCAGATACAGCACGCCCACCGCCACCGTCGCGACCGCCAGGACGGAAAAGCTGCCGTCACCGCTCGTCTCCCCGAGTCCCGCCGCCCGGGTCGCGAGAGGCGCGGCGAGAATCGCCACGACCGCGGCCGGCCCGCGCCAGGTGCGGCGCGGGAAGGAACGAGGAGTGTTCACCGGGGACATGCCCGAGAGCAGACCAACCCCGTCCTCCCGCTGTCGAGGCGGCATTGCGGCCGGCACCGTGGGTAAAACCCGCACACCAGGGCGGCGCGGCCGGCTCAGCACGCGCCCAGCCAGTCCGTGAGCGTGGCCGCGTCGCGCAAAAACGCCGCCTCGCTATCACCCGGGACGAATTCGAGCAGCGCGAACCGTTCGCCCGGCAGCGTCCGCAACACCCGCCAAAACTCCGCCCATCGCGCCGCGCCGTCCGCCAGCGGATGGCGTTCCGCCGAGGTCGGCCACCAGTGGAAGACGTGCACGTTGTCCAGGCGCGGCGCCACCGCCCGCAGGCCCTCGACGCAGTCCGCCGTCGCCTCGCCGTTGTGCGGCTGCCAGCCGGTGTGGAGATTGGGGTGGTCCACCTCGACCAGCAGCTGGCTGGCCGAGTCGTTGGTGTCGGTGAGCGTGCCGCCGTGGAACTCGGTCGCAACGCGCACGCCGACCTGCCCGGCCAGCTCCGCGATCCGCCGCAGGTCCTCGATCACCGCCCAGCGCCCCGCCTCGTCGACGTCGGCCGAGCCCTTCACGCCCGGCCACACCCGGATGCTCGGGGCACCGAGCTCGAGCGCGGTGTCGAGCACCCGCCGGAAGGGCAGCCCATCAGCCTCGCTCGAACCCGCCCGGTAATAACTGCCGTAGGCCGCCACCCGCAGGCCGGACTCCTCGGTCATCGCCCGCACCTCGCGCGCTCTCTCGATGTCGCCATGCGGCACGTGGATGTCGCCGCCCCACTCGATGCCACGCAGGCCGGCCTTGCGCACCAACGCCACGATCTCGGCGGGCGCGAGTTTGCGAAAAGTGACGGAGACAAGACCGGGATGGATCATGCCGCGAACCAAACACCGCCGCCGGAACCCGACAAGCGACTTACTCTTCCGAAGCGAAACAGTCGTTGTCCAACAACATGGACTCGCCGTAGGGCACCGAGTTCTCCTTTAACCCGCCGGAGTATCTTTCCACCTCGGTTTCGCTCGCCAGGTGGGAAGCCAACCGGGTGAGCAGTTGCCGGAAAGAGGTGCGGGCGGACACGTTCGTGAAGTCCCCGGTGGTGGTCGATTTTGGCGCGCACAGCACGGATGCGGCGGCATAGAGCTGCTGTTGCACCATACGTTCGCACAAAAGGTGCATGCGCCGCTGGTAGGAAGAACCCGCGAAAGCAGGATCGGTTGGGAAGTGCGGCGAGCGCGCGGTCACCGCTTCGCGCGAACCGGCGTCGTCCTCCACCAAGATGAAATAGCCGAGAAACGGAGCCGCACCCGCCCCGAACAAACCTTCGCTTTGGGCTTTTCGGAAATCGTAGGCGCTGCCGAGCGCTTCCTCGCAGCGGTTGTTTGCGTTATTACCAAACGAAGGGCCACAGAGGGATTTCAATTCCAGGGCGGCGAGGAGTCGCCCCTTATGCACGATCAACAAATCCCATTGCTTGGTCGGTCGAAAGAAACCCGGGAGCACCACCATGGATTTATCGCGATGAATCTCGACTGCCTTCGGGCCGTGTCGCTTCGCCACGTCGATGATCATGTTGCGAAACGAGTCCAAGGTTTTGCCGCTGGTCACGGCACCGCGGTTGCCTTGGTCCGCGCGACCGGAGGCCAGCTGTTTGGCGCTCGCCGACGACCGGCTTGACCAGAACGCGCGCACCGCTTGGCGAAGACGCGGCTCAAACCCGATGCGTGGGGATTTCATGCCTGAGGAGATAGAGCAGCGGGTTGTCCGGCGAGGGCGAGCTGCTCCCACGTGACATCATCAAGCCCATAGAGTTCGCGCACGGCGGCGGCGGCCATGACGGAGTCCTCATTCAAAGCGGCATCGGCGAGGCGGCGGCGGAGCTTTGCCGGAACCGATTGCCAGTCGGGCAGGCGGATGCGGCGCAAATACTGGGCCTGAAATCGCAGGTTACCGCCGCGCATGCGCGGGCTGTAGGTGGCGACGAAGGCGTGGGCGAGACGGCTGGACAGAACGGTTTGCAGGGCGCGCAGCTCCCAGGTTTCTGAGGTGATGAAGTAGAGGTTGTGGTGAGGATAAAGCTTCCCCTCCTCGTAAACCACATGCGCGCTACCCTTGATATCGGGGATCAAAAGCTTGGGCCGGTGAGTAATAACCTCGTGGATACGATCGATGGTGCGAAACCAGCCGACGGGGTTGCGGCCGGCCACGTTGCGGCGGGCGATGGCCTCGCGGTGCTCCTCGATATAGCGCTTGAAGCGCGGGTAGACGTCGGGATCGACGATGCGACCGTCGGCCTCAAAAGGATTCAACACCCAGCATCCGCGCCACTCCACGCGACCGCTGCGGATGTCGCGGGTGGTGACGAGCGGGAGTTTTCGCGACGGCTCCACGTCGAGGTCTTTGCCGATGAAAACGGCATCCGCTCCGGTTGCGACACCGATGCCGACATGCACACCGACGCTTTCCAGCGCGGGCAGTGAACGCTCCAGTCGGTGAATGATCGCCATGCAGCCGTCTTCGTTGAAGACCCAAGGCTGGTCGGCGGCGGTCACATCGGCGCGGGTGGACACCGCAGGATGGGCGGTTTCACCTCGCAAAGCCCGGGCGAGCAGCCCGAGGGCGGCTGCGGAGATTTCAGGTCGGAAAGCGGTTCGCGTGAGCAGGCCGGCGCCGCGTCGGAAAACTGTCACGGCGGGGTAGGCGTCCACCTCGTCGAAAAAGGCCGGGCAGCCGGTGAAATCCACATAAACCTCGAGGTGAAAGGCGCCCGCGATGATGGCGCGCAGCGGACCGCCGTAGCGGTTTTTCATCCAGCGGTCGGCGCAGATGAAGCCGAGGCGTCCGTCGGGTTTCAGCAGGCCAAGGGATTTTTCGATGAAGGCGACGTAGAGATCAGCGCGGTCAAAAAGGGATACCCACTGGCTGCGATAGAGCCGCAAAAGATCCTTGGGCAGGTTTTCCAGGCGGAGGTAAGGCGGATTGCCGACAACGTGGGTGAAGTCGGCGGAAAGCGGCACAGTCAGGAAATCGGCGTGAACGAGCCACTCATCGAGCAGTTTTTCGCTGACGATTCGGCTCCAGCCGCGCTCGCCGAGCAGGCCGTGCAGGCGTTCCCGGCAGATGGCGAGGGCGCCGAGGTTCACCTCAACGGCGACGACGCAGGAAGCGATGCGAAGATCGTCGGGCCGGGATTGGTCGAGCAGGCGACGGACTGCGGGAAGGAGGAAATCGCCCTCGCCGGCCGACGGTTCGAGCAGACGCGCGTTTCGCAGGTCGGCTTCGACGTGCCAGCCGGCGACATCGAGGATGAAATCGGCTACTTCCGGCCTGGTATGAATCGCGCCGCGAGACTCTGCGCTGGCTTCGGAAAAATACGCACGGGCGTCCTTGGCGGACGCTGCGGTATCGAAAAGCTCAACTTGGATGGGACGCATGACGGCTCAGTCCAAAAGTGAACGCAGGGAAGGGACGCGAGGCAAGGGGCGACGCGGGCGGATGTCATCCGGGCGGCACCCCGGCCCGCCAAGCCTGGGGCGCCCCGGCCCGGTGGCCGGGCCGGCTCCGGCTCAGACGCGCTTGAGGATCTTGGCGATGTCGGACGCGACCGCCGGCTCGGCGCCGAGGGTGCCGCGCAGGTTTTCGACGTAGGCGGGGTCCTTGGCGGCGGCGCGGGCACGGGCCACCACGCGGTCCAGGCGGCCCTCGACGTCGAGCTGCACCGAGACGTCGGCATAGGTCGTGCGCTTGAGGAATTTCTCCAGGTAGCGCGCGTGGGCGTCGAGCGCGGCGGCGTCGATCTTGCGCTTGGCCTCCAGGCGGGCGGCATACCAGTCGCTCTTCAACATCTCGGCGCGATCGAAGAGGCGGCGCACCTCCGGCGAGGCGAGATCGTGGCCGTTCCAGGTCCCGTCGCGCATGATGTGGAGCAGGGCCTGGAGCGGCGGGCAGGCGGCGGCGACGGAGCCGTCCGCGAAGTAGTTTTCGGCGGCGGCCTTCATGGCGCCGACGATGTTGTCCATGCCGTCGGCGAAGATCGCGGGGTCGGCGAGCTCGGGCTTCAGGTGCTCCTCCTCGAAGACGGTCGAGGGGTTGCTCATCACGCGGCCCAGGAAGGTCTGGGCGAAACGCGCGGTGATGCGGTAGCCCAGACGCGAGGCGAGCACGGGTTTGCCGTCGTGGACGAAGTCCTCGCACTTCTCAAGGTAGCCGTGGTCGATGAGGTATTTCGGGGTGCGCTCCTCGGCGCTCATGCGGCACCAGAGCTCGGGGACGAGCAGGGAGACGTCGTGGTCGACGCGGAGCTTCGGGCCGACCCAGCCGGCCGCGGTGGAAAAGGCGGGCAGATCGGTGAGCAGGAACGACACGAGCGCGGCGTTCAGGTCGTAGATGGGCGGGAGGGCGTTGAAGGGACCCTTGGTCAGCGCGCCCTCGGAGCCGGCGCCGGTGGTCGAGGGCGACTTGCCGGTGAGGCTGGCGATGAGGTCCATGAAGGCCTCGGGCAGCTCCTGGTAGTGGATGGGGCTGAAGACGCAGAGCGCGCGGACGCCCTTCTCGGGCGGGTTTTGGCGGCGGCCCATGAGGATGGCGCCGACCGGGAAAGTCACGGGAGCCTCGGCGGGGATGCGGCGGTAGAGGCGCGCGCCGATGAAGGCGAGGGGGGTCGCGCGGGGATCGAGCAGGTCGGGGCGGACCTGGAGGTAGCGCGGGTTCTTGGTCGGCTTGCCGTCGACGATGCGGGGGTGCGAGGGCAGGACGATGTAGTCGGATTTCGGTGACGCCGCGAAGTCGCGCACGAGCTGTTTCACCGGCTCGGTGTAGGCGTCGAAGCCGAGGGTGTCCTCCAGCAGGTCCGCGGCGGTGGCGCGGGACAGGGGCTCGTAGTTGGAGAAGAAGGTGTTCCCGCCGGCGAAGTCCTTCTCGGCGTGTTTGTCGTAGCCGCGCACGACGGCGTCGTCGGGGCGTTGGAAAAGACGGGTCTCGCAGTTGCGGACGATCTTCACCGAGGCGCCGGGCGGGGTCGAGACGGGTAGGCCGCGCACGGCGGCGGCGGGGGCGACGGCGGAGGCGGTGATGTCGTCCTCGGCCTGAATTTTGACCGCCGGAAGGAAGTCGCTGCGCAGGGAGAAGGTGCGCCAGCCGCCGTCGGGCGCGTAGCCGACGCGGAGGAACTGGGTGGTGGCGCGGGCGCCGTGGTATTTGAGCTCGTTGCCCGGGCGGCCGTTGATCGTGTCGACCGAGAAATGTCGCCGCCAGTCGTCGCCATTCCAAGGCTTGTGCACGCGTTTGACGAGGAGCACGAGGTCGCGGATGTAGCGCGGGATGGTGCCGAGCCAGGCATTGTAGGCGTCGGTGTAGTCGGGGCTGCGGGAAAGTAGTTTCACCACCGAGCCGAGGGAGCGCTGGGCCGAGAGGATGGGGCGGCCGTTGGGTTTGTTCAGGGCGGGGTCGCGGTAGCGGTCGGAGTAGTCGCGCTTCAGGATGGCCTCGACGAGGTCGAGGTCGCGCGCGGCGTCGGAGACGAACACGGGGCCGGAGAAGGTCGCGTCGGCGATGGATTTGGAGATCTCGGACTTGCCGCCGCCGGAGACGGTGCAGGGCTTGTGGCAGAGCAGGCCCTCGGCGGTGGTGCCGCGCAGGCGCCAGCGGGAGGTGGGGTCGGGACGGACCATCTCGACCTTGTAGCCGGAGGGCAGGACGTAGGTGATGCCGGGCAGGAGTTTCAGGACGTGGACGGGTTTCTCCGCCGGGCCCCAGGTGATGCGTTGGTCGCGCAGGTCGAAGCGGGAATCGGCCGGGACGTAGAGGATGTTGGCGAATTCGCGGTCGCGGGCCCAGCCGCCGGGCTGCGGGTCGGCGCGGTCGCCGAGGAAGGCGAGGGCCTCCTCGAAGGCGTGGTCCACCACGGGCATGAAGGTGGAGAGCTGGAAATCCTCGCCGAGGTCGTAGCTCGGGAAGGCCAGGGCGCCGCCGGCGTGCTCCTCCTCGGCCAGGCCGAGCAGGTTGGCGGCGAAGGAGATCTGGGTTTTGACCTCCTTCTTGCAGTAGCCGAAGTAGTTGTCGGAGATGATGGTCACGACCACCCCGGAGGCGTCGCGGCAGGTGATCTTGAAGGCGACGCCGTCGTTGTAGGGCTCGGACTCGGTTTTCCAGCACATGCCGTCGCGACGCTGGCGTTCGGTCGCGTCGGCGTAGGCGGGCAGGCCGACCTCCTTTTTGGTCACGCCGTTCAGGTGGGGCGCGAGGATGATGCAGCCGGTGTGGCCGGTCCAGGACTCGGGATCGAGGGCGGCGTCGTTGACCGGCAGGGAGGGATCGCCGGCGTTGCCGAAGATGTTTTCAACGAAGTCGAGGTTGGCGACCAGCGCGCCGGGGATGAAGAAACGCGTCTCCATGCGGCGGGTCGGGGTGAAGCCGGGCACCTCGGGCAACACGATAGGGCGCAGGTAGAGGGACACGAAGGTCAGGGCCGGGGCGGGTTCGCCGGCGGTGAACGGCAGGGCGAGCAGCTCGGCGGGCGGATGGAGGGCGCGGGCGAGCAGGGCGGCGAACACGGACGCGGGCACGGCCTTCTTGTCGTCGGGGATGGGCAGGCCGCCCTCGGCGACGTGGAAGATGCCCTGGGTGGTGCGGCGATCGGACTTTGGGTTGTGGAGGATGCCGTTGTGCAGGCGGGTCGAGGTGAGGATGGAGCTCTTGTGCTCGTTGGCGCCGGGCGGCAGGGAAAGGGCGCGGGCCAGGCCGGGGCGGTCGAGGACGAGGGTGGCGGACGGCAGATGGGGCACGCGGCCGTGTTCCTCCAGATTGGCGTAGAGGAAGTTTTGGATACGCTGATCGACCGGGCAGAGATGCTTGGACAGGATGCGGTCCTTTTCGCGGCCGAGGGCGACGAGGTGATCGACGAGGCGGGTGAAGGAGGCGGGATCGTTCGAGTCCCCGGCGGCGTCGGGCAGCGCGACGGCGGGCTGGCCCAGCTCGCGCAGCTTCAGGTTGAGGTAGGTCAGGATGCGGGGATCGCGGGGATCGGGCAGCGCGGGGAGCAGGGCGGCGGCGGCTTGGGCTTCGTCGTGCATGGTGGGAAGGGATTTGGGCGCCGGAGAGATCGTGGTGGTGACGCGCAAACGAGGTGAAGCTAGGGACATGCCGGACGAGCGGGCAAGTCGCGCGACCCCGGGGACGATAAAAACACAAAAAACGCGCAAAGCGGCGCGTGCGGCACCAACCGACGAACCTCGGGTGCCTAGTGCGGCTCGACCGAGTAGCGCGAGGGCTTGAAACCCCGCGCGCGCAGGGCCGCCG
>JAIXVP010000345.1 GCA_027482905.1 Opitutaceae bacterium
CCGCCCGCCGTCTGCATTCGTATCCGCACGAGTTTTCCGGCGGCATGCGCCAGCGCGTTATGATCGCCATGGCGCTGATCGCCCGGCCCGAGCTGCTCACCGCCGACGAGCCCACCACCGCGCTCGACGTGACGGTGCAGGCCCAGATCCTCGAATTCATCCAAACACTCCAGCGCGAGCTGGGCATGGCCGTGATCTTCATCTCCCACGATCTCGGGGTCGTCTCCGGCCTCTGCGACCGCGTGCTGGTGATGTATGCCGGCCGCATCGTCGAAAGCGCCGGGGTCGACACGCTGTTCCGCGCGCCCCGCCACCCCTACACCCGCGCCCTGCAACGCTCCATCCCCGCACTCCAGGCCAAGGGCACGGAACTCTATACCTTGGCGGGCCTGCCGCCCGATCTTTCCAAACCCATTCCCGGATGCGCCTTCGCCGAGCGTTGCGAATTCGCCGCCGAGGCCTGCCGCGCCGGCGGCCCGCCCGCGCTCGCCGAGTGCGCCCCCGGCCACGCCCACGCCTGCCGCCGTGCGCACGCGGGGGAGATTTGATCGGCCCTTTTTTTCATGTCCGCCCCCATCCTCGAACTTCGCGACGTTTACACCCATTTCCCGGTGGAGAGCGGGATTTTGTTCAAGCGGCGCTCCGGCACGGTGAAGGCCGTCGACGGCGTTTCGCTCGCCCTCGCGCGCGGCGAGGTGCTCGGCCTGGTCGGCGAGTCCGGCTGCGGCAAGTCCACCATCGCCCGCACCATCATGGGCCTTCTGCCCGCCACGGGCGGCAGCGTCTGGCTGGAAGGCAAAAACCTCACCGCCGCCGCCGCCGCGACCGGCGAGGCCCGGCGCGCCTTGCAGATGGTTTTCCAGGATCCTTTCGCGTCCCTGAATCCCCGACTCAGCGTCGGCGAGGCCCTCGCCGAGCCGCTGCGGGTGCACCGGCTCCGGCCCGCCGCCGACATCCCCGCGCGCGTCGCCGAACTCGCCGCGCTGGTCGGCATCCCGGCCCGCTCGCTCGGCAAATACCCGCACGAGTTTTCCGGCGGCCAACGCCAGCGCATCGCCATCGCGCGCGCCCTCGCCCTCGAACCGCGCGTGATCGTGGCCGACGAGCCGGTCTCGGCTCTCGACGTGTCCATCCAGGCGCAGATTTTGAACCTGTTGGCCAAACTCGTGCGCGATCTCGGCCTCAGCCTCGTCTTCATCGCCCACGACCTCTCGGTGGTTAAACACCTCTCCGACCGCGTCGCGGTGATGTATCTCGGCCGCATCGTCGAACTCGGCACGGCCTGCGACGTCATCGAGCGCCCGCAGCATCCCTACACCCGCGCCTTGGTCAGCGCCGTGCCCCGGCCCGACCCCGAGGGCGAACGCGCCCGCCGCCGCATCGTGCTGGCCGGCGACCCGCCCAGCCCGCTCAATCCGCCCGCCGGGTGTCCCTTCCATCCGCGTTGCGCCTACGCGGTCGATGCCTGCCGCACCACGGTGCCGTCGCTCGCGCCCTTCGACGGCCGCGAGGTGTCCTGCCTGCGCGTCGGCGAGCTGCCGGTCTGAGCGTGATCCGCGCCCGGAGCCGGCGCGCGCGACGCGGACGGGCTCACTCCACCCGCAGGATGTAGCCGCGCAGGTATTCGCTCTCCGGCATGGTGACGAGCACGGGGTGGTCGGCCGGTTGGTGGCAAAACTCCACCACCTGCACCTTGCGTTTGGCGTCGGTCGCGGCGTCGGCCAGCACGCCGCGCAGCTCGGCGTCCTGCATGTGGTGCGAGCAGGTGTAGGTCGCGAGCAGGCCGCCGGGGGCGAGGGCCTTCATGGCCCGGAGATTGAGCTCCTTGTAGCCGCGCAGCGCGCCTTCGAGCGCGCTCTTCGACTTCGCGAAGGGCGGCGGGTCGAGCACGATCAGATCCCAAGTCTCGTCATGTTTCGTGCCGAAGTAATCGAAGACGTTCACGCTCTCGAACTCGGCCGCCACGGCGTTGCGCTCGGCGTTGCGCTTGGCCTGGGAGATGGCGTCGAAGGCGCTGTCCAGCCCGCGCACGAGGGTGGCGCCGGCCCGGGCGGCGTGGAGGGCGAAGGAGCCCTGGTTGCAAAACGCGTCGAGCACCCGCCGCCCACGGGCGTGGCGCGCGACCGCCGCGTGTTGCTCGCGTTGGTCGAGGTAGAAGCCGGTCTTTTGTCCGTTCTGGAGGTCGAGCCAATAGTCGAAGCCGTCGATCGCATGCCAGCGCGGCGCCCAGTCGCGGCCGCTGCGGGTGGAAACGGCCAGCTCGAGGCCCTCGAGGCGGCGGATGTTGGCGTCGTTGCGCAGGATGATCTCGGCCGCGCCGCTTAGCTCGGCGAGCAGCTCGACCACGAGCGAAGCACGTTTATCCAGCGCGAGGGTCTGGATCTGAACCACGAGGGTGTCGCCAAACTGGTCGACCACCAAGCCGGGCAGGTCGTCCGATTCGGACCAGACGAGGCGGCGGTTGGCGGCGGCGTTCGGCCCGCCGCGTCGGGCGAGGGCGCGGGTCAAGGCTCCGCGCAGATAGAACTCGTCGAGGACCACCCGGTCGCGGCTGAGTTTGCGCCAGACTATCTGGGAGCGCGAATTGTAGATGCCGGTGCCGAGGAAACGCCCGGTGCGGTCGCGCAGCTCGATCACCTCGCCGTCGTGCGCGGCGGGGGCGAGCGCCTCGACCTCGTTGGCGAACACCCACGGGTGTCCGGCGAGCACGCGCGAGCGGATGTTGGCTTTGAGTTTCAGCGAGGCTTCGGCCATAGCCGGACACCCTCAGCCGCCGCACCCGTCGCCGAAAGCACAAAAACCTGTTCGCGGCCGCCGAATGTTCACCGCCGCTTGGCGGCGTCCGCCGATCAATCCTGCGGCTCCTGGCCGCGGTGGAATCCGGCGTCATCCTCGAAACCCTCGGGCGCTCGCCAAAGGGCTCCAGCCAGAACGAGCAGTCCCGCGGCATAGATCAAACCGACCAGCCAGAAGGTGGTGTGCATGGGGTTAGGGGAGGTTTCTACTCATCGACACAAAGCCGACGCGGCTTGAGGGGCGAACCGGATTTTCGTCAACCGATCGTCAAAACTCGCGCTTTCCCAGCGAATTACCCCGCGTCTTCGCCCGCCTCGCCGCCCGCGCCGTCGTTGCCCGCGCCGCGTTTTCCCTTCCCCTCGCCGCCCGCGCGTCGTGTGCTCTCGCCTTTCGCCATGACGCCCGCCCAGGAAATCGCCCGCCGCCGCACCTTCGCCATCATCTCGCACCCGGACGCCGGCAAGACCACCCTCACGGAAAAATTCCTCCTCTACGGCAACGCCATCCACCTCGCCGGCTCCGTGACCGCCCGCAAGCAGCAGCGCGCCACCACCTCGGACTGGATGGAGCTGGTTAAACAGCGCGTCATCTCGATCTCGTCCACCGTCCTGCAGTTCGCCTACCAGGGCTACGCGGTCAACCTGCTCGACACCCCCGGCCACAAGGACTTCTCCGAGGACACCTACCGCGTGCTGACCGCCGTCGACGCCGCCCTGATGGTGATCGACTCGGCCAAGGGCATTGAGCCCCAGACCCGCAAGCTCTTCGAGGTCTGCCGCCGCCGCGGCATCCCTATCTTCACCTTCTTCAACAAGTGCGACCGCCCCACCCAGAACCCCCTCGAACTCATCGACGAGCTCGAGCGCGTGCTCGGCCTCGCGCCCTGCCCGCTGACCTGGCCGCTGGGCAACGGCCCCGGCTTCCGCGGCGTGTATGATCGCCGCGTCGGCCAGGTGCATCTCTTCGAGCGCGTCCCCGGCGGCGCTTTCCGCGCCCCGGTCAACGTCACCGGCCTCGACGACCCCCTCGTGCGCGACAAGTTCGACGACCTCACCTACGCCGAGGTCACCGAGCAGATCGCCATGCTCGACGGCGCCACCGCGCCCTTCGATCTCGCGGCCGTGCACGCCGGCAAACAGACGCCCGTTTTCTTCGGCTCGGCGGTGAACAACTTCGGCGTGCAGCTGCTGCTGGAGGGGTTCCTGCAAAACTCCATCGCCCCGACCCCGCGCCGCTCCGTCACGATCTCCGCCCCCGGCGCGCCCGCCCCGACCGAGACTCGTGTCGTGCCCATCGAGCACCCGAAGTTTTCCGGCTTCGTCTTCAAGATCCAGGCCAACATGGACCCGAAGCACCGCGACCGCATCGCGTTTATCCGCGTCTGCTCCGGCAAGTTCGAGCGCGACATGGTCGTCACCCACCAGCGCACCGGCAAACAGGTGCGCCTCTCCTCCTCGCACAAACTTTTCGGCCAGGAACGCGAGACGGTCGACGTGGCCTGGCCGGGCGACGTGATCGGTCTGGTCGGCCATGACGCCTTCGGCATCGGCGACACCCTGACCGAGGATCGCACCCTCGCCTACGACGAGATCCCGCGTTTCCCGTCGGAGGTTTTCGCCTACATCTTCAACCCCACCAGTTCCGACGCCAAAAAATACCGCACCGGCCTGGAGCAACTTCTCCAGGAGGGCGTGGTGCAATCCTTCATGCCGCGCAACGCCCCCCCCGGCGCGACCCTGCTCGCGGCGGTCGGCCCGCTCCAGTTCGAGGTGGTTCAGTCGCGCTTGAAATCCGAATACAACGCCGAGTGCCGCATCGACCCGACGCCCTGGACGCAGCTCCGCTGGGTCTCGCCGCATCCCGCCCTGGACACCCCCAACGCCATCGTCGTCGCCAGCGGCGTGGCCTTCGGCTCCGACAAATTCGGCCACCCCGTGGTGCTTTTCCCGAACGACTGGACGCGCGAGTATTTCATCGAGAAAAACCCCGAGCTGAAGCTGCACGAGATGCCCATCGAGCAGACCGGGGCCTGAGGTCTCCGCCCGGCGAACAGGTCCGGTCCCCGCGCCCACGCCATGTCCCCCGCCGCCGCGCCCGCCCCGCCCGACGGACTGCATCCGCGCAACCCGCACCGAGCGCGCTACGATTTTCCGCGTCTCGTCGCCGCCCTGCCCGCCCTTGCCGCCCACGTGCGGCCGCATCCGGTCGCGGGCGACACGATCGATTTCGCCGACCCCGCCGCCGTGCTGGCCTTGAACCGCGCTCTTCTGCTCGAGCAGCACGGGCTGATCCGCTGGGACCTGCCCCCCGGTGCGCTTTGCCCGCCCGTGCCCGGCCGCGCCGACTACCTCTGCCACCTCGCCGATCTGCTCCCGCCCGGCGCGCCCGCCGCCGACGTTGCGGTGCTGGAGATCGGCACCGGCGCGGGCTGCATCTACCCGCTGCTCGGCGCTCGGATGTTCGGCTGGCGTTTTGTCGCCACCGACATCGCGCCCGAATCCCTGCGCTGGGCGGCGGACCTGCTCGCGGCCAACGCCCTCGCCGACCGCGTGGAGTTGCGCCTCCAGCCCGGTCCGGCGGCGATTTTTGACCACGTGATCCGCCCCGGCGAACGCTTCGCCCTCTCGATCTGCAACCCGCCCTTCCACGCCTCCGCCGAAGAGGCCGAGGCGGGCACGCGGCGCAAGCTCCGCAACCTCGGCGCCGTCGCCGGCCGGCGCGACGTGCGCGGCCGCCCGGTGCTGAACTTCGGCGGCCGGGCCCACGAGCTCTGGTGCCCCGGCGGCGAGCTGGGTTTTGTCGGCCGGATGATCGCGGAGAGCGCGCGCCGGCCCGGCCTGTGCGGGTGGTTCACCTGCCTGATCGCCAAGAGCGCCCACCTGCCGCTTCTCGAGGAGGCCTTGCGCCGCGTGTCGGCCGCCGAGGTGCGCGTGTTGCCCATGCGGCACGGCGAAAAATTCTCCCGCATCCTTGCCTGGCGTTTCGTGAGGTGAGCGGACAAGGGGCGGCCGCTTTTGCCGCTCTGGTGTCCTGCGTCTTTCAAGCTCGCCGGCTCCGGCGGAACCTTGCTCGCTCGCGTCGTTCCCATCCTCGCCGTGCGCCTCTCCTTTTTTCCCGCCCTGCTGCTCTCCCTCGCCGCGCTCCTCGCGCCCGCCGTCCGCGCCGATTACAAGGGCGCCATCGTGGTCGACGCCGCCACCGGGGCCGTGCTCGCGGAGGAAAACGCCGACGTCGTCTCGCCGCCCGCCAGCGTGACCAAGCTCATGACTTTCCTCGTGGTCCACGACGCCCTCGTGGCGGGCAAGATCCGACTCGACACGCCCGTGCCCGTCGCGGTCGAGGACGCCAAGACCGGCGGCACCCAGGTGTGGCTCGATCCTCGCGAAACTTTCCCGGTCGAGGAACTGCTCTACGCGTTGATGATCCAGTCGGCCAACGACGCCGCCAGTGCCCTCGCCCGCGCCGCCGCCGGCTCGCGCGAGGCATTCGTCGCGCAGATGAACGCCCGCGCCGCCGCTCTCGGCCTGACCCACACCACCTTCCGCTCGCCCCACGGCCTGCCCCCCGCCTCGCGCAAGATCGCCGAGGGAGATCTCACTTCGCCGCGCGACCTCGCCGTGCTTTCCCGCGAACTCCTGCTCCACACCGACGTGGTCAAATACACCTCGGTGAAAACCCGGGAATTCGGCGGCGGCGTGCGCGCCCAGACCGTGGTGATGAACAACCACAACCACCTCCTCGGCGCGGTCGCGGGCTGCGACGGCTTGAAGACCGGTTTCACCAACGCGGCCGGCTTTTGCCTCGCCGCCACCGCCGAGCGCGACGCCAAGCGCGTCATCGTGGTCGTGATGGGCAGCCCCGACCGCAAGACCCGCGACGCCCACGTGCGCCGCCTCATCGAGGAGGGTTTCGCCAAGGTGCCCGCCACCTCGGTCTTCACCGGTCCGCCCGTGGCGGTGACGCCGGTCGGAGCCGCGCCCGCCGCGGCGGGCGTCGCGCCGGTTTCGGACGAGCCGCCGGCGGTGCGCTTCGTCTTGCCCAAGCGCTGAGCGGGACCGCGCTAAGGTCCCGGTCGCGGCTTCCGTCCCGGCCTCAGTGCCCGTGTTCGAGGAACAGCATCAGCAGGCCGAGCAGACCGAAGACGGCGGCGAGCAGACCGGCCTCGTGGCGTTCGAGACGTTTCAGGTCGATGCCGCGCAGGCCGCGCAGGGTCAGCCAGGTGAACAACGTCATGCCCGCCAGGGTGCCGGCGGCGAGGATTCCGCTGAGCACGAAAAAGCCGGGCCAGCCGAACTGCACGCCTGAGAGGTAGACCGGCAGGAAGGCCTCGCAGGGCGAAAGGGTGAGCATGACCAGCAGACCGCTGATCGCGGCCCAGTCGCCGGTGTCTTTCTTTCCCAGCGGACTCTCCCGCAGCTCGTGTTCGAGGTGGGTCGCGTCCTGCTCCTGACCGCAGGCCGGACCGGCGTGGTGGTGGCCGCCGGGCAGGTGGTGGTGGCGCAGGCCGGAGCCGCGGAGTTCCTGAAATACGAAGTAGGCGGCGACTGCCAGGAGCAGGCTGCCCGCGACGGTCTTGAACAGCTCGCCGAAATGTTCGTCGAGGGCGAAGCCCAGCCAGGCCACGCCGAGGCCGAGCAGCGAGGTCAACGCCACGTGGCCGAGTCCGGCGGCGAGGGCCACGCCCATGGTCTTTCCCTCGCGCCAGCCGCGCGCTCGCGCGACCAGCACGAAGGGCAGCCAATGCGTCGGCAAGGCGGCGTGGAAAAACGCCACCGTGAAGCCGGTCGCAGCGAGGGTCGCGAGGACGGTGGTGTTCATGAAATGGGTGAAAGGTAAACGATCCGCTGCGCCGGCCGGAGACGCGGGCCGCAAGGCATCGCGCGCCGGGCGCGCGCTGTCGAGCGCGCGGTGCCGACCCTCAGCCTAGCAAAGTCGTCAAGCGCCCGGCCCGGCGCCGCCCGCGAGGGGTTGCACGCGCACCGCCCACTCCGCCACGGGAACGCCGCCGACCACGTGTTCGCGCACGATGCGCTCGACCCGCGCGGGGGTGGCCTCGCCATACCATACGCCCTCCGGGTAGACGACCAGCCAGGGCCCGCCGGCGCAGACCCGCAGGCACTCGGCCTTCGACCGCAGCGCGTCGGCTCCCGGCGTCTGGCAGGCGGTCTTCAATGCGGCCCACGAGGCCAGCCCGGCGGTGCGGTCGCAGCATTCCGGGCCGGGGCAGAGAAACACATGCCGGCGCGCGCCCGGCAGCCCCATCTTCGTGAACAATGCATCGATCTCCGGTGTCCCGGGCGGGCACGCGGACGCTGACGGAGGAGACACGGATTCCATGGCGCGACTTCTTGCCGCGGTCGGCGGCGGACGCCACCCTTTCGTGCGATCTATCGGTTCGTCCCCACCACTCCAATGCACCGCCTCCGCTTAACCCTGCTGGTCCTGCTCCTGGTGGCCGCGTCCGGCCTGCGGGCGGAGGAGGTGCAGGCGCACGGCTTGGTTTTCGAGCATTGGGTCTGCGACACCTTCTTCGGCGGGTATCGGCCGCCCGGTTACACCCAGAAGTGGGATATCCCGGCGGGGGCGAACTCCGCGCGCGGCGGGTTGCCTGTCAATCCCAAGGCGACCCGCTTCGGCACGCCGGTGGGCTTGGGCGACGCGTTGCGACAGTATGACGTCGACGAACCGTTTCTCCTCGTCCTCGGCTACTGGGAGCAAAGCGGGCCGACGGAGAAGCGCTTCGTCAAACTGCTCGCGCCCCGGGTGGAGCCGGCGGCGTGGCGGGCGCTGTGGGGACCGGTCACGCGCGCCGACCTCGAGCGTCTCGACGCGGTGATCAAGGACCGCTCGCTTTCGCCGGTGGAGGCGCGTGTGCGGGCGCAGGAGTTGAAGACCAGACCGCCGTTTTCCGAGGCGGTTTTTGTCCTCAATCCCAAAATCGACGCCAAAGGGCAGCGGCGGCTCCAATGCAGCCTGCGCTACGCGGACGTATTTAAACACCTGGCGCCGGAGATCCCGCCCGCGCCGGAGGCGATTCCGATGCTTTGGGGCGTGCCCTTCCCCGGCCCGGTGGCGTCGGCGCCGCGAACCTTTGGCGAAGGGGATTGAGGGGTGTGATTCTCTTGAACGAGGAGCGATGCCGTATCGTCGGTCCATCTTGTGCCAAGAAAACCCGGTCGCGGCGAGGATGGCGGCGGTTCGTCGGATCACGATGCGTCCAAGCCGACGTTTCGGATCATCTTAATCGTCGATGAAGACGTGATCGCCGACGCGGACTTCTTCGTAGAGGCCGATGAGGTCGAGGTTGCGCAGGAGCACGCAGCCGGCGCTGGCGGGGCGGCCGATCAGGTCCTCGCGGTTGGTCCCGTGGATGTAGACATAGCGGGCGTGGGTATCGACCTCCTCGCCGGTGGGCGTGCGGCCGGCGTTGAAACCGGGCTCCAGCCCGCGCAGCCAGAGGATGCGGCTGGTGATGAGATTACCGTCGTCGGCGTGCTCGGAGAAGTGCCGTCCGGTGGGGCGGCGGCCCTTGAAAACCATGCCGGCGGGTTGTTCGCCGCCGATGCGTTCGGCGATCTCGTGCAGGCCGCGCGGGGTGCCGAGGGAATTCTTCACGTTGCTCGGCGGGCGCAGCGAGGTGGACACGGCGTAGGCGCGGACGAGTTCTTCGCCGCGAAAAAACTGCAGCGTCTGCGTGGCGATGCGCACGAGGAGGAGGCGGTCTGCGGGCTTGATGCCGAGGCGCAGGCGGGTTTTGTTCAACGACTCCCTATTTTCATCCATCGTGAGCACGCGTAACTATGTTGTCGGTATCGTCGGCGCCACCGGCGCGGTCGGTCAAGAGCTGGTCCGGCTGTTGCAGGAGCGCCAATTCCCGGCGTCCCGGCTGCGGCTCTTCGCCTCGGCGCGCTCGGCGGGTAAAACCGTGACGGTCGGCGGCCGGACCCTCGTGATCGAGGAGGCCAAGCCCGGCGCTTTCGCCGGCGTGGACCTCGCCTTCTTCGCGGCCGGCGGTCCGGTGACGCGCGCGCTGGCGGCCGACGCCATCGCCAGCGGCTGCACCGTCATCGACAAGAGCTCCGCCTACCGCCAGCAGGCCGACGTGCCGCTGGTCGTGCCCGAGATCAACCCGGATGCCCTGCGCGGGCATCGCGGCTTGGTGGCCAACCCAAATTGCTCCACGGCGGTCATGCTCATGGGGCTCTACCCGCTGCACCGCTTGTTCGGGCTGAAGCGCATCTTTGTCTCCACCTACCAATCGGTGTCCGGCACGGGCGCGGAGGCGGTGAAGGAATTAGCCGACCAGATGGCGGCGCACGCCGCCGGGCAGCCCCTCGTGGCGAAGGTCTATCCCTATCAGATCGCGTTCAACTGCATCCCGCAGATCGATTCCTTCGGGGCCGACGGCTACACCGGCGAGGAGGAGAAAATGCGGCTGGAGA
>JAIXVP010000157.1 GCA_027482905.1 Opitutaceae bacterium
CGCGCCACCCCGTCTCCGCCCCGTCCTTCCGCCCACCCCGCCAACCACTCCGCCCGCCATGAAAAAACTCCCGAAAAAATCCGTCTACCTCGTCGCCAACGGCGACCTGCGCCAATCCGCCAACGAGAAGTGCTGGCCCGCCCAGGCCGCCATGGAGAAACACCTCGCCGAGGTCGTCGCCTCCTTCGGCTACAAACTCGTCCGCGCCCACCCCTACAAGGCCGACGTGAAGCACGGGTTCATCGGTTCCCAGAAGGAAGGCATGGCGGTGTTCGCCGACCTCGACCCCACCGCCCCGCTGATCGTCGCCGAGTGCGTCTGGCAATACTCCCACCACCTGCTGCACGGCCTCATCTCCCACCGCGGCCCCATCCTGAACGTCGCCAACTGGTCCGGCACCTGGCCCGGCCTCGTCGGCATGCTCAACCTCAATGGCTCCCTCACCAAGGCCGGCGTGAAATACTCCACGCTGTGGAGCGAAAACTTCGACGACGCCCTCTTCCTCGACGGCCTCCAGTCCTGGCTCACGACCGGCGTGACCAAACACAAAACCGCCCACGTGAAGGCCCTCGCCAACGCCGTCGTCCCGCCCAAGGCCAAGTCCGCCGCGAAAAAAATCGCCGCCGACCTGCTGGTGAAGAAGTCCATCATGGGCGTGTTCGACGAAGGCTGCATGGGCATGTATAACGCCATCATCCCCGACGAACTGCTTTTCCAGACCGGCGTCTACAAGGAACGCTTGTCCCAGTCCGCCCTCTACTACGCGACCACCCAGGTCTCCGACGCCGAGGCGAAGGAGGTTTTCAATTGGTATAGAAAGAAGGGCCTGAAGTTCCACTTCGGCACCGACGAGGCCACCGAGCTCACCGAGCGCCAGGTGTTGCTCCAGTGCAAAACCTACATCGCCGCCGTGCGCATCGCCGACGAGTTCGGCTGCGAGACCATCGGCATCCAGTATCAGCAGGGCCTCAAGGACCTCCTGCCCGCCTCCGACCTCGTCGAGGGCACGCTGAACTCCACCGAGCGCCCGCCGGTCAAACGCGCCGACGGCTCCATCATTCGCGACGGCGCGCCCATCCCGCATTTCAACGAGGTGGACGAGTGCGCCGGCCTCGACGGGCTGTTCACCGACCGCGTCCACGCCGCCCTCGGCCAGCCCCGTGCGAACACCCTTCACGACCTGCGTTGGGGTGATTGGGACAAGTCCGGCACCACCGACGAGTATGTCTGGGTGTTCCTCATCTCCGGCAGCGCCCCCGCCGACCACCACGTCAACGGCTGGGCCGGCTCCGATTCGCACCGCCAGCCCGCCATGTATTTCAAACTCGGCGGCGGCACCCTCCGCGGCATCGCCAAGACCGGCGAGATCGTCTGGAGCCGCGTGTTCGTCGAGAACGGCAAACTCAAGATGGACCTCGGCCGCGCCAAGGTCATCGCCCTGCCGGCGAAGGAAACCGAGCGTCGCTGGAAAGAGACCACCTACCAGTGGCCCATCATGCACGCCGTGACCTATGGCGTGACCCGCGACCAGATGATGGCTCGCCACAAGAGCAACCACATCCAAGTCGCCTACGCGAACAGCGCCAAGGAGGCCGACCTCGCCCTCTACACCAAGGCCGCCCTCGCCGCCGAACTCGGCCTCGAGGTCGCCCTCTGCGGCACCAAGGCCGACGGCAAGGCGTTCTAAAGAAGCAAACCAAGGAGCTAGGAGTTAGAAGCTAGGAGCGATAAGGGACTGTCCCGTTCGTCCCCTCCGCCTCCGAGACCTTCTTTCTCCTAGCTCCTAAATTCTAGCTTCTAGCTCCTTCCTTCCATGTCCCTCGATCCCCTTCTGAATCTCTCCCACCAGCTCGGCCGCGAGGAGCGCCGCCTCGCCATCCTCGGCGAGGGCAACACCTCCGTTCGCCACGACGCCGAGACCTTCACGGTCAAGGCCTCCGGCTCCAATCTCGCCACCCTCGCCGCCGCCGGCACCGCGACCTGCCGCTTCGATAAACTCCTCCCGCTGCTCGCCGCCGAGGCGATGACCGACGCCGCCGTGGACGAGGCGCTCTTCGCCGCCCGGGTTTCCCCCGAGATGAAAAAACCCTCGGTCGAGGCACTCTTCCACGCCTACCTGCTTACTCTGCCCGGCGTTAACTTCGTCGGCCACACCCACCCCATCGCGGTCAACGCCCTGCTCTGCTCGCCGCACGCCGCCACCTTCGCCACCCGCCGCCTCTTCCCCGACGAGATCGTCTGCTGCGGAGTCGAGAGCGTGCTCGTGCCCTACACCGACCCCGGCCTGAAACTCTCCCAGGCGATCAAGACCGCCGTCGAGGCCTACATCCTGCGCCTCTCCCGCCCGCCCCGCGTCATCTTGTTGGAGAACCACGGCTTGATCGCCCTCGGCGCGACCCCGGAAGCCGTCCTCGCCGCCACCCTCATGGCGGTGAAGGCCGCCGAGATCTTCGTTGGCGCCGCCGCCGTCTCCGGTGGCGAGCCGCGTTTCCTCACGGCGGACCAGGTCGGGCGCATCGCCGGCCGGCCCGACGAACACTACCGGCAAAAAGCCCTCGGGCTCTGAACGGCCGGCCGCCCCCCGTCACACGCGAGGGGCGGCCCGCCGGCATCAGACCCCGGTGGACAGGAATACGACGATCACGCCGAGCGCGGCCAGACCGGCGAAGGCGCGGTAGGGCAGGTTTTTCATGGCTGAATCGGTTGTTATCGGACGCGCCCACTCTGCACCCGAAATGTGAGGGGAATGTTTCGGCCCCGGCCTCGTTTTGTTAAGCACGGGAAAAATCCGCCGGCTTGAACCATGGACGGGCCATTGCCTTTCCCGGCGGTCTGGCCTCTGTCTCCGCCTTTCGTGTCCGCCTTGGCCCCCGCTTCCTCACCCGTCCCGTCCGCCCGCCACAAACACACCGGCGTCTGCCCCGCCGCGCGCGGCGCCGTGCTCGCCGGTCTGATCCAAGCCCAGCCCGCGCCCGTCTGGCTGGTTGTCGTCGACACCCTCCGCGCGGCCGAACAACTCGCCGAGGACTCCGCGCTTTTCTACCCCGCCCTCGCGCCCGCCAGCGCCGCCGCCGCCGCACCCGGCCGGACCCTGGACGCGCTCATCCTGCCGGAATCCCTCGCCGATTCGCGCGACATGGCCGAGGCCTTCGCGGCCTCCGCCGACCGCCAGTCCGTGCTCTCCCGCCTGCGCGCCACCCGCCAACTCGCCGGCCTGCCCGCCGACTCCGCGCCGTTGGTGGTCTTCACCACGCCCGCCGCCCTGCTCCAGCGCGTGCCCGCCCTGGAGGCCTACGCCGCGACCGAACTGACCCTGCGCCGGGGCGAGACCCACCCATTCGCCGCCCTGCTGGAAAAACTCCGCGCCCTCGACTACGACTCCGAGGCGGTCTGCGAGGCCCCCGGCACCTACGCCGTGCGCGGCGGCATCATCGACCTCTACCCGGTCAACGCCGCCCAACCCTGCCGCCTCGATTTCTTCGGCGACGAACTGGAGGACATCCGCCTGCTTGACCCCGTCACCCAGCGCTCGGGCGACGCCCTCGAAAGCCTCACCCTCGCCGCCTCGCCCCGCCTCAGCCTCGCCCCGTCGCTCACCGGCCTCGACCCCTACCTGAGCCCCGCCGCCCGGATCGTGCTGGTCGAGCCCGCCTCGCTGGACGCGACCTTCAGTCTCCTCGCCCGGGAAAACCCCCACGCGGCCGCCGCCCTCGCCCCGCTCCTCGGCCGCGTCGCCGCGCTCGAGGCCATCGCGGACCTCGACGAGGCCGCCGCCCTCTTCGACACCGCCTCGGGCCCGGTCGCCGAGATCACCTGGGACACGGAGAGCCTCGCCCATCATCGCCGCTACCCGTCCGACGACCTCATCGCCCAGGACCGCCTCGCCGCCGAGGAGGCCGCCCGCCGCGATTTCCTCGATCGCCTCGGAGAGTGGTCCCGCGAGGGCGCCGCCCTGGCGATCATCACGCCGCGCGAAGCCGAGGAAAAACGCATCCGCGAGATCCTCGACGCCCACCCCGCCGGGAAAAAACTCCGCCCCGTTTTCCTGCGCGGCCAGGCCAACGAAGGCTTCCGCCTTGCCTCCCGCCCCGGCGCCGCCCTCGCCCTCGCTTCGTCCGCCCCCGCCCGCCGCAAACGCCCCGCCGCCGAGGCCTCCGACCTGCCTCCGCCGGACCCCGCCGTCCGGGTTTCTCCCCTCATCGTCGTCACCGAGACCGAACTCTTCGGCCGCAGCCGCGCCCGCCGCCCGGCCGCCTCGCGCCGCGCCACCGTGCACCGCGCCCAGGTGGACCAGTTGCTGGACTTCGCCGAATTGGCGGAAGGGGACTTCGTGGTCCACCTCCAGCACGGCGTGGCCCTGTTCCGTGGTATCACGAAACTCGATACCCGCGACGGCCCCCGCGAGGTCATCTCGCTCGAGTTCGACGACCGCGTGACTCTCCACGTTCCCCTGCCCGAGGCCCACCTCGTCAGCCGTTACGTCGGCCTGTCGAAGGTCCGCCCCCAGCTCGGCCGCATCGGATCGGACCGCTGGCAAAAGACCCGCGCCCAGGCCGAGCGCGCCACGGTGGACCTCGCCGCCGAGCTGCTGCGCATCCAGGCCGCCCGCGACGCCCAGCCCGGCGTGGCCATCGCGCCGGACAACGACTGGCAGCGCGAGTTCGAGGGCGCGTTTCCCTTCGCCGAGACCCCCGACCAGCTCAAGGCCATCACCGCGACCAAGCTCGACCAGGAACGCGCCCGCCCGATGGACCGCCTCGTGTGCGGCGACGTCGGCTTCGGCAAGACCGAGGTCGCCATTCGCGCCGCGTTCAAGGCCGTCCAGTCCGGCAAGCAGGTCGCCATCCTCGTTCCCACCACCATTCTCGCCCAGCAACACCTGAACACGTTTCGCGAACGCATGGCCGGCTACCCGGTGGCGGTGGAGATGTTATCCCGCTTCCGCTCCCGCGCAGAGTCCGTCCGCATCGTGGCCGCCACCGCCGCCGGCCAGGTGGACATCCTCATCGGCACGCATCGACTGCTGAACAAGGACATCTCGTTCAAGGACCTCGGCCTGGTCGTGATCGACGAGGAGCAGCGCTTCGGCGTGAAGCACAAGGAAAAGCTCAAGGCCCTGCGCGTGTCGGTGGACGTGTTGTCCATGTCCGCCACGCCCATCCCGCGCACCCTCTACATGGCCATGACCGGCGCGCGCGACATGTCGGTGATCGAGACCCCGCCGACCAACCGCCACCCCATCCAGACCATCGTCAAAACCTACGACGAACAACTGGTGGTGGACGCCATCCGCCACGAGCTGCGCCGCGGCGGGCAGGTGTTCTACCTGCACAACCGTGTGCAGACCATCGCGCTCGTCGCCGCCCGCCTACGCGAGCTCCTGCCCGAGGTGGACATCGGCGTCGGCCACGGCCAGGTGGACGAGCATGAGCTGGAGGAGATGATGACCGCGTTCGTCGCCGGCCGTCACCAGGTGCTGGTCTGCACCACGATCATCGAGACCGGCCTCGATATCCCCAACTGCAACACCATCATCATCGAGGGCGCGGACCGCTTCGGCCTATCCCAGCTTTACCAGCTGCGCGGGCGCGTCGGCCGCTTCAAGCACCAGGCCTACGCCTACCTGCTGCTGCACCGCCACAGCCGGCTGGTGGACATCGCCCGCGAACGCCTGAACGCCCTCCGCACCCACAACCAGCTCGGCGCCGGCTTCCGCATCGCCATGCGCGACCTCGAGCTGCGCGGCGCGGGCAACCTGCTCGGCTCCGAGCAATCCGGCCACATCGTCGGCGTCGGCTTCGAGCTCTATTGTCAACTCCTGCGCCAGTCCGTCGCCCGCCTGAAGGGCGACAAACAGGCCGCCGCCATCCGCGCGACCGTTAAGCTCGATTTCGTCTTCGTCGGCGAAGGCGAGTCCGCGCCCCGGTCAGCCGCCGGCCAGACGGCCAACACGGCCACCAGCTACCAGGCCATCAAGGCCGCCCACGACGAGGCCGATGCCGCCGCCCCCTTGGCCCGCATCCAGGCCCGTCTGCCCGTGGCCTACATCGGCGAGACCCGCCTGCGCCTGGATTTCTACCGCCGCCTCGCCCTCGCCGGTTCGCCCGCCACCCTGAAGGAGCTGGAGGCCGAGCTGACCGACCGCTTCGGCAAATTCAATTCCGAGGTGCGCGCCCTGCTCCAGGTCACCGGCCTGCGCATCGCCGCCGAGCAAAAGGGCATCGTGAGCGTCGAGACCGAGGGGGCGAAGCTGAAGCTTCTCCGCGCCGGCCCGGGACGCCGCGACGACTACGTGCAACTGAGCGGGCGCTTCCCCCGCCTCACCGCCCCCAAGCCTCTCGCCCGGCTCGCGGAAATCCTCGTCTTCCTGAACAACCTGCCCGCGCCCCGGGGGCCCTGAGCGCGGTCCGCGCCGGACGGCCGGGGCGGTTCGGCGTCGGCGAAACCCGGATACGACGCCGGCTCAGGCGGCGGCGCGCACCACGCCGGTCATCAGGCGCAGGACGGCGTCCTGGCTGAAATCCGCGCGGGCGAGTTCGCCCGCGATCCGGCCCTCACGCATCACCAGGATGCGGGTGGAGAGATTGATGACCTCGGGCAGCTCCGACGAGATGAGGATGACCGCGAGGCCGTCGCGCGCGAGTTCGTCGATCAATTGATGGATGGCCGCCTTGGCCCCGACGTCGACGCCGCGGGTGGGCTCGTCGACGATCAACAGGCGACCGCCGCGGGCGAGCCACTTGGCGATCACGATCTTTTGCTGGTTGCCGCCGGAGAGGGATTGGACCGGGGCGTCGAGGGACGCGGCCTTGACGTTGAGTCGCGCGAAGTAGTCGGCGGCGACCCCGGCCTCGCGGGTGCGGTCGAGCAGAAATCCGAGGCGGCGGATGCGGTCGAGGATCGCCATGGTGATGTTGGCGCGGCACGACATGCCGAGCACGCAGCCCTGCCGCTTGCGGTCCTCGGGCACCAGGCCGATGCCCGCCGCCAACGAAGTCTGAACCGAACCGAGCCGCAGCGCGCGGCCGTCGAGGGTGACGGCGCCGGCGGCCCGGGGATCGAGGCCGAAAAGCGCCAGGGCGATCTCGCTCCGGCCGGAGCCGACGAGACCGGCGAAACCGAGGATCTCGCCGGCGCGGACGGTGAAGTTCACCGCGCTGAACTTGCCCGGCGAGGCGAGGTCGCGGACCTCGAGCACCGGGGCGCCGCGCGCGTCCGCCGGGCGTCGCGTCACATACTCGCCGACCTCGCGGCCGATCATCATGCGCACGACGGCGTCGTGGGTCATCGCGGGCTTGTCCAGGGTCCCGACGTAGCGGCCGTCGCGCAACACGCTCATCCGATCACAGAGCCGGAAAAGCTCGGGCATGCGGTGCGAAACGTAGATGAGGGTCAGGCCGCGGGCCTTGAGTTTTTCGATCAGCTCGAACAGCGCCTCGGCATCGGTGGCGGACAGGGAGCTGGTCGGCTCGTCGAACACGAGGATGCGCGGGTCGCCGCCCACGGCGGCGGCGATCTGCACCAGCTGCTCCTGGGCGGTGGAAAGCTCGCGCATCGGGCGGGAAACGTCGAGCGCCACGCCGATGGCGCCCAGCAGCTCCTCCGCGCGTTTGAACATGGCCGCCCGGTCGAGGAGCAGCCCGCCGGCGCGGCGCGGATAGCGGCCGAGGCAGAGGTTCTCGGCGACGGAGAGGTCCGGGCAGAAGGCGAGTTCCTGGTGCACCATGGCGACGCCGACCGCGAGGGCGTCGCGCGGCGAGCCGAAGGCGTGCGCCACGCCGTCGATCAGGAGCTCGCCGGAATCGGGGCGGTGGATACCGGCGAGAATCTTGCCCAGGGTCGATTTGCCCGCCCCGTTCTCGCCCATCAGGCCGTGGCACTCGCCGCGGACCAGATCCAGCGAGACGTCCGCGAGCGCGGTCACCCCGCCGAAGGTTTTGCCGACGGCGCGGAACCGGACGAACGGCGTCACTTCGCGAGCCATTTGGACCAGTTGCCGGCGAAGGCGTCGACGTTCGCCTTGGTGACCTCGGTGAGCGGGTCCACGATGCGGGGATCGGCCGGCGTCTTGCCGTTCACGATCTTCTCCAGGAGAATCTCCACGGACTTGTAGCCCCAGCCGTAGCAATCCTGGGCGAAGAGCGCCTCGACGTGGCCGCTGCGCACGTAATCGAGCTGGGCGGGGAGCGCGTCGCAGGAGGCGACCTTGATCGAACCCGGGGCCCACTTCAGCGCGTCGGTGGTGAAAAGCGGCCACCCGCCGATGAAGGCCCAGCCCTGGATCGCCGAATTGGCGTTTTGGGCGGAGGCGACGGCCTCGGCGGATTTTTCCGGCGTCTCGACGTGGTAGAACACGCCCGGCTCGTTGAGTTTGATGCCGGGGTGTTTCGCGGCGGCGGCCTTGGCCCCTTCCACGCGTTTCTGGAGGTTCAGCGCGGACTGGTTCCCGCCGAGAATGGCGACCACGCCCTTGCCGCCGAGCGCCTGGATGGTGCGCTCCATGATGCGTTCGCCGCAGGAGAAGTCGTCGGTCCCGTAGTAGGCGAAGCGCTTGCTGTCGGGCGCGTCGGAATCGAAACA
>JAIXVP010000366.1 GCA_027482905.1 Opitutaceae bacterium
ATGGCAAACCGATCGGCCTGGCCGAGCTCAAGGGCAAGGTCGTGGTGGTCGATTTCTGGGCGACCTGGTGCCCGCCCTGCGTGCACGAGATCCCGGGCTACATCGCCTTGCAGAAAAAATATGGCGAGCGCGGGCTGGTGATCGTGGGCCTCTCGGTTGATCGCAAGGGCCTGTCGGTGGTCGAGGCCTTCGCCAAGGCGAAGGGGGTCAACTACCCGCTCGCGATGGCCACGCCCGAGACGGTGGACGCCTTTGGCGGGGTCGAGGGCATCCCGACGACCTTCCTGATCGATCGTGAAGGCAATATCCGGCACAAGAAGGTCGGTTCGATGGAGGCCGACGACTACGAGAAGCTGCTCGCGCCCTTGCTTTAGGCGGGGGTTTAGGTCGCAAGTAGTGGCCGCCGGAATTTTCGCGTTTTTCGACGCGCCTTCGGGGCATGGTTCCGGCTAGGACGGTGGTATGAAACCACGGTCATGGCGGGCGGCGATGTTGTTGACGGCGACGGCCTGGGCGGCGGGCTGCGCCGGGCCCGGCGCGGTCAAGGTCGATCCCGTGACGGTCAACGCCACCGTCACGGTAAAGACAGACGCCCCCGCGCCCGAGTGGCGCCGCACCGAGCTGTATTTCGGCCTCCGCCGGGCGGGCGAAGCGGGCGGCGCGGAGGATCGCGGCCCGTGGTCGGAGGCACGCTGGCAGCATTTCCTCGACGACGTGGTGACGCCCGAGTTTCCGGCCGGCTTCTCGGTCGTGGACGCCTACGGCCAATGGAAGAGTTCGCGGGACGGGAAAATCTACGGCCTGATCTCGAAGGTCGTAATCGTCCTGCACCCGGCGACGCCGGAGGACGAGTCGCGCATCGAGCGGGTGCGGGCGACGTTCAAGTCCCTCACCGGCCAAGAGTCGGTGTTGCGCGGCAGCCAAGCAGCGACGGTGGCGTTTTAGCCGCACGAGGTCGACGCGGCGGTCCACGTATTGATGCTTCGTGCCACGCGCAGGGTTTGAGTTTTTCCGCCGGCTCGTGTGAACGTGGGCCATGGTCACCACCAGTTTTATCCGCGCCCTGCCAAAGACCGAGACGCACCTGCACCTCGACGGCTCGCTGCCCTACGAGTTGCTCCACGCTTGGAAACCCGAGACCTACCCGCCGGAGCCGTTTTTCCACGCACCCGACTACCGCTTCCCGAGTTTCCCGAAGTTCGACGAGATCCTGCTCGGCCACGCCCTGCCCTGGTTCACCTCGCCCGAGCGCTACCATGAGGCGGCCCGCCTGACCTTCGCCAAACACGTCGTGGCCAACGTGCGCTACGTCGAGTGCAGCATCCACCTCGCGGTCTCCCACTTCATCAACGTCCCTGTCCGTGAGATCGCCGCCGCCATCCACGCCGCCGTGCCGCCCGGGCTCACGGTGAAGCTCTACGCCGGCATGTTGCGCAGCGACTACGTAGGGCCGATGCAGGCGATCATCGACGACCTGGTGAATCAGGACGGTATCGCGGGCGTCGATCTCCACGGCTTCGAGCCGGTGCCGACCGAGGCCTGGACCGCACCGGTCTGGGCGCGGATGCGCGCGGCGGGCAAGGTCACCAAGTGCCACGCGGGCGAGTTCGACGGGCCGCACCGCGTGCGCGAGGCCATCGAGGAACTCGGCGTCACGCGCGTGCAGCACGGCGTGCGCTCAATCGAGGACCCCGCGGTGGTCGCCCTCGCGGCGGCGCGTGGAGTGACCTTCGATATCACGCCGATCAGCAACGTCCGCCTCCAGGTTTTCCCGAATCTAGCCGCCCATCCGCTGCGCGCGCTGCTGGCGGCGGGGGTGAACTGCACGGTCAGCACCGACGATCAGCTGGTGTTCAACAACAGCATCCTCGACGAATACCGCGCCCTGGCGGACGAGGCGGATTTCAGCCGGGCCGAACTGGCGGCGGTGGCGGCGAACGGCTGGCGGGTGGCCGACGTGCCGGCGGCGACGCGGGCGGCGATGCTGGCCGACATCGCGCGGCTTTCGGCGGCGAACTAAAGCGCGTAGACGTGCGTCAGGGTCTGGCGGCCGCGCACCGCGCGCAGATCGCAGTCCACGAATCCCTCGGCTAGCTCGGCTCCGGCGCGCTGGCGCACCTCGGCGCTCATGGCGATGCGGGTGCCGAGGTCCTTGTTCATCTCTTCGAGGCGCGCGGCGATGGTCACGGTGTCGCCCATCGCGCAGTATTTCATGCGGGTGGCGTGGCCGATGTTGCCGGCGACGACCGGGCCGCTGTGCAGGCCGATGCGCAAGACGATCTGCTCGACCCCCGACCGCTGCCAGCGCTCGGCCAGCCCGCGGGCCTCCCACTCGCCGTTGAGCTGGTTCATGCGCTGCTGCATCACGATGGCGGCGCGCAGGCCGCGCGCGGCGTGGTCGGGATGGGCGACGGGGGCCCCGAAGAGGGCCATGATGCCGTCGCCGTTGAAATCCAGCACGCAGCCGCCCTCGGCCTCGATGGCGCGCGTCATGGCGCCGAGGTATTCGTTGGCCAGCGCGACGATCTCGGCCGGCGAAAGGCATTCGCTCACCCGGGTATAGCGGGCGAGATCGCAAAACATCACGGTGGCCACGCACTCGACGCCGCCGAGCCGGGGCGGTTGGTTGGCGTTCAGCAGGGCGTGGGCGAGGTCCTGGCTCACGTAAAGGCCGAAGGTGGTTCGCAGGCGCTCGCGTTCCCCCAGCTGGGCGGCCATAGCGTCGATGCGTTTGCCGAGCAGGCCGAATTCATCCCTCGATTCCACCCC
>JAIXVP010000261.1 GCA_027482905.1 Opitutaceae bacterium
CCCCAGGTCATCCTCGGGGAGAATTTTCAAAGACCCGGTATCCGCATCCACATCAAAAGCCTGGAAGACATACATCGCCGAAAAGCTGTGATTGCGCAGATGAAAGATAAGTCCCGCCTTGCGCTCCGTGGCCTGCAGCACCGGCGTGGCCGAAACCCGCTCCGTGATCCAGTAGGTCGAGTCCCGGTCGAGCATCAGGAAATCGCGTTCGGGATGACGCTCCAAGAACTCCCGACGCCAAGCCATCGTCACTCCCGGAGAATAATCCCGACCGTAGGCGTTTTTAGCCATTACCGGCAAACTCCAGCAAGCCAATGAGATGACACTTGCTCCGAGCAGGCCGCCCCAAACGCGCGGAGGGAACTTCAGGAGCCTGCCCGCAACCGAAACGATGGCGACCAACATAAGGAGTTGCGTGGGTAAACTCAGCCGGTGGATGACCGGATGATCAAATTGTCCCCAGAAATAAACCATCATCAGAGCCGTCACCGCAAAGGGCCCCAAGGCGCCGACCACCAAGCCCAGCTCCGTTCCGCTCGCACTCTGCGCCGAGCGCAAAACCCGTTGTCCCCAAAGGATAAAAGCCAACAAAGCCAGCAGGCCGAGAAAAGCGAGGAAAGGGGAGTTAGGCTGATAACCGTCGAAACTGAAAAAATACGCCAACGCATGCCCCAGATTCGCACCGACGTATTTTAACGCGAAAGGCGTATCCGCGCCCATGCTCTGCATCTCCCAGAGGTTGTCGTTGGCCGAAAATGCCCGGTTAAGCCAAAACATCGGCAGTAGCAGCAAAGGAGCGATCCAGGTCGGCCAGCGAAAGAGCACGCGCCCCTCCCTCCACCACCCCAAACCTACGACCAGCGCGGTCGGCACCAGAAACAACATCGATTCATAACGGGTCGAAGCCAGCAGCACCGAGGTCAAAACCAAGGCATCCTGGGTCGGCCCGTCGGGACGCTCCAAGTAACGAATCACCAGCCACCACCACCCCGTCGCCAAGGTCAGATTCAACAATTCGAAGCCGCCTCCCGTCGCCTGCTGGGCCAACAAGGGCAAACCGCCCGCTAGCAGGACCACCAAAACGCCCGCTGCTTTCCGGCCACCCGCCTTGACCCCCAGCGCGTAGAGCGACCCGAGGAAAACGAAACTCAGTATCGTGTTAAACCAGAATGGATTATCGGTTCGATACCCGGTAAAATCATGCACCAGGGAAACAAGGAACGGGTAGAAATAGGGCCGCTTGTCGAGCACGGCCTGGAGAATCTGAAACGGCCCCTGCACATCCGTGGCCCGCACCGGATAGCCGACCTCGCGGTCCATGTGTAGACCCTGCGAGGTGCCCAGGAGCAGGGATTCGTCGGCTAATATCTTAAAGCCATGTATTTCATGGGCCTGCCAAATCAAACCAACCCCGATGATCAAGGCCGCCGGAGCCAAACTCCCCCGAAGCCGGACCCAACCGCCCCATCTACGTTCAGCCAACCATTCCCATACCACCCAAAGCCACAACCCGAAGGTGATGAACATGAACCAATAACCACCCTCGATCACCGCGCGAAGAGCCCAGTCCACCGGCAGGCAAAATCTTCCCACCGCCAGCACGAGAAGGCACGACAAGGCCAGCAGCCATAAACGTCGGTCTTGCAGTAGAAATCGATACATAAAAAAGCCGCTCATGCATGAGCGGCTTTCGCGCTGAACAGAAGTGCGAAGTTCAGTTGGAATAAGTAATGGTGCGTTGCCGCCCGACGCCGAATGCGGTGATGGGGGTAGCCTGGGTAAGGACGATAGCATATGTCTCATTAGCCACCGTCTGGAACTGTTTTACGTAATTCGTGCTTCCGGTTCCCACCAAATCTGCCGACGCCACCGTGGTATTGCCGGACTCAAGGTAATACTGATCGGCGGAAAACAACAACTGGCGAAGGTTGTTGAGCACCGCCTTATCTTGCGACGACGCCCGTATCTTGATGAACGTGGGAACGGCAAGCGCAGCCAACAAACCGATGATCACCACCACCACCATTATCTCGACCAACGTGAAACCCGCGAACCGACTTTCGCTGGTTTTCATTTTCACAAATGGCGATTGGATTGGACGATAATTAAACCCGCCTCGCCTGAGCCGGGCGCCGCTCGTGGCGGCGTGCTTTTTAAGCAAAAAACCGCCAGTCGCGAGACTGGCGGTTTAGGTCAAATCCAACCCAATCCAACTTAGTTGGAGTAGGTGATAGTGCGCTGGCGGGAGACGCCGGTGGCGGTGAGAGCGCTGCCCTGCGTGAGGTTGGTGTAAACCTCGTTGGCAACGGTCTGGATGACCTTGATGTATTGGGTCGTGTTGGTGCCGACGAGCTCGGAGGAGTTGACGGTGGTGTTACCGGTCTCGAGGTAATACTGGTCGGCGGCGGAGGACAGCTGACGAAGGTTGTTCGTCACGGCCTTGTCTTGGGAGTTGGCGCGAACCTTTTGGAACGCGGGAATCGCCATGGCGGCCAGGAGGCCGATGATGACGACGACGATCATGATTTCAACGAGCGTAAAGCCCTTGGTGTTACGGGTTTGCATGGTATTATACTTGATTATTATGTTAAACGCCCACGGATTGCGGGCAAAGTGAGATTGGCGGAGACCGTGGCCTACATTCAAGTCAATTTCGTGTAGGGAGAAATCCCTAGCCGTTCAGGTAGCCGCCCTTCGGCTGAACCGTTGGCACGGGAAAACCACGAATCAGTTGGAGTAGGTGATGGTGCGCTGACGGGAAACGCCGGTGGCGGTGAGGGGCTGGCCTTGGGTAAGGTTGACGTAGGTCTCGTTGGCCACGGTCTGGATGACCTTGATGTATTGGGTCGTGTTGGTTCCAACCAGGACGGAGGAGTTTACGGTGGTATTGCCGGTTTCGAGGTAATACTGGTCGGCGGCCGACGACAGCTGACGGAGGTTGTTCGTCACGGCCTTATCCTGGGAGTTGGCGCGAACCTTCTGGAACGCGGGAATCGCCATGGCCGCTAGGAGGCCGATGATGACGACCACGATCATAATTTCGACAAGAGTGAAACCTACGTTGGTGCGTGTTTTCATGAGACTGGATGGTGCTAATGTATTAATTTAAGAGAATCTGTTTTTACGACATGTTCACTAAACTCCCGCCTTTTTGCAAAAGCGAGACAAAAATAAGGGCGGTAACAGGTTTTTTACTATACGATCATGCTCGCACTTAAATCGGAGCACGGCACTAAAAGTTGAATGCGATTTTCGAATATCCTGATCGCCCGCCTTGGCCTGGCCCTATGCATCGGAGTCGCAGTCGGCACCGTGATCGGACGCGGCGAAAGCACCGCCATCCCCGGCCAACCAAGGGTTCAGCTACAACTGGCCAACGGTGATAAGATCACCGGCGAAATCATCTGGCGTGCGGAAGGCAAACTGCGGTTTCGCTCCGCGGTGTTGGGGGAGATAACCTTGGCGGAAACGGATGCCGCCATCCTCGAACTGCCCGAAGAAATCGAACCGGCCAAGGTCATGACCGGCCAGGCAAAACCTGAAGCGTCCAAATCCGTCGCCCACGCCCAGCCGAAAACCCGCTCCGCCGGCCCCGAATCGGGTCAATGGAAAGGCAAACTGGAGGTCGGCTATTCCCAGCAGTCCGGACCGCGTGATACCCTGAGCTACAATTTGCGCGCAGAAGGCGAAAAGAACGTCCGAAATCACACGGTTCGCGCAAGCGGACGCACGATTTACGCCGAACAAAACGAGAGCCCCAGCGCCGACCGGACCGACGCTTCCCTCCGCTGGCGCTATCAACTCACGCAGCGCTCCTTTACCCAGACCCAAACCTTGTATTACGCCGACGCGATCACTCGGATCGACACCAACGTCGAGCAAAACGCGGGCCTCGGCTACCGTATCGTGGATGGCACCCGCCACACCGCCAACCTCGGCGCCGGGGTCACAGGGCAATACCGTGAGTGGGCGGCCGGCACCAACGGCTTCGCCCCCTATGGGGAAGTTTTCCAAGACTACATTTTTAAGATCAACGACCGCATCACGTTAAATCAAGATCTAGTCGCGCAATACTCGCCTTCGGACCGCGCCTTCAACATCCCCTCGCGGGGCAGTCCCTCGACCGTCAACCCGGACGAACAGAACTACAAGGTCCGCTTCAACGGCTCCCTTCAAGGCAAGGTGACGGAACGGGTCTCGGTCAATTTCCGCTTCGAATACGAGTTGGACAACGCCATCAAACTGGAGGACGCGCGCGAGGCCCAACGTATCACCAGCTCCATCGGCTACGCATTCTGAAGGGTTGGCCGAAGCCAGCCCCTCGCACGGTTCGCGGCGGGCGGCCTACTTTTTCGTCGTTTTCCTGGGTGTCTTCACCAGCGGGCCCTTGGGGCTCTTCGCCGTCTTCGTTTTTGAGGCGATTTTTGACGGTGCCTTCTTCGCCGCGCCGCCGGCCTTCGCGCCCGGCTTTGCCGCCTTGGTGGCAGACGCCTGCTTCCGCGCCGCGGGCTTGGTGGCCTTTGGCGCCTTGGACTTCGCCGGAGCCGCTACCTTGGCCGCCATGGTCTTCAGGTCGATCTCGGCCGCGTCCTTCCAAAGCTTGTCCAAGGCATAATTCTCCCGCTGCTCGGCGGTGAAAAAGTGGACCATGATCTGATAGGCATCCATCACCGTCCAGCCGCTGCCGTAGCCGCCCTGCTCCGTTCCGGCGATGGGCAGCTTCGCCGCGTCGAAGACCTTCTCCGCCTCGATGCGCAGCGCGCGCAGGTGCGGCTCGCTGTTGCCCGTCGCCAAAACCAGATAATCGGTGATGTCGGAAAGTCCGCCGACATTCATCACCTTGAGCTGCTCGGCCTTCTTGTCCTCCAAGGCGGCTACGAGAGCGCGAAGAATAGCGGTGGTCGGGACGTCGGTTGCGGTGGCCATGGATTTATTGGGAATCATACAGGCCGCTTTCGCGGATGTATTCAATCACCTTGTCCGGCACCCACGCCGATACATCCTCGCCCCGCGCCAACCGCGCCCGCACCGCGCTGGAACTGATGTCCCAGACCCCTGCGGCGTTGGACGCCACTCGGTGAAGCCGAAAATCTCGTCGCTCGACCACCCCCGCGGGATCGCCATAGCCCGGTCGCTCGTAGACCGCCCAACCGGCCAGCCGGGCGAGTTCTTCCGGCTCCCGCCATGCACCGATCCGCGCCCATTGATCGGCCCCCAGAATCCAGATGAACTCGTCCGCCGGAAGCTCCGCCCGCAATGCGCGCAGCGTGTCCACCGCATAGCTGATCCCTCCCCGCCGCAGCTCCAACTCGCACAACTCCAAACGCCGGTCTCCGGTCTCGGCCAAAGCGCGGCGCAGCATCTCGGCCCGCTGTGCGCCGCTCGCGCGCACCGTCGCGTCGCGCAGGGGCGCCTGCGCGGCGGGCAAAAACAGCACCCGCGCCAGCCCCAGCGCATCCGCCACCGCGCGGGCCACACCGACATGCCCGCGATGCACGGGATCAAAACTTCCACCCAGAATGCCGATTCGCATGTCATCGCCCTGCCCGGCGAACGACCGCACGACAAGCCCCGCCTTCCCGGAGTCCTAGCCCACGCCATCCACCACGCGGACCGCCACACCAGCCGCGGTCGACGCCTTGGCTTTCATCCTGCTGTTCGCGCCGCGTCATGCGCCGCCATTTTCCGAACCTCCTGCTCGTCTCTTTTAGCCTGACCACGCTCGCCTTTTTCGCCGGTTGCACCAAACCCGCCGAATCCGCCGCGCCCGCCGCGAACCAGGCGCCCGGCGCCCCCGCCGCCCCCAAAACCTTTCGCCTGCAAACCGACTGGTATGCCCAGGCCGAGCACGGCGGCTACTATCAAGCCGTGGCCAAGGGATTTTATCGCGAATTGGGCTACGAACTGGGCATCGACCAGGGCGGTCCGGGCGCCTTCGGCGTGCAAAAAGTCGCCGCAAACCAGATCGAGTTCTCGATGGGCCGGAGCGACGACCTCATCCTTGCCATCCAACAGGGTCTGCCCGTCGTCATCATCACCGCCCTGATGGAACACGACCCGCAGGCCCTGCTCCTGCACGAGGAAAATCCGGTGAACAGCTTTGCCGACCTCGACGGCAAAACCGTCATGGCCGCGCCCGGCTCCGCCTTCGTCGAGCATATCCAGATCCGCCACAAGGTCCGCCTGAACCTCGTGCCCGTGAACTATGGCCTCTCCCAGTTCATGGCGGACAAAAATTTCATCCAGCAGTGCTTCATCACCAACGAGCCCTATTTTGTGCTCAAGAACGGCGGCAAACCCAAGACCCTGCTCATCGCCGGATCCGGCTACGACCCCTACCGCGTGATCTTCACCAGCCGGAAATATCTTCGGGAAAACCCCGACGCCGTCCGCGCCTTCGTCGACGCCTCCGCCCGCGGCTGGGCGGATTTTCTCGGCGGCGACCCCGCGCCGGGCATGGCGCTCATCTCGAAGGACAACGACAAGATGGACGCCGAATTCATGCGGTATTCGATCGACGCCATGAACCGTTACAAACTCGTCGCGGGCGATCCGGCCAAGGGCGAGCGCATCGGCCTGATCACCCGAGAGCGCATCGATGCGCAGATCGCGTCCCTGGTGGAAACGAAACTCCTCCCCGCTCCGCTCCCGGCGGAGAAGGTCGCCAGCTTCGACTTTCCGCCGCCCTCCCGGTAGTCTCCGCGCGAAAACTGGCACATTGAGGCGCCCGCGTGGTGAGACTCGCCTTCCGCACCGCGCCCGGCATTTCCGCTGCTAACCGGCGATCATGTCCAAACCTTTGTTTCTCGCCCTTGCCGCCTCGCTCGCCGGCCTGCTTTCGCCCGCCACCTGCCGCGCCGACACCCCTCCGAGACGGCTGGTCATGCAACTCGACCTCGGGGTCAAAAACGCCCAGTTCGCCGGCCTGCTCGTGGCCGAGCGCGACGGCTTTTACCGCGAGGCCGGCCTCGATGTGCTGATCCGCCCCATGGGATCAGAGCCGGGCGCCTACGACGGCATCGCCGCGCTCGTCGCCGGCTCCGATCACACCATCGGTTCGATCGAGAGCGGCCTGTTCCTGTCCGGCCGCGCCCGAGGCCTGCCCATCGTGGCGCTCGGGGCGATGTTCCAGCAGACGCCGCTCGGGCTGATGAGTTTTCGCGCCACCGGAATCCGCACCCCGGCCGATCTCGTGGGCAAAAAAATCGCCGTCCACGGCGACGGACACGAGGCGCTCGACGCCGTCCTGCAACGCGCCGGACTGAACCGCGCCCAGCTCACCGTAGTGGAAGCCGACTACGGCAACGCCCCCCTCCTCGACCACACCTACGACGCCAAACAGGGCTACCTCGTGGATGAACTGATCCAGATGCAGGTCGACGGCCACGACATGGTCGCCCTGCCCTTCGGCGCCCACGGCTACGCCGCCTACTCCCAGGTCTACTTCGTCTCCGAGGCAACCCTCGCCAAACACCGCGCCGCGCTCGTGAAATTCATCGCCGCCAACAACCGCGGCTGGCGCGCCGCCCTCGCCGACGTGCCCGGAACCGCGCGTTTCGTCGTCGAAAAACACGAGCCCACACTCGGGCTCGACTACCAGACCCGCTCGCTCGCCGCCATCGGACCGATCCTCACCGCCGAAAGTCCGCAAATGGGCGTGAGCACGCCCGAGACGTGGCTGAAAAACGCCGGCGCCTTCCTGCAAAGCCGTCCCGACGCGAAACTGGGAGAGATGTCGCGCTGGGTCGATTTCTCCGTCGCCGCCGAGGCCGCCGCGATCTCGCCGTAGCCCCGCCTCAGCGCTTCAGCAGCGCCTCGATTTCCGCCATGCCGGGCGCCTCGACGCCCGCCGCGCGCATCTTGGCGAAGTCCAGGGGAACCAGCTCCCGCCCGGGTGTCACCCCGTCCATGTCGATGAGATCCGCGCAGGCCAGATAGAGTTCGCGTGCCTTCGCCATCTGCCCGGCAAACAACGCCGCGTGCGCCAGGTTTATCCGATGGATGCCGTAGCTCGGTTCGCGTTCCAGACCTTCCCGCGCCGCCGCCTCCGCCCCGGCCGCATCCCGCAGAAACAAAAACACCTCCGCCCGGTAGGCGTTGATCCCGGCGTAGCCCGGCGCGAGGTGGTGAACCCGCTCGAACGCCGCGCTGGATGCCGCGAATCGGTGCGCGTTGAACAGGTTCACCCCGCGCTCCACCAGGTAGTCCGGCTCGTCCGGCGCGAGGACGAGCGCGCGGTCGTTGGCCGCGAGGCCGGCCGGAAGATCGCCCATCATGCGCAGCGTCTTGCCCGCCCCGTGCCACGCGCGCGCCTCGTCCGGCCGTCCGCCGAGCACGGTGGTGAAATCGGCCAGCGATCCGGCGTAATCCTTTAGACGCGCGCGGGCATATCCCCGCACCAGCCTCGCCTCCGCGTCGGCCGGCGCCCCCGCGAGCGTCGCATCCGCCAATCGGACCGCGTCCGACCAACGCCGTGCCTTCAAGGCCTGCCCCGGAGATTCCGACGCGGGGTCCGAAGCCTGTCCGGCTAGGGCGAAAAAAAGGAGCGCAACGGCGGATCGGGACATGTCACCCACAAAGCCTGCGCCATGCTCATGGGTTGGTGGATTTCACCAGAGACTGGCACTCAGGTGCGGCCCCCCTTGCGGGCCGGTTCCGTCGTTCTAACGGCGCGGGCCCTGCTATTCCCGCCCGACTCCGCCAAATCATGAAAATTCCCTCTTTCCGCCTATTCGCCCTCGGATTGGCCGCCCACGCCCTGGCGCTGGTCGCACCGGCCGCCACGACGACCCAAGACGCCCTTTTGTTCACCATCGAAAAACACCCGGTCGAGCACCAGGGTCCGCAAGTGGTCGACCTCACCGTCCGCCTCGATTACCAACCCGAGATCGGTCCCAAGGACTACCCCGACTTCGAGGAGGTCTACCGCAAGCTCATCGAATGGATCAAAACCTACCCGAACGAGACCGACTACTGGGAGCCGTTTAACCGCGCCTTGGCCAAAAAAATCCTGGAAACCTATCCGACCATCGCGTCGGCCACCCTGGAGCTGAAAATCCATCCGACCTACGGCATCCAGTATTCCCATACTAGCCTGGTTACCGTGAAACGTTGACCGATTTTCTTCCCCAAGCGCGGGTCACGACACGCGACGCCCCAGCAAGCGCGCCGTATTGCCGCCGAGGATCAGATCCAATTCCGCCGGGGAAAGCGCCGCCGCCGGACCGCGCACATCGGCGAGATCATGACGAAAGGTGGGCGCGCGCTCGATCCGCGGATGGGTGAGAAGCGGATAGTCCGTGCCCCAGAGAATGCGCTCCGGACCGACGATATCGACCACCCGGCGAAACACGCTGGGATCGTATAGCAGGGCTGTGGCGGCGGAATCGTAGTAAACGTTTTTGAAAAACGGCCTCAATCGCGGATTCAGCTCATAAAACGGCAGCCCGCCGCCCCAATGCGCCAGAATGAACGTGGTCGCCTGATGCGCCTGGATCATGGCGAGATACGATTCCAGCGGGGTGGCCTTTGCCGTTGAATCCGATCCGAAAGCGAGCGGATCGGTGACGTGAAGGTTCACGGGCACCCCTCGTGCGGCGGCCAGCGCAAACACAGCGCTCCAGTTTTCGTCGGCCAGCGCCCCGCCCTGGACCTGGGGCAAAAGTTCCCCAACCCCGCATAGACCCGCATCCAAGGCGCGCGCCAACGCCTCCCGGGCCGCCGCTCCGGCGGAGGGATTCACCGCCGCGAAGGCCTGAAACCGGTCGGGATGCGCCCGGTGCCAGTCGATAAACCACGCGTTTTGTAACTCGCAGGTCGCCTGCCTTTCCCAATACCAGCCCAACATGACCACCTGATCGACGCCTGCCGTGTCCATATCGCGCAGCAATTGATCGATCGTCGCCCAACCTTGAAGGGAGCGCCGCCTATGGGGCGCCACACAGCGGACCCACCAATGCTCCCCCTGTTCCGTGCCCCAGGCCACCGGGTCGGCCGCGACCTCGGCCGGGTAGGCGTGGATGTGTGCATCAATGACCGACATGCGGAAAGTGGCCACTTCGCGGAGCGGTCGCGGGAATATCAACCATATCGGTGCGGGCGGTGAAACATTTCGGTCAGCTTCGCCAAACTCCGAGGCCCCGCAAGCCCACCCCAACTGAATCCAATCAACGCGAGCCACCACGAAACCATTAATCCTGAACATGGCATCACGTATTTCTTCCGTTATCCGGCAATAAACACCATGGCGACATCGGCCCCCGGCATCCCGCCTGCAAAGGGGGATACAATCTTGTCGGTATTCGCCGTTCTTAACGCGTCCGAACGAGACCGGATCAAACCAGCAACACACACCACACCTCAATGAGAACGTTAAAGAAAAAGCTACTACGCAGCGGATACGGGCTCGGACTTCTGGCCGCCCCTCTCGCCTCGCACGGCCAGGAAGCGACCACGACAAAACCGGAGGCCACCTCGGGCGACGTCGTCACCTTGGAGGAATTCATCGTTCGTGAATCCGCCCAGGCCGCCTCGGGCGACCTGCTACCGACCTCGCGTCCGGTGATGTCGGTTTTCGGCAACCAGACGATCGTCGACACGCCTCGTTCGGTCACCGTGCTGACGCCCGAGCTCATGAAGCAATTTGATATCCAAGACTTCAGCGATCTCGCCAAGATCGGAGCGGGCACCCAGCAGGCCAACTACTACGGCGTCCCGGGCATTCCCACCATCCGCGGCGCGAAGGGCAGCGTTTATTTCAACGGCATGCAGCGCGCCTACCAGCGCAATGAAATGCCGCTCTCCTTCGGCTCGATCGAAGGAATGGACGTGGTGAAGGGTCCGGCCCCGGGCAATTTCGGCGCGGCTCTCGTGGGCGGTTATGTAAATCTGATTCCCAAGTCGCCCTACTTTGATGAAAAACGCGGACAATTGCAGGTTGAAGTGGGTCAATTCAGCCACGTTCGCTCCCAGTTTGACGTCGGCGGCCCCACCCTTCTCCTCGGCAAACCGGCCGCCTATCGTATCTCGATCACCGGTCAGCTGGCGGACTCCTACTACGATCGGATCGGCAACGATTTCGTTTCCGTATACGGCTCCGTAAAGGCCGAGGTCGCCAAAGACGTCACCTTCTTCACCGGCGCGGAATACTTCAACTACAAGTCCAATGAAAACGCCGGTTGGAATCGTCCGACCCAGGAACTGGTGGACAACGGCAGCTATGTGGTCGGCGAACCCGTCAGCGTTTCCAGTTCGGCCTGGGGTGGTAACGCGGACCGCACCCAGATCTATAATAGCACCGCCTTGGTAGTGCCCACCAAAGTCATCGACGCGGCGGTCAGCAACGGAACCATCACCGCGGCCCAGCGCGACCTGATGAACGATCTCTCGACCGACGCCGGCCGGACCGCCGCCTACGGCGGCACCCTGCCCGGCGCGGAAATCGCCCAAACCACCTCGGGTTACCAGTATACTCCGGAATACTTTGCCGCCGGTGGCAAAGCCATCACCAAAAAGATCGACGGCAGCACCGTCCTATCGGACGACACGGACTTCGCCGACTCGCAGAACTTCTTCTGGTTCGGCGACGTGGAGTCGAAACGGAATCCGGACCGCACGATCAAGGTCCAGAATATACTGGACTACATCACCACTGAAAAACGCAGCTCCTACGGCTACGCCTTCGACAGCGAGCAAACCGTCTTGGAGAGCAAATTGTCGATTTCCGAGAACATCGGGTTTCTCGACACCGATTTGACCTACGGCGCCTCGGCCCGCTACACGGACGCCTGGCAGCTGCAGGATTTCTGGGATGAGCCGTTCAGCCGTCGCGACATCACCCAAAGCAGCATATCCGGCAACTCGGTTATATTCTCCGGCGGTGTCAATCCGGCCAACCCCGGCGTAAACTACTGGACCCAGTATGGTCAGGGCGGAAACTACGAGTCGCAGCTGCTGCAGCTCTCCGCTTTCCTCTACG
>JAIXVP010000362.1 GCA_027482905.1 Opitutaceae bacterium
AACCCCCGGCGCGCTGCGCATGACCTACGTCGGGGTCGGCCGGCGCGAGCAATCGCCCGTCGCGCAGGCCGTGCTCACGCCCACTCCTCTGCTCGAGCTGCTCGCCGAGGAAACCACCATCGCGGAACTGCTCAAAGACGAAGGCTACCTGGCCGCGCACTTCGGCAAATGGCACCTCGGCCGGGTCGATCCCGCCCGCCACGGCTTCGACGCCAGCGACGGTCCGACCAACAACGGCGGACCGGACAACGTCGCCGTCCCCAACCCAAAGCAGTCCGAAGGCATGACCGATCGCGGCATCGCCTTCATGGAGCGCGCGATCCAGGCGGGCCGCCCCTTCTACCTCCAGCTTTCCCACTACCCGGACCAGGAAACCAAGGGCGGCGGCAAACGACGCGATCCGCAGGTGGAGAGCGATCTGGTCGACCGCACCGTGGCGCGCCTGCTCGAGGCCGTCGACCGCCTCGGCCTCGCCGGCCGCACCTACGTTTTCTACACCGCCGATCACGGCGCCCAGGGCCATCACGGCAACGAGCCGCTGTCCGGCGGCAAAGGTTCGCTTTCCGAGGGCGGCCTGCGCGTCCCGTTCCTCGTGCGCGGTCCCGGCGTGGCCGCCGGCGCCTGCGCCCGCGCGCCGGTGACGGCCTGCGATCTCCTCCCCACCCTGGCCGAGCTCGCGGGCGTCCGCGGCCGCATCCCGCCGGGGCTGGAAGGAGGCAGCCTCGCCGCCCTGCTGCACGACCCTGAGGCGCGCGCCCCGGTGCGACGGCCGCGCGAGGAGATCGTCTTCCACTTTCCCCACTACGATCTGGGCAACGGCGGCCCGGCCTCGGCCCTGATGCTTGGACCGGTGAAGTTGATCCGCAACTACGCCACCGGCGTCCGCCGCCTCTACGACTTGGACCGGGACCCGTCCGAACTCCGTGACCTCGCATCCGAGCGTCGGAGCGAAGCCGACGCGCTGGACGCCAGACTGGGCGCCTACCTCGAAAGCATCCGCGCCGAACTCCCCCGACCCAATCCCGCCTTCACCGCCGAGAAAGCGATCAATCATGAGTAACCCGCGCCGCGCCATCGCCCGCGTCCTGTTGATCGCAACCGCTCTTGTGGTTTGCGCCGCCGACAAGCCCAATGGACGGCGCGCGGCGACGGTTTTCCATACCGAGGTTCCGGTCGAGCCGCTGAACGTCGTGCTGGGCCGTCCCACCGCCACCTCGATCACGCTCAGCGTGATGTTCCAGGCGGCGACCCGCGCCGCGATCACCTGCGAGCCGGAACCCGCCGGCCCGGCGACGGCCCTGCCGGAGCGCGATTTTCCGGCGGGCGAACCCGTCGAGGTCACCGTGGGCGGTCTGCGCGCCGGCACCCGCCATCGTTACCGCATCGAACCGGTCGGCGCTCCGGCGGCCTCGGCCTGGACCGGCACCTTCACCACCGCGCGGCCGCCCGGTGAAGCCTTCGTTTTCACGATCCAGGCCGACTCGCATCTCGACGGCGGCACCGACCCCGAAATCTACCGCCGCAGCCTCGCCCTGGTGCCCGCCGCCGGAGCGGATTTCCACGTCGACCTGGGCGACACCTTCATGACCGACAAGCGCACGGACTTCCGCGCCGCCCTGCCGCAGTATCTCGCCCAGCGCCACTACCTCGGCCTGCTCGGCCGGACCACGCCGGTGTTTCTCGCGCTCGGCAACCACGACGGCGAGGACCCCTCGCGCGGCGGCGACGGCCCCGATTCGATGTCCGTCTGGGCGAACGCGACGCGGAAACGCTTCTTCCCCAACCCCGAGCCCGACGCATTCTACACCGGCAACGCCACGCCCCACCCGCTCGCCGGCCCGCTCCAGAACTACTACGCCTGGACCTGGGGCGACGCGCTTTTTGTGGTGCTCGATCCCTTCTGGTTCACGCGTGGCCGCCCCCGCGAAGGCGACAACTGGCCGCGCAGCCTCGGGCGCGAGCAATACGACTGGCTGGAGCGCACCCTCGCCGCCAGCCGCGCCCGCCACAAATTCGTCTTCATCCACCACCTGGTCGGCGGAGAGGGCAAAGAAGGGCGCGGCGGAGCGGAGGCGTCGCGGTTCTTCGAATGGGGCGGCCTCGATCCGGATGGAACGGACGCCTTCGCCGCCCGTCGTCCCGATTGGCCGCGTCCCATCCATGCCATGCTGGTGGCCCACGGCGTCAGCGCGGTCTTCCACGGCCACGACCACCTGTTCGTGAAACAGGAACGCGACGGGATCGTCTATCAAGAGGTGCCCCAGCCCGGTCATCCCCGCGCCGAGGCCAGAAGCGCGGCGGACTACGGCTATCGCTCCGGCGTCATTCTGCCCGGCGCCGGCATCCTGCGCGTGCGCGTCACACCGCAGGCGGCGACGGTGGATTTCCTGCGCGTCGGAAGCGAGGGAACGGCATATTCCTACCAGTTGCCGGCGACGGCGAAAAACTAGCCCGGCTCAGCGCGCGAGCGGCTTGAGCAGGGCGAACTTGCCGCTCGCGGCCGGCGCGATGAGGCGCTTGCGGAAGGCGGCGACCCGGGCGCCATCGCCCAGCGCGGCGGCGAGGGCCGCCTCGAGCCCGGCGGGCGCGACCTCGTCGGCGACGTATTCAAAATTCCATCGCGCCTCGCCCGACTGGACGAGGCTGTAATGCCAGCAGCGGAAATCCGCGGGGATGGCCGCGTCGATCTCGGTCGGGGAGACGACCGTGCCGTCGGCCCGGAAATGCAGCCCGCCCTCGCGCCCGAGCACGCGGTAACCCGTCGGCAGGCGCCGCACCACGTCGCCGGTGTGGTAACGCAGGAGCGGCATGGCCTCGCGACCGCGCGTCGTGACGTAGAGCTGGAAAACGTCGTCCAGACCCCGGTAGGGCACGAGTTCCACGAAGACGTTGTCGTCGATCACCTGCGAGTCGTCTTGGAAAGCGCCGCCTACGAAGATGTAGCCGGCCTCGGTGGAGCCGTAGAGATCCACCTGGGCGGCTGACGGAAACGCCTCCGCGATGCGCCGGCTGTGAACAAGACTGGCCTTGCCGTAGGTGAGGATGACCACGCGCAGGGATGGCACCGACACGCGCCGCCGCAGCGCTGCGCGCGCCAGAAGCGCGAGGTAGATCGGTTCACCCTCGAGGATCTCGGGCTGCACGGCCTGCAACTCGGTGACGATGCGGTCCCACTCGGTTTCGGGGAACACAAACGGATCGCTGGTGAGATTGAGGTAGACCACGCCGTCGAAATAGCGGTGCGGGAAAGGATGGTCCTCGTAGGGACAGAGGTTCGAGGAGCAACCGACCGGGGCGAGCACGCACTTGCGGTGCGGCCGGTCAGCGTAGGGCGCGAGCAACGGATGGGCGCGGTAGGCGCGCGCGGTCTGGGCGTTCCACCAGCCCTCCTCCATGATCACGGTCATCGGCCCCTGGGTCGTGCCGGAGGTGGATTCGTATTCGTAGCGCTTTTCGTCGAGCCCCTTCTGGATGACCCGGTAGTCGTCGAAAAACGCCTCGTGGCCGTGGGTCACGATGTCCTTTTTCGAGAGCGCCGGAATCTCCCGGTAACAACTCCAGTGCAGCGGGTCGGAGTGCAGCGGAAAGCGTTTCCCGTAGAGCGGACTACGCTCGTAGATCAGGCGGATCTCCTGCTCCAAGGGCGGCGGCAGGCGCGTGGCCGCTTCGCTGGCGAGGAGCGCGGGGGAATTGGCGAAGGCGGGCGAAGCGGACATGGAGGCGATGGAGTCAGGCAAACCGAACGGCGCGGCGAGTCAAACGGCGGAACGAGCGCCGCCCGCGCGCCAGATCGGTTCGAAAAAAAACAAGGCGTCGAGCACCAGGCTGTGGGTGATCTCGCCGGCGCGCGCGCGGGCGAAGACCTCCGCAACCGGCGGGGCGGAGACCGCGATTTCCTCATCCGCATCCCACGCCGGCGGCGCCGCGAGACGGCAGTTTTCCACCAACACGAGGTGGCAACGGTTGCTCATGAAGGCCGGGTTCGGATGCACGCGGGCGAGCAGGCGGGCCGACTCGCCGACGTAGCCGGTTTCCTCGGTCAACTCGCGCACTCCGGCGGCGACCGGGTCCTCGCCCGGCTCGATCACACCGCCCGGAATTTCGAGCGAGAAGTCGTCGATCCCGTAGCGAAACTGCCGCACCAGCACGAGCCGGTCGTCGACGGTGTGGGCGAGAACGTTCACCCAATCCGGAGCATCCACGACGACGAAGTCGCGCGTCACGCCGCGGCGCGGGTGGGTGAACGGCACCGCCTGCAAATCCAGAATGCGGGTCCGGGCCAGACTACGGGCCTCGCCCCGCCGCCAGCGCGCGGGCGTGGCATCGGCGCCGGAAGGAGCGGCGGAGGATAAATCGTCGGACATGGGCAAAAAAAACCTCCCGCGGGGAAGGCGGGAGGGAAAGGGGCTACGGGACGGAGCCCGACCAATGCTTACTTCTTGGCGGGCAGCTTGATCTTCTGGCCGACCTTGAGGCCGGTCCAGTTGACGCCGGGATTCACGGCGACGAGATCGGCGAGGGCGACGCCCTTGGCGCGGGCGATCTTGGCGCCGGTGTCGCCGCCGACGATGACGTATTCATCGGGGCCGGCCACGACCGGACCGGCGGACTTGGCGCCGGCGGCCTTGGGCGCGGAGGCCTTGGTGGCGGCTTCTTGGAGTTTGGCGACCTCGCCGTTGACCTTGCCGATCTCGCCGGCGACGGCGGTGAACGCCTCCTGGGTGGAGCGCTGGAGGGAGGCGACATTGCTGGCGGCGCGCTCGGCGGTGGAGCTGGCGGTGGACGCGGTGGCCTCGACGCCGTCGACCTTGGTGGAAAGGGTGGTCACCTGCTCGACCGCGCCGGCGGCGGCCTTGCTGGCCTTGGAGGCGTTGGCGAGGGCGATACCCCCGAGAAGCAAGCCGACCAAGCCGGCAATTAGACCCGCGATGGGCAGGTAGCTGGGGGAGGATTCGCGCGAAATCGTGTCCATTTGGTTAAAATTAAAAAAGATTGGGTAGGCGGGAGGTGCCGGACATTCAAGCAGAGATTGGGCCCGCGACGGGAATAAGTTTTCGCCGACGGAATTCCAAACACGCGGTGGTCGGGGCGATAGGATTCGAACCTACGACCTCCTGGTCCCAAACCAGGCGCTCTACCAGGCTAAGCTACACCCCGAAACCACGTGCGAAGGAGCAGCGAGGGGCCGGACGCCGGCCGAGTCAAGGGAGCTTCTGCACTCTTCCCAAATGAGCCGCGCATCGCGCCATCCGGACAAAACGAAACCCGCCGTTTGGGGCCGCGGCGGGCTCGTCGGGTGTCCCCCAGAACCAGTGGGAGAAAGGGACTGGAAAAGACGTTTTTATTGCTTTCCAGGAAAGGTGACTGAGCTCGGCTCGGCCGCGACGGGCGCGGCTGCCGGTGAAGCCGTCGCCGAAGCGGCGACGGGCGCGGGAATCGCCGGAAGCGATTCGCGAAGCTGGTTGGCGCGGTTCGCCCAAGCGCCTTGGGGCTCGACGGTGGTGACCAACTCGATCCAGCGGGTCGCGTCGGCGGCCTGGCCGGCGTCACGCGCCACCACGGCGAGGTGGTAAGCCGCCTCGGCGCGGTAGGCCTTGGCTAGCGTGGTGTCGTTCGCAAGCGCCTCGAGAGCGGGCTTGGCGGTGGCGGTGTCGCCGGTCTGCAACGGCGTGAAGGCGGCACCGAGACGAGCACGGGCGGCGAGGGGATTGTCGGCCAGCAGCGGCGCCGCCGCAGTATAGGCCTCGCGGGCGGCGGTAAAGTTGCCCGCAGAGTAGGCCTCGTCCGCGATACGCAGCTGGGCGACTCCGGCGAGGACGGCGGTGGGATGCGTCTGGGCGAAGGCCTGCAACTGCGCGGTCGTGGTGGCGGCGGCGTAATCGGCCTGCACCTGGCGCTCGCGATAGGCGGCGTAAGACTCGAAAGCGTAACGACCCACGATCACCGCCGCGACGATCCCGGTCAGCGCCCACACCGTGCGGGAATGCTTCGACCAAAAAATCTGGAGCCGATCCTCGAAAGTCGGGGCGAGATAGTTTTCGTCGATGGTGACGAGATTGCGGTCGTCGCCGGCGGGGGTCTGTGGTGCAGTTGCGGCCATGCGGTAGGAAAAGAGAGGACCGTGAACAAAACACCCCGGTCCCCCACCGTAAAGCCGGGAATTTTTTAGTTTTAACTAACTAAACCGCAATCACTTAAAACCCATCACGCAAACACCACGGTGCGCTTTCCGTAGACCAAAACCCGATTCTCCAGATGCGCCCGGACGGCTTGGGCCAAAACCATGCGTTCGAGGTCGCGGCCCATGCGCACCAAATCGGCCACGTCGTGGCGGTGGGTGACCCGCGCCACGTCCTGCTGAATGATCGGGCCGTCGTCCAAAATCGCCGTCGCATAATGCGCGGTCGCGCCGATCAGTTTCACCCCTCGCTCGTAGGCTTGGTGATAGGGCCGGCCGCCGGCGAAGGCGGGCAGGAAGGAGTGGTGAATGTTGATCACCGGCGCCGGACTTTGGTCCAAAAACCAGCCGGACAAGACCTGCATGTAGCGCGCCATCACCACCAGATCGACCCGCAGCTCGCGGAGCAGCGCGACCTGACGCGCCTCGGCCGCCGCCTTGGTCTCGGCGGTCACCGGAATGTGGTGATACGGCAGGCCGTAGCCACGCGCGGCCGCCTCGAGGTCAGGGTGGTTGGACACGACCGCGACGAAGTCGGCGGCGAAATCGCCGGTGCGCCAACGTAGGATGAGGTCGTGGAAGCAGTGGTCGAACTTCGAAACGAAGAGCGCCACGCGCGGCCGCACCTCGCTGCGCGCGACCCGCGTCTGCATGCCCAAGCCGCGCCCGAAGGCCTCGAACTCGGCCGCCATGGCCACGCCGTCGTCGCCGGCGGCGGGCTCCCACTCGACGCGCTGAAAGAACACCCCGGCCTCCATGTCACGGTGTTGATCGGCGTGCAGGATGTTGCCGCCGCGCTCGAAGATCCAACCCGAGACACGGGCGACGAGGCCGGGTTGATCGGGGCCGTGGAGGAGGGCGACGAGACAGGGAAGGGCGGAGGCGGACATGGGACGACGAAGATGAGCCCTCCACGCACGCGCCCCGGACCGCGCGGCGCAAGCTTCTTGTCACCCGGAGGCATCGGCGGGCGGACTCGCGTCCGGCGCCGTGTGTCGCGGAGATTTGGAGTGGCTACGGCGGGCGCGTTCGCTTTTCTCGCTGACGGTGTGCCTCGGCCCGAGTGGCGGAACGGTAGACGCTCCAGACTTAAAATCTGTTGTCCGTAAGGACGTGCGGGTTCGAATCCCGCCTCGGGCACCATTCCGAAAGCGGGACGGGAAACATCCCGCCCCGCGAGCCCGCCTCCGTGCCGCTCAGAGCGCGTAACCGTCCGGCACCGACACGCCCTTGGGCACCACCAGCACGCCGTCGCGAATAATGATGCCGTGCGGGTAATTGCCGTCGACGTTGCCGTGGGCGCTGAGTTTCACGTTCGCGCCGATGCGGGCGTTTTTGTCGATGATCGCATGCTCGATGCGGGAGCCGGGACCGACCCCGAGGTGGGGCCGTCCGCGCTTCACGTTGTCCAGAAGCTCTTCCTCGCTCTCGTAGAAATCGGCGCCCATCATGACGACATCCTTGAGGACCGAACCGGCGCGCACGAAGGAACGCATGCCGAGCACGCAGTGAAGGATGGTCGAGTCCTCGATGATCGAGCCGTCGCCGAAGACGGCGTAGTCGATCTGGCACTTGTTGATCTTGGACGGCGGCAAGTAGCGATCCTGGGTGTAGATCGGCGCGCCGGGATCGAAGAAGTTAAACGGCGGCAGCGGCTGGGCCAGCGCGAGATTGGCGTCGAAGAACGCCTTCACCGTGCCGATGTCTTCCCAATAGCCCTCGAAGACGTGGGCGTAGAGTTTCTTCACGCCGAGCAGGCCCGGAATGACCTCCTTGCCGAAGTCGGTCATGGTGTTGTCCAAGGCGTCGGCCAGGGCCTTGCGGTTAAAAACGTAGATGCCCATCGAGGCCAGGCAGTGCTTTTCGCCGGTGCGATTGGCCAGGAGGGCCTCCACCGCGGGAGTGAGGGTGAGGCTGTCGATGACCTTCGGGTCCTTCGGCTTTTCCACGAACTGCGAAATGGAAAGGTCGTCGTTCACGCGCATTAGGCCGAGGCCCTCGACCTTGGAGACGGGGAACGGAATCGCGGCGATGGTCACGTCCGCGCCGGTCGCGATGTGTTGGTCGATGATTTTCTGGAAATCCATCCGGTAGAGCTGGTCGCCCGAAAGGATGAGCACGAAGTCGTGCGGGAAGTTGCGAAAATGCTGGAGATTGCGGCGCACCGCGTCGGCCGTGCCCTGATACCAGTCGGTGCTTTTTTCCGTCTGCTCGGCCGAGAGGATGTCCACGAAGCCGCCGCCAAACGGATCGAAATGAAAGGTGTTTTGAATGTGCCGGTGCAGCGAGGCGGTGTGGAACTGGGTCAGCAGGAAGATGCGGTTGATCGCGCTGTTGATGCAGTTGCTGATCGGGATATCGACGAGACGATATTTGCCGGCGAGAGGCACCGCCGGCTTGCACCGCTCCTGGGTGAGCGGATGCAGACGCGTGCCGCGCCCGCCGCCCATGATGACAGCCAGAACATTCTTTTTAGGGGTCATGGATAAGTGAGGCTAAAGCCTTGCGGAGCTTCTCCGGCACCGCGTAGGTTCGCCAGCTAAAACCTCAAAAAAACCATGTGCGGAATCGTAGGTTACGTCGGTCGTCAACGGGCGGCCACCATCATGATCGAGGGCCTGAAACGCCTCGAATACCGCGGGTATGACTCCGCGGGCCTGGCCGTGCTCCAAAACGGCGGCCTGACCGTGGTGAAGACCGTCGGCCGCGTCGCCGCCCTGGCCAAACTCGCCTCCGGGAAAAAGCTCTCCGGCACCTCCGGCATCTCCCACACCCGCTGGGCCACCCACGGCGGCGTGACCGACGCCAACGCCCACCCCCACGTGTCCAGCGACGGCCAGATCGCCCTCGTGCACAACGGCGTGATCGAAAACTACGTCGCGATCAAAAAATTCCTGCTCACCAAGGGTTACACCTTCTCGTCCGAGACCGACACCGAGGTGCTGGCCAACCTGATCGCCTACCACCTCGCCAAGGAGCCGGAGAACTCCCCGGAGGGACCCCGCTTCCTCAACGCCGTGCGCAAGACCCTCCTGCACGTCGAGGGCACCTACGGCATCGCCGTCCTCTCCCCCGCCCACCCCGACCAACTCGTCGCCGCCCGCAAGGGTTCGCCGCTCATCCTCGGCGTCGGCGACCAAGAATACCTCATCGCGTCCGACGTCTCCGCCCTCGTCTCCCGCACCCAGAACGTCGTCTACCTGAAGGACGGCGAACTCGTGCACGTCACGACCGCCGGCTTCACCCTAAACACCCTCGACCTCGCCGACATCTCGCCGGTGATTGACAAGGTCACCTGGGCGGTCGACGAGGCCGAGCTCGGCGACTACCCGCACTTCATGCTGAAGGAGATCTTCGAGCAGCCCCAGGCGCTCGAAAACGCCATGCGCGGCCGCTTCTCCGCCGACGGCTCCTCCGCCAACTTCGGCGGGCTAAACCTCACCGCCGCCGACTTCCGCCAGATCGACCGCTTCGTGTTCACCTCCTGCGGCACCGGCTGGCACGCCTGCCTCGTCGCCGAACACCTGATCGAGCGCTACGCCCGCATCCCGGTCGAGGTGGACTACGCTTCCGAGTTCCGTTATCGCAACGCCCCGCTCGACCGCGACGCGCTGTTCTTCGTCATTTCCCAGTCGGGCGAGACGATCGACACCCTCGCCGCCCTCCGCGAGG
>JAIXVP010000339.1 GCA_027482905.1 Opitutaceae bacterium
ACGCTTGGCTCGGCGCCCGCCGCCAGCGCGAGCCGCACCTCTACTCCCTCGGCGTCGGCTGCCCTGTCGGACGCCTCACGCCGAAGCAGATGCACCGCCTCGCCGACCTCGCCGCAAACTACGGCAAATCCGAGCTCCGTCTCACCGCCTGGCAAAACATCATCATCCCCCACCTCCCGGAGTCGTTCCTAGGCACCGTCGAACGCGCCGTGGTCGATCTGGGCCTCTACCATGAGGCCTCCCTCGCCACCGGCGGCATCATCGCCTGCACCGGGAGCGCCGGCTGCAAGTATTCGTCCGCCGATACGAAGGCCCACGCCCTCGCCCTGATCCGCGAACTCCCGGTCCTCGTGGATATCGACCAACCCGTGAACATCCACTTCACCGGCTGCGCCCACAGCTGCGCCCAGCACTATTGCGGCGACCTCGGTTTCATCTCCACCAAACTCCCCGACGGCGCCGAGGGCTACCACCTCTTCATCGGCGGCGGAATGGACCAGGAGCAAGGCATCGCCCGCGAACTCTTCCGCGGCATCCGCGCCACCGAGGTGACCGCCCTCGTCGCCAAAATCCTCCGCGCCTGGCAAGCCGCCCGCCAGCCCGGCGAGTCCTTCGTCACGTGGTCCCGCCGCCACGAGATCGCCGCCTTGCAAGCCCTTCTCTACTAGAACATGTCCACGCTCCCTTTTATTCCGGACACCGCCCCCTTCACCGCGGAGCAACGCGCCTGGCTGAACGGCTTCCTCGCCGGCCTCTTCTCCCGCCAACCCGCCGGTTCCACGCCGCCCGCCCCCGTCCCCTCGCTCGTCCCGCTCACCATCCTCTACGCCACCCAGACCGGCACCGCCGAGGCCCTGGCCAAAAAAGCCGCCAAAACCGCCGCCCAGCGCGGTTTTTCCCCCGCCATCCTCGACGTGGCCGTGGTCACGACCGACGCCCTAGCCGCCCACTCGAACGTCCTGCTCATCACCAGCACCTACGGCGACGGCGAACCACCCGACTCCGCCAAGGCCCTTCACACCGCCCTCGCCTCCGACTCCGCCCCCGCCCTCGCGTCGCTCCGTTTCTCCGTCTGCGCCCTCGGTGACACCAACTACACCCTCTTCTGCCAGGCCGGAAAAGACTTCGACGCCTACCTCGAAAAACACGGCGCCACCCGCGTCCACCCCCGCGCCGATTGCGACACCGACTACGACGCACCGTTCGAGACCTGGCTGAACGCCAGTCTCACCGCTTTCGCGCCTGCCGCCTCTGGCCCCGCAACCTCCGCTCCTTCACTGGACACTAGTCCTTCGTCATTGGTCATTCCGAGCGGCTACAGCCGCTTGGCCCCCTTCCCCGCTCCCGTCCTCGTCGTCCGCCCCCTGAACGCCCCCGGTTCCGCCAAGGAGGTGAACCACGTCGAGTTCGATCTCTCCGCCGCCGGTCCCACCCTGGCCTACGAGGCCGGCGACGCCCTCGGCGTCGTCCCCCAAAACGACCCGACCCTCGTCTCCGAAATCCTGTCCGCCCTCGGCGCCGACGGCGAGGAAGCCGTTGTCACCCCCGCCGGCGAACTCCCCCTCCGGCGCGCCCTGACCGAGCACTACGACCTCGGCAAACCCACCCCCGCCCTGCTCGCCCTGCTCGGCCTCGCCGACCCCTCGCTTCCCGCAACCGCCTCCCCGCTCCACGACGTGCTGGACGCCCTCCTCGCCGCCCCCGATCGGCCTGGTGTAACCAAATTGGTTACAAATCTCCGTAAACTCGCGCCCCGGCTCTACTCCATCAGCTCCTCGCCCCGGGCCCATCCCGGCCGCGTCCACCTCACCGTCGGCGCCGTCCGCTACGCGGCCGCCGGCCGCGCCCGCAACGGCGTCTGCTCCACCTTCCTCGCCGAACGCGCCCTCGCCCTCGGCGCGGTCGGCGTGTTTGTCCACCGCAACGCCGCCTTCCGCCCGCCCGCCGACCCCGGCCGCCCCATGATCATGGTCGGCCCCGGCACCGGGATCGCCCCCTTCCGCGCCTTCCTCCAGGAGCGCGCCGCCACCGCCGCCACCGGCAAAAACTGGCTCTTCTTCGGCGACCAACGCGCCGCGACTGACTTCCTCTACGCCGACGAGTTGAACGCCCTTCGCGCCGCCGGGGTGCTCACTCGGCTCGACCTCGCCTTCTCCCGAGACCAAGCGGAAAAAATCTACGTCCAACACCGCATGTTGGAAAACGCCGCCGAACTCTACGCCTGGCTCGAGGCGGGGGCCCACTTCTACGTCTGCGGCGACGCCTCCCGCATGGCCAAGGACGTCGACGCCGCCCTGCACGAGGTCGTCGCCTCCGCCGGCCGCAAATCCCCCGCCGAAGCCGCCGCCTACGTCCAGTCCCTGCGCGCCGCCCAACGCTACCAGCGCGACGTGTATTGAGTCAGGCCCGGGAGCGAGAAGCTAAAATCTAGAAGCGAGAAGACCAACCCATGCCCATTTCCCCGCCCAAGCCTACCGTTTCTGAACTTCCAGCTCCTAGCTCCTCGCTCCTAGCTCCTTCCGCCGCCCCCTCCGCCCTCCCCTCCTTTCTCGCCGAGCTACTCGCCGACCAGCAAACCCTGCAGACGCCCGTCACCCGCGCCGCCGTCGCCCACGCCCTGCAACCGTCCGCCTGGCGCGCCGAGCGTTTCCGCGAACTGATCCCGCTGACCGCGCCCGCCCCCGGCCAGCAATACGCCTTCGAGGTCGATCTCGACTCCTGCACCGGCTGCAAGGCCTGCGTCTCCGGCTGCCACTCCCTGAACGGCCTCGACGACGACGAAACCTGGCGCGATGTCGGCGTGGTGCTCGGGCTCGCCCAGGAATCGACGACGGCAAGGTCAGCCCCTTCGTCCTTCGGATCTGGTCCTTCGGATTTCCCCGGCGGCTCCGCCGCCGCCGCCCAAACCGTCACCACCGCCTGCCACCACTGCGCCGATCCCGCCTGCCTGAACGGCTGCCCCGTCCTCGCCTACGAAAAGGATCCCGCCACCGGCATCGTCCGCCATCTCGATGACCAATGCATCGGCTGCAGCTACTGCGTCCTGAAGTGCCCGTATGACGCCCCCAAATACAACAAACGCCTCGGCATCGTGCGCAAATGCGACCTCTGCCACGGACGCCTCGCCGCCGGCGAGGCCCCCGCCTGCGCCCAGGCCTGCCCCACCCAGGCCATAAAAATCGTCCTCGTTTCCACCTCACGGAATGCCGCTCACCCGGCGGCGCCCTCCACCGACCCGGGCGCTTCGTCCCTCCTCCATCCCTACGACGCCGTGATCCGCCTGCCCGCCGATCCCGCCTACACCCGCCCCACCACCCGCTACGTCACGAAACGCGAACTGCCCGCGAACCTCCGTGCCGCCGACGCCGCCACCCTCCGCCCCCAGCCCGCCCACGTCCCCCTCGTCTTGCTCCTGATCGGCACCCAACTCGCCCTCGGCCTGCTCCTCTCCGACACCATCATCCGTCATCCGTCATCTCTCATCTCCGCCTCCGCCGCCGCTCTCTTCTTCGCCGGCCTGGCCGCCAGCGTCGCCCACCTCGGTCAACCCCTCCGCGCCTGGCGCATCTTCCTCGGCCTCCGCCGCTCCTGGCTCTCCCGCGAGGCCGTCCTCCTCGGCGCCGCCGCCCCCTTCGTCGCCCTCACCGCCACCCTGCCCTGGCTCTCAACGCTGCCCGGCCCGGCCGCACTCACCGACCTTCTTGGACATTGGTCATCGGTCATTGGTCATTCCGCGCTCGTGCTGACGACGCTCGGCGTCGTCAGCAGCGGCATGCTCTACATCGACACCCGCCGCCACTTCTGGCGCCCGGCCAACACCTCCGCCCGCATGGCCGGAACCGTGCTCGTCGCGGCCCTCGCCTTCTTCTCCCCGCCTGCCGCCGCACTAGCTCTCGCGGTCAAAATCGTTCTCGAAATCGTCCTCCTCCGCGCCTCCCCCGTCTCCGCCCGTCTCCACTCCGGCCCGCTCCGCCGCCTCGCCCGCGCCCGCCTCGCCCTCGCCGTCGCCGCCCTTCCCCTCTTCGCCCTTTCGCACCCCGCCCTCGGCTTCCTCCTTTTCGGTCTCGGCGAAGTGCTTGAGCGCGTCCTCTATTTCCGCGCCGTGGACGCCCCCAAAATGCCCGGCCAGGTCGCCGCGCCATGACCGCCCCCGCCCTCGACTCCACCCTCCTCGCCCTGCGCGCCCACGACGGCCCCATGACCGCCGAGCTCGCGCGCGTCCCGGGCGCCGCCCACGCGCTTTCCGCCCATCCCGCCGCCCTGCCCCAGCTCCCCGCGCGCCTCGCCCCCGCCGCCACCGTCAATTCCGTCTGCGGGTTTTGCGCCACCGGCTGCTCGCTGCACATCCACCTCGATGCCGACGGCCGCGCCATCAACCTCGCCGCCGATCCCGCCTACCCCGTGAACCTCGGCATGGCCTGCCCCAAGGGCTGGGAGGCGCTCACCCCGCTCGCCGCCCCCGACCGCGCCACCGCTCCCCTCCTCCGCGCCTCCGGCCCCTCGCTCCCGGCTCCCCGCTCGCCGCTCCAGCCCACCGATTGGCCCACCGCCGCCGCCACCTTCGCCGCCCGCTTCCAGGCCATCCAGGCCACCCACGGCCCGCACAGCGTCGCCTGCCTCTCCACCGGCCAGATCCCCACCGAGGAGATGGCCCTTCTCGGCGCCTTCTTCAAATTCGGCATGGGCGGTCTCCACCTCGACTCGAACACCCGGCAATGCATGGCCACCGCCGCCACCGCCTACAAACAGGCCTTCGGTTTCGACGCCCCGCCCTACACCTACGCCGACTTCGAACATTCGGATTGCCTCGTCTTCGTCGGCTCGAACCCCGCCATCGCCCACCCCATCATGTGGCAGCGGGTGATGATGAACAAAAACTCGCCGCGCATCGTCGTCCTCGACCCCCGCCGCACCGAGACCGCCGCCGCCGCCACCGACCACGTCGCCCTACGACCCAAATCCGACCTCTGGCTGCTCTACGCCCTCGCCCACGTGCTCATCGCCGAGGACCGCATCAACCGTCCCTACATCGCGGCCCACACCACCGGCTACGACGCCCTCGCCGCCTTCCTGGTCGACTATTCCCCTGAACGCGCGGCCCCCGAGACCGGCCTGCCCGCCGCCGAGATCCGCCGCCTCGCCCGCCTGATCGCCGACGCCAAGGCCGCTTCCTTCTGGTGGACCATGGGCGTCAACCAGGGCCACGAATCCACCCGCACCGCCCAGGCCCTGATCAACCTCGCCCTCCTGACCGGCAACCTCGGCCGCCCCGGCACCGGCGCGAACTCCATCACCGGCCAGTGCAACGCCATGGGCTCGCGCCTCTTCGCCAACGCCACCTCCCTTCTCGGCGGCCGCGACTTCGCCAACCCCGCCCACCGCGCGGAGGTCGCCGGCATCCTCGATCTCCCCGTCGACCGCATCCCGACGCAAAACTCCTGGGCCTACGACCAGATCATCGACGGCATCGAGTCCGGCGCGATCAAGGGCCTGTGGGTCGTCGCCACCAACCCCGCCCACAGCTGGATCGACTCCTCCCGCTTCGCCCGCCTCAGGCAGAAACTGGAGTTCCTCGTCGTGCAGGACATGTATTCGACCACGGATACTGCGCGCCTCGCCGATCTCGTCCTGCCCGCAGCCGGCTGGGGCGAAAAGGAAGGCTCTTTCATCAACAGCGAACGCCGCTTCGGCCACACCACCAAGGTCGCCCTCGCCCCCGGCCAGGCCCTCGCCGACTTCGCCATCTTCCGCCTGCTCGCCCACGCATGGGGCTGCGCCGACATCTTCGCGCCCTGGATCTCGCCCGCCGCCGCGTTCCAGTTGCTCAAAAAGCTCTCCGCCGGACGCCCCTGCGACATCACCGGCATCCGCGACCACGCCCACCTCGCCGAGCAAGGCGGCATCCAATGGCCCTGCCCGACGCGCCCCGGCGCGTCGGGAAATCCGAAGGACGAAAT
>JAIXVP010000432.1 GCA_027482905.1 Opitutaceae bacterium
ATATACTTGCGGTATTCGTTCAGGGTGGTCGCACCGATGCACTGCAACTCGCCGCGGCTGAGGGCGGGTTTAAAAATGTTCGAGGCGTCCATCGCGCCTTCGGCGGCGCCGGCGCCCACGATGGTGTGCAGCTCGTCGATGAAGAGGATGATGTTCTTGGCGCGCTTGATCTCGTCCATGACGGCCTTGATGCGCTCCTCGAACTGGCCGCGGTATTTGGTGCCGGCGACCATCAGGGCGAGATCGAGGGTGATGACCTTTTTGTCGATCAGGATCTCGGGGACCACGCCGTTGACGATCTCCTGGGCCAGGCCCTCGACGATGGCGGTCTTGCCCACGCCAGCCTCGCCGATGAGGACGGGGTTGTTCTTGGTGCGGCGGCAGAGAATCTGGATCACGCGCATGATCTCATTCTTGCGCCCGACCACGGTGTCGAGTTCGCCCTTGCGGGCCAGCTCGGTGAGATCGCGACCGAAGGCCTTGAGGGCGGGGGTCTTGACCTCCTTCTTGCCGTCGTCGGAACGGGCCGGACCGGAGCCGGCCGAGGCTTCCTCACCGCCGCCGGCGTTGCCGCGCGCGGGGGTGTCGCCGCCGCCGGCGCCCTCGCCGGCGCCCGCGCCCTCCTCGCCCCCGGAGAACTGGGGATCGAGTTCACGCAGGATCTCGTTGCGGGTGCGCTCGATGTCGATGTCGAGCGACTTTAGCACGCGCGCCGCAACGCCCTCGCCTTCCCGGAGGAGGCCGAGCAGGATGTGCTCGGTGCCGACGTAGGAGTGGCTGAGCGCCTTGGCCTCCTTGCCGGCGAGGGCGAGGACCTTTTTCACGCGCGGGGTATAGGGGATGGAGCCCTGGTTCTTGGTCTCCTGGCCGGTGCCGACCTGCTTCTCGACGGCGGCGCGGACGGTCTCGAGGTCGAGGCCCATTTTTTGCAGGACCGACACCGCAACGCCCTGGCCGAGCTTGATCAAGCCCAGCAACAAGTGCTCGGTGCCCACGTAGTTGTGGTGAAAGCGATCCGCCTCTTTACGAGCGAGCGCCAAAACCTGCTGGGCGCGCGGGGTGAAGTTGTTCATCGGTTCCATAAAATGATAATTTTAAAGGGGTAAGTGATTCGACTACGGGAGCGTCCGGTAGGTCCGGGCGAGTCGAGGGGAAATCAGGTTTTCGTGTGTAAGCTAAAATCAGGCCGGCCTACGGCCGCAAATTCATTGCGAATTTTATCGGCACGAAGCGCATCGCGCTGAACCGAGTCGAGGTCGTGGCGGGCGGCGGCTTGGATGTGACCGGGCTGGGCCTCGATGAGGAGGCGATCGGTGACGGCGCGGATGGGTTCGGGGAAGAGGCCGAGGTCGATGCCGAGGCGGAGCAGCGACAGGAGATTCATGGCCTCGCTGGAGCTTAGCTGGTGGCAGTTTTGCAGGATGCCGTAGGCGCGGCCGATCTTGTCGAAAAGTTTGGGCGCGTCGGCCTCGATCAATTTTTCGCGAGCGTTCAGCTCGTGCTCGATGATGGACTGAAGGACGCTGCCGAGGCGCTTGAGGATGGCGTCCTCGGATTCGCCCAGCGTGGTCTGGTTCGAGATCTGGAAAATGCTGCCGGACGCGTCCGAGCCCTCGCCGAAGAGGCCGCGCACGACCATGCCGAGTTGGTTGACCGCACGGACGACTTTCTCCATCTGGCCGGAGATGACCAACGCTGGCAGGTGCATCATGGCCGAGGCGCGCATGCCGGTGCCGAGGTTGGTCGGGCAGGCGGTGAGGTAGCCGAGTTCGGGGTCGAAGGCGTAGTCGAGGCGCTCCTCCAGCTCGGAATCGAGGGTGTCGATCTGGTTCCAGGCCTTCTTCAACTGGAAGCCGGCGCGCAGCACCTGCACGCGGAGGTGGTCCTCCTCGTTGATCATCACCGAGACGGTCTGGTCGCGGTTGATCACGAGTCCGCCACCGTGTTTCGAGCCGGAGAGTTCGCGGGAGATGAGGTGGCGCTCGACCAGGATCTGTTTCTGGAGGTCGGTGAGCTCGGCGACGGGGACGTTGACCGAGCGGCGCATGGCGGCGGTGGCGCCGAGGGCCTCGCGGCAGCGGGCGAGCACCTCCTCGCGCTGGGCCTCGCGGCACCAGCCGGGGAAGGCGGCGCCGGACAAATTGCGCGCAAGGCGTATCCGCGTCATCAGGACGACGGCGCATTTGGAGCTCGCCGTGTCGGTGAGCTCGCTCGGATTGGCCAGAAGGGCGGCGACGGTCATGGGCGGGGCGGGGTCAGCGGCGGACGGGACCGGGGGCCGGGACGGCGGGAACGGGGTTGGCGGCGGCGCGGCGGGCCTCGGCGAGTTCGTCGCGCAGGCGGGCGGCTTCTTCGTAGCGCTCGGCTTTCACCGCGTCGGCCAGGCCGGCCTCGAGGCCGGCGACGCGCTCCAGCAGGGTGCGCCGTTCGAGGGCCTTGACCGGGACCTTGCCGGCGTGGCGCACGCCCTTGTGCATGTTCTCCAACATGGGCGCGACCATGCCGGAGAAAGTGCGGTAGCACTGAGGGCAGCCGAAACGGCCGTGTTTCTTGAAATCGCCGGAAGAGAAGCCGCAGCCCGGACACTCGCCGGCGGAGCCCGCCGAAGCGGCCTCGGGCGAGAGGGAGGCCTTCAGCAAGAGGTCGGCGAGGGAGAAACCACCCGGGTCGGTCACGCCCTTGGCCTGGGCGCAGGCCTCGCACAGGTCCACCTTGTGCATCTTGCTGTTGACGATCTGCGTGAGATGGACGGTCGCGGGCTTGCCGCAAAGGTCGCACTGGAGGGGACTGGCCATGCTGATAAGATGAGGATGATCGGGAAAAACTCGAACGCCACGTGACAAAAAGGTGGCGGTGAAACCACGCAAGGTTTGCACGGCTTATGCCAGCGTTAATTACGCCGGGACGAAACCCGCTCCGACGCCGGGCGGAGGCACCCGGTCCGCGGGTCGAGAACAGCGCCGTGGCAAAGGGCGCGACGCGCCAAGCCGTCGCGCCCGCATGGACCGCGCCGGGACATTTCGTCCGCCCGGCGCCGGCCCGCGAACTCAAAGCCGGGTGCCCTCGACCAGCACGCGGCGGCGGAATGCCTCGAGGATGCGCGCGGTAATGGCGCCGGGCTTGCCGTCGCCGATGACGCGGCCGTCCAGCTTGACCACCGGGATGACCTCGGCGGCGGTGCCGGTGAGGAAACACTCGTCCGCACACCACACGTCATAACGGGTGAGGTCGCCCTCGCGCATCGGGATGGAGAGCTCGGTCGCGATGTCGAAGATGACGTCGCGGGTGATGCCCTTGAGCGCGCCTTGGGAGGCGGCGGGGGTGATGATGGCGCCCTTGCGCACGACGAAGAGGTTGTCGCCGGTGCATTCCGCGACGTAGCCCTGGTCGTTGAGCATGATGGCCTCGAGGCAGCCGGCCTGGCGGGCCTCGATCTTGGCGAGGATGTTGTTAAGGTAGTTGAGGGACTTGACGGTCGGGGGCAGCGCGGCCGGGCCGATGCGGCGGGTGGCCACGGTGCAGATGCTCAGGCCGCTGGTGTAGTGCTCGGCAGGATACAAGGCGATCTTCGCCGCGATGATGAAGATCGAGGGGCGGGGGCAGAGCCAGGGCGAGAGCCCCAGGTCGCCCACCCCGCGGGTGACGACGAGACGGATGTAACCGTCCATCAAGCCGTTTTGACGGCAGGTCTCCAGCGTGGCCTCGGCGATCTCGGACCGCGACCAAGGCAGGTCGAGCAACAGGGCCTTGGCCGACATCTCCAGGCGCTCCAAATGCTCGTCCAGGCGGAAAATATTGCCCTGGTAAAGCCGGATGCCCTCGAACACGCCGTCTCCGTAGAGCAGGCCGTGATCGAAAACCGAAATTTTAGCGTCCGCCTGATCGACGAACTTCCCATCGAGATAGATCTTCATTCGGGGCATATGCTTTCGGCTGACAGTAAAAATGTCGAGTCCGGGCCTGAGTTTCTGCTTGTAAAGGAACCTCCCGGCCGCTGTTTTGTCTCTTCTGTAATCCCCTATGACTACCTCCACCAAGCGCCTCCAAAAAGGCTTCACTCTCATCGAGCTTCTGACGGTCATCGCGATCATCGGAATTCTTGCCGCGATCATCATCCCCACCGTGGGCAAGGTCCGCGATACCGCCGCCAAGTCGGTCGCCGCCAGCAACCTCCGCCAAATCGGTCAGGCCGCCATGATCTACGCCTCCGACAACAAGGACCAGCTTCCCAAGTGGACGAACATCGCCTCCGGCGCGACCTTCGGCACCGCCGCCACCGCTGCCACCGGAGAAACCGTGGATGGATTCGCTGCGGCCCTCGCCGTCGGCGGCGGTTTGAACGACGCCACGATCTGGGTCGTGTCGAACGACAAGGTCGGCACCACCACCACCGGCGCGTCCACGATCTTCACCCCCACCGGCACCAGCAAGGCTTTCACCACCGGCACGCCCAACTTCACCGACCTCTCCTTGGCGTTTGGCGTCGTCATCGGCCTAACCACCTCCGACTCCTCGACCACCCCGATCGCGTTCACCCGCGGCATCCTCACCCCCACCACCGCTGGTTACTGGGCTGAGAATACCGGTGTCTACGGTTCCGATGGCGGGCACATCGTGTTCCTCGGCGGTAACGTTCAGTATTATCGCAATCTCGGTGCTTCCGAGACCGCTGGCGAGTTGATCGGCTCTAACGGCAGCAAGACGAACGACGTCACCAAGACGCTCAAGGCTTCTACCGTCAAAAAGTTCATCGAAGAGACTCCTGCCGGCACCGGTGTCACCTCCGCCAACGCAGATGGCCTCTAAGTTTTAAAGATACGAATCAAAACCCAGCCTCCCAAGGGCTGGGTTTTTTTGTGTCCCGAAGGCTTTTCCCCTAGCCCACACGGGCGACTAAGCGGGCTGACTTAAGGTGATGACGACCGTAACTGCGCCCGCGACGTTTTCTAGAGCACGGTTCGCGGGCCGCCCAGGCGAGTCTATGGTTTATCCTTCATAGGATAAACATTTTACTTTCTATCCAGTGATTCCACCCAACCCACGGCTTCCGTCTTAGCCGGCCTTTGCCGCGTAGGCGGCGATGATGCCGTCGAAACTGCCGTTGGAGAAAAAAACCACCACTCTTGGCCGGCCGGTAGGATTCGCTGGGGTGGCCTCGCCGAGCGTTGCCTGATCGAGCTTCGTCAACACCTCGGCGTTGGTCTCGGCCGTGGCCGCTGGGACGCCTTGCAATTCGAGGTGCTCGACCACCGCCTCGGCGTCGAAGCGTTCGGTTTCCTTCAATTTGTCGGCCCGGTTGACCGCCCCGATGAACACCTCGTCGGCGAGTGCGAGGGCGCGCATAAACCCGGCTTGGAGCGTCTTGGTGCGGGCGGTGTTGCTGCGGGGTTCGAAAACAGCGGTGAGCAGGGCTCCCGGGTGACGCTGACGCAGGCTGGTGAGGGTCTCGGCCAAGGCGGTCGGATGGTGGCCGAAATCCTCGATCACGGTCAGGTCGGGGCGCGCGACCAGTTTTTCCTGGCGACGCTTCACCCCGCGAAAACGCGCCAGCGGCGCGAGGGACACGTGTTCGCGGCCGCCGAGCGTGAGCGCGACCGCCGTGGCGGCCATGGCGGCGTTGCGGGCGTTGAAGCCGCCCGCGAGCTCCCACTTGACCTCGCCCCAGAGCTGGCCGCGCCAGACGAGGGTGAAGCGGGCGCCGCTCGGATCCTCGGCGAAGTCCTCGATGCGCACATCGTTGTCGGCGCCGAGCCCGACACGCACCACGCGAGTCCACGGCAGAGGTCCGAGGGCGCGCAGGTTGTCGTCGTCGCCATTCAGCACGACCCAGCCGTTGCGAGGCACGATGCGCGTGAGGTGGGCGAAGGTGCGCTGCACGTCGGCGAGGTCGCGGAAGATGTCGGCGTGGTCGAACTCGAGGTTGTTCAACACCGCCACGTGCGGGGCGTAGTGGATGA
>JAIXVP010000132.1 GCA_027482905.1 Opitutaceae bacterium
CCGACCTGCTGCGCCTTGGCCTCGGGGCCGAGCCGGCCGAGGACATCATCGCCGCCCTCGCCGAAGCTCTCGCCTGACCCACCCGCCCCCGCCGTGAAACCCGCGCTCGCCGCCCGCCTTTTCGCCCTGGTTGCGTTTTTCCTCGCCGCCACGACCTGCGCCGCGAACCAGCCGCCGGAGCGCTTCCTGGCCTTCCCCGACCTCGCCCTCGCGCGCGGCGAGACGCCCGCCGCCATCCCGCTGACCACCCACCTGCGCGACCCGGACGTCCCCGGCACCGCCGCGCGCATCACCGTGCGAATGGCGGGTCAGACCCGGACCATCGACCTCGCCCTGCACGACGCCGAGGCCCCGCTCACCGTCGCCAACTTCGTCGCCTACGTGAACGGCGGTCGCTACGCCGCGAATTTTTTCCATCGCTCCGTCCCCGGCTTCATCATCCAGAACGGCGGTTTCTATTTCCTCAACGACACCACCTTCGACTTCGTGCCGACCTACGAGGCGGTGAAAAACGAACCCGGCCGCTCGAACCTCCGCGGCACCGTCGCCATGGCCAACCTCGGCCGCGCCCCCGACCGCGCCACCAGCCCGAGGTTCATCAACCTGGCCGACAACTCCACCAACCTCGACGCGCAGAACGGCGGCTTCACCGTCTTCGCCCACGTCCTGGGCGACGGCATGACGGTCGCCGACGCCATCGCCGCCACGCCGCGCTACAACGTCTCCAACCTCGCCTCCGCGTGGACCGACCTTCCGCTGACCACCGGTGCCCTCGCCCGCACCAACTTCATCGAGACCGACACCGCAATCATCCCAACGCTCAGCCACGTCGTCACCTCCGACGATCCTGATCTCGTCACCGCCACCCTTGAAAACGGCGTCCTCCGCCTCGCCGCGTCCGCGTCCCGCAGCGGCTCGACCACGATTCGCATAAGCACGACCGACCTGGAGGGAGGGACGCTCACATCCGCGTTCGCCGTCACCGTCGCCAAGGCCGGCCAATCCATCGCCTTCACCCTACCCGCCTCCGCCACCTTCGGCGACACCCCGCTGAGCCTCTCCGCCACCGCCAGCTCGGGACTTCCGGTTACCCTCACCCTCGTATCCGGCCCCGCCAATCTCTCCGACAACACCCTCACCTTCACTGGCGCCGGCACCGTCGTCGTCCGCGCCACCCAAGCCGGCGACGCCAACCAAGAATCAGCCCTAAGCGTCGAACGCACCATAACCGTCGCCAGGGCCGACCAATCGATCGATTTCACCCCGCCCACCTCCGCCACCTTCGGCGACGCTCCGCTGAGCCTCTCCGCCACCGCCAGCTCGGGCCTGCCGGTTACCCTCACCCTCGAATCCGGCCCCGCCACCCTCTCCGGCTCCACCCTTACGCTCAACGGAGCCGGCTCATTCATCCTTCGGGCCACCCAGATTGGCGACGCCAACCACAACCCCGCCCCCGCCGTCGAGCGCACTCTCACCGTCGCCAAGGCCCCCCAATCCATCACCTTCACCCCGCCCGCCTCCGCCACCTTCGGCGACGCCCCGCCCACCCTCACCGCGTCCGCCTCTTCCGCCCTGCCTGTCAGCTTCACCCTCGTTTCCGGACCGGCCACCCTCTCCGGCTCCACTCTCGCCCTCACGGGCGCCGGCAACGTGGTCCTCCGCGCCACCCAGGCCGGCGACGCCAACCACAACCCCGCCCCGACCATCGAGCGCACCCTGATTGTCGCGCCGACTAGCTCCGCGCGAATCGCCCTCCCCGCGCGAAACACTCCTTACGCCGGCGCGCCGCAGCCCGCCCTCGCCACCACCACTCCGGCCGGCCTGCGCGTCACCTACACCTACAAACTCGGCACCGCCCCGGCCGTCGACACCGCCCCGACCCTCCCGGGCGTCTACACCGTCACCGCCACCCTCGACGACCCCGCCGCGAGCAACAAACCCACCGCCACCGCCACCCTCAACATCACCAAGGCGCCGCTCACCATCTCCGGCCCCGTCCTCGACCGCCTCGTCAGCGTGGCCAACCCCGCATTCACCCTCTCTTACTCCGGTCTCGTCGGCGCCGACACCCCCGCCACCGCCCTGACCCGCGCGCCCGTCGCCGCCACCAAGGCCACCACCAAGAGCGCCCCCGGCACATACCCCGTCACTCTGACCGGCGGTGCCTCCGATAACTACACTCTCACCCTCGTCCCCGGCTCGCTCACCGTCGTCGGCCTCGGCGGCACCTACGAGGCCCTGCTGCTCGACGAATCCTTCGTGCCCACCGGCAAACTCACCCTCACCATCCCGGCCAACGCCCTGAGCTACACCGGCACCCTCACCCTTGCCCGCGAGCCCAAGGGCATCCCCGTCGCCAGCTCCTCCAAATCACCAGGCACCACCATCTTCACCGGCTCGGCCGAATTCGCCAACGCCGCCGCCACCTGGACCCGCACCGCCAACGGCCTCGACGCGCTCGAGCTCGCCCTGACCATCTACCAAGGCTCCATTGCAGGCAGCCTCGAACGCAACGGCCAGCCCTTCGCCACCCTCGCCCACGGCGCCACTCTGCGCACCTTCACCAAGGGCGAGACCGCCCCCGGCGCCGGCGCCAACACCCTCTCCCTCTACCCCGCCCAGAACCTCTTCGCGGGCGGCCGCCCCCTGCCCGGCGGTTCAGGCTACGCCACCGCCGCCATCGCCCCGACCACCGGCGTGCTCACCCTGAAGGGCGCCGCGGCCGACGGCTCGCCTCTGACCGCGTCGGTCAAGCCCAACCGCAACGACACCTACCTGCTCTGGGTCAACCCCTACGGCACCCGCGCCGAGTCCTTCCTCGCCGGTCCGCTCCCCTTGGAAACCCACCCGGAGACCACCCGCTTCCCTGGCCGCTATTTCGTCCCCCTCAGGTCCGGCCGGCTGAGCTGGAAAAAGGCCGCCCTTCCGGCCAACACCCCGACGTCCAAGTTGGATAAATCCTACCGCGCCGGTTTCGGCCCCCTCGGCGTTCAGGTTTCCCTCGACCCCTGGCTGCCCCCCGCCGCCAAGGCCTCCGGCGCCGTTCCCGCCGGCACCCTGGCCCAACGCCTCGGTCTCGCCGCCAACGCCACCACCCCCGGCGCGCTGGCCATCTCCCACGGCCCCGAAGACCTCGACCTCGGCGCGCGAGAAAACCTTCTGCCTTTCGAGGCCACCCTGTCTCCCGCCGGCGTCCTCACCGCCGCCAACGCCGCCGCCACCGCCTGGACGATCAAAATCACCCCGAACACCGGAGCCTTCACCGGCAGCTTCACCCTGAGTGATCAACTCTCCCCGGCTCCCGCCAAACCCGTCTCCCGCAAAGTCACCTTCTCCGGCGTCCTCCGCCAGGCCCCGGCCGAGGACTCCGAGGTCGCCACCGGCTTCTTCCTCGTCCCCGGCTTCCCCGTCCCCAAGGGCTCCGCTCCCGCCGAACAACCCTCCGGCGAGATCCGCTTATCCGCGCCTTGAAGAGCGGGCCGCCCCCCATCGGCCACGGGCCGCTGTTTTCGTCGATAAGCCGCTCTATCTGCTGCGCGACGCGATTCCCGTCCCCCCGCTCAAACCCACCCGCTCGCCCCGCCGATGGCGTCCTCTGCGCCCCATATGACGCAAATCCCGTGCTTCTCGTTCCTTGACTAGCGTCCACTTTGAAGAACCGATTTCCCCGGCACCGTAACTGCTGCTCCTTGGAACACCCCTCCACCCCGGTCGCCAAACCCTCCGATCCCCATCCATGAAACCCGTCCTATCGCTTCGGTTGATCCTCATCGCATTTCTCGGCCTCGCGATCGGACGCTCTCTCCACGCCACGCCGACCGCCACGACCGACTTCGACACCTACCAGACCGGCGCCGGCAAGCTGGTGGGCTCTCCCTTCACCGGCGTGACCGGTTTTTACTTTTCCCCGGTCTTCAGCGACCCCGCCGCCGATCCCGTCCAAGGCATCCTCGCTTCCTCCGCGCTTGGCACCGGCAAGGCCGGCTATCTTGGCGGCGGCGGCACCGGGCTCTCGCTCACCGCCAGCAATACCTTCCTCGGCGTCGTCGTTTTCCCGGGCGCGCCCACCGATGTGCCGGGCAATCGCATCACCTCGGGCCAACCGCTCCGCACCGTGACGGCCGACTTCGTCCTGCAACGCAACTCGGGCACCAACGGCCAGGCCTTCGGCTTTTATCTCTACGACGCCGTCGATGCCGCCAATCCCGACACCTTCGCTTACCACTCCTACGTCCAGATCGGCGCCGATAACCGCCTGCGCATCGCCGACAACAGTGTCGCCCTCGCCGCCGCCAGCTACAACTACACCGCGACCGATTATATTCTCACTCCCGGGGTGGCCTATCGACTAACCATCTCGGTCGACTACACCGGCGCTACCTGGTCGGCCACCGTCGCCGCGATCAATGGCTCCCAGTCGTTCCCCGTCGCCACCGATCGCGCCATCAATACCGGCGGCTACACCTTGAGCGGCTGGACCACCCCGACCGTGCTCGATATCGAGATGGGCGCCACGGTCTCCTCGACCAACCGCGCCCTCGCGGACCGCCTGGTCTTCGACAACCTCACCACCACCGACAGCGCCCGCCCCGCCCCCGGCCTGCCCATCAGCTTCGATACCTTGCCCATCGGCCCGGGCAGTCTCGTCGCCGATCCCACCCACGGCTTCACCGGCTTTGTCATCTCCGCGCCTTTCCCGAGTCCGGTGGGCGATCGCATCCAGGGCGTTCTCGCCTCCTCCGCCCTCGGCTCCGGCCGCGCCGGCTACCTCGGCGGGGCTGGCACCGACCTGCCGCTCCAAGCCACCGATAGCTTTTTCGGCCTGCTCGTTTTCCCCGGCGGCCTCTCCGACGTGCCCGCCAACCGCACGACCTCCGGCGCGCCCTACCGTCGCGTCGCCACCGATTTCCTGCTCCAGCGCAACGGCGGCACGAACCAGCAGGCGTTCAACTTTTACATCTACGACGCCCGCGACGCCGCCGATCCCGACACCTTCGGCTACCATTCCTACGTCCACATCGGGGCCGACAACCGCGTCGGCATCGCCGACAACAGCACCGCCCTCGCCGCCGCCGGCTACGCCTACACGCCCACCCCCTACGTGCTCCAGTCCGGCGTCGCCTACCGCCTGGTCATCTCGGTCGACTACCTGAACGCCACCTGGTCCGCCACCATCCTCGCGCGCGACGGCTCGGCCGCCTTCCCCGTCGCGCTGAACCGCCCCATCAACACCGGCGGCTACGTCCTCAGCGGATGGACCACCGTGCCTTCGCTCGATTTCGAAATGAGCGGCGTCGCGTCCACGTCCAACCGCGCCTTCGCCGACCGCCTCATCTTTGACAACACCGACACGGTTGATTCGGCCCAGCCGCCCGTCCCCGAAATCAACACCTTTGAATCCTTCGCCGCCGGTGCCGGTAAACTCTACACCACGCCCTTCACCGGGTTCACCGCCTTTGTCTTCGGCCCGCCGACGCCCCAGGATCTGGTCAACGACCCCGTGCAGGGCATCCTCGATTCCTCCCCTCTCGGCACCGGCAAGGCTGGCTATCTCGGCGGCGCCGGCACCGGCATCACGATTCCCGCCACCCCGACCTTTCTGGGCGTCGGAGTGTTCTCCGGCCAAAACAACGACCCCGAACTCAACCTGACCGGCTCCGTCACGCCGGTTTTCCGCAGCTCCCTCGACTTTATCGTGCAGCGCAACGGCGGCACCAACCAGCAGGGTTTCAGTTTCTACTCCTACGACGCCCAGGACCACCAGGTGTCCGAAACCTTCGCGTTCCACTCCTACGTCCACATCGAGCCCGACAACCGCGTCACCATCGCGGACAACGGCGCCGACCTCGCGGCGGCCAACTTTGTCTACACCCACACCGGCTTCTCCATCCGTCCCGGCATCGCCTACCACCTCGATTACGCGGTGAACTACGACACCGCCCGCTGGTCCGCCACCCTCACCTCCCACGACGGCTTGGATCGCTTCCCCATCGCCATCAATCGCCCCATCAACTCCGCCCGCTACACGCTCAGCGGCTGGACCACCCCGAGCTCGATCGACATCGAGATGAGCGCCGTCGCCACCTCCGCCAACCGCGCCCTCGCCGACCGCATCGTCTTCGACAACGTCGCCTCCTCCTTCGAGCGCGTGACCCTGGAGTTCGCCACCATCAGCAAGGAGATCACCTATGTGCAGACCGCGGCGAACACCGTCAGTCTCACCGGCGCCGACTACGGCTTCTACGCCGAGGTGGACGGGCAAAACGTCAACCTCATCGCCCCGCCGGTTCTGACCGGCCCGATCAACGAATCTAACCTCGGCGCGACCTTTCACAACGGCGGACGCCTGAGCCTCGGCACCGACCTCGACGACAGCTGGGACTACGGAGTCGACGGCGATAACGCCCACTTCGATACCAAGGCGGCCAACGACGCCAGTTTCGGCACCGGCACCTACACCTTCACCGTCAACGGCGTTCCGCTCACCATCACCCTGCCCGCCGACGCCTACCCGGCCGCGCCTGTCCTCACCTTGAGCGGTGGCGCCTGGAGCAACGGCGAATACGTCATCCCCGTCGATCAGCCTCTCGGCCTCACCACCAGCACCTACACCGGCTACGGCACCCATCTCGAAGATCGCATCGAGCTGTTCCTGGAACAGGACAACTACGACGGACCGGGGCTGTTCGAGATCATCCACTTCGCCTCCACCTCGCCATCCACGTCGTCGCTCACCCAGACGATTCCCGCCGGCACCCTGGTGGCTGGCCAAACCTACTCGGCCGGCGCCGGATTCAGCGCCTTCGTAAACAAAAACAGCACCCTTCCGGGCGTCGTCGCAGGGGCTTTCTACGACTCCTCCAGCGACCTCCGCATCCGCGCCGTGAAGGCCACCCCCGCGCTCACCTGGCCCGCCCCCGCCGCCATCACCTACGGCACCGCCCTCTCCGCCACCCAGCTAAACGCCAGCGCCGGCCCCGTCGCCGGCACCTTCACCTACACGCCGGCGGCCGGCACCGTCCTCGGGGCGGGAGCGAACCAGACCCTCGAGGTCACGTTCAACCCGACCAACTCCGCCGCCTACAATTCGGCCACCACAACCACGACCCTCACGGTCATCCAAGCCGCGCAGACGATCACCTTCGGCCCCCTGCGCAACCTCAACTCCACCGCCGCGCCCTTCGCGCTCTCGGCCACCGCCAGCTCCGGCCTGCCCGTCGCGTTCACCGTGTCCGGTCCCGCCACCCTCTCCGGCAACACCCTCACGCTGACCGGCGCCGGCGGCACCGTCACTGTCACCGCCAACCAGGCGGGCAACGCGAACTACCTCGCGAGCCAGTCCCGGCAACAGTCCTTCACCGTCACCGTGATCTCGGCCCAGACCATAAGCTTTAACGAACTCGCCGACCGAATCGTCAACGTCGCCCCCTTCGCCCTCGACGCGACCGCCAGCTCCGGCCTCGCGGTCGCCTTCGAGATCGTCTCCGGCCCCGCCACCCTGGGCGCCGACGGAAAAACCGTCACGCTCACCGGCACGCCCGGCACCGTCGTCATCCGCGCCACCCAGCCCGGCGGCGACAAGAATGGCGTCACCTACACCGCCGCCCCGGCCGTGCAGCGATCCTTCGCGGCGAGCCCCGTTCCGCTTCAGGCCCAGTCGATCACCTTCGCCCAACCCGCGCCGCGCACCTTCGGCGCCGCCCCCGCCCCGCTCGTCGCGACCGCCACCTCCAACCTCGCGGTCCGGTTTGAAATCGTCTCCAGCACCCCGACCGGTATCGCCAGCCTCGGTTCGGACGGCACGACCCTCACGGTCACCGGCGCCGGCAGCATCAAGATCCGCGCCACCCAGCCCGGCGACACCACCTACGCCGCCGCCGAAACGGTCGAGCGCGATCTCGTGGTGAACAAAGCCGCCCAATCGATCACCTTCGCGGCACCCGCGGATCGCGACGTCGGCGCGCCCGCCTTCACCCTGTCCGCCACCGCCAGCTCCGGCCTGCCGGTCACCTTCACCGTCTCCGGCCCCGCCACCTTGTCCGGCAGCACGCTCACCCTGACCGGCACGGCCGGCACCGTGACCGTC
>JAIXVP010000357.1 GCA_027482905.1 Opitutaceae bacterium
CCGCCCAACGCCGCACCCTGAGCCCGCGCCTGCGCCTTTCGATCAGTGATGCAAGCCTGACCGACCTGACGCAGCCCGACGACGCCTCCGGCCGCGCCCACCACCACTTCTGGAGCCTCGAACCCACCCCGCTCGTGCTCACCGCCGAGGAGTGGACCCCGCTCGAGGCCGGCCTCCGCCAGCGCGCCCGCCTGGTCAACGCCCTGCTCGTCGATCTCTACCACCGCCAGCAATGCCTGCGCGCCGGCATCCTCCCGCCCGAAGCGGTGTTGTCCGATCCCTATTATCGCCGCCCCTGCCTCGGCTTGGAACCCGAACGCGCCAACCCCGCCACCCTGCTGCGCTTCGACCTCGTCCGCACCCCCGCCGGCTGGCGCTGCGTGCAAACCCGCTCCAACACGCCCATCGGCCTGAGCTACGCCGTGCAAAACCGCCGCTTCATGACCCAGGAGGCCGGCGATTTCTACGGCGCCCTGCCCGATTATCACAGCGTCATCAACTTCCCGCTCCAGCTCCTTCACGCCCTCCGCGCCCTCGCTCCCCACGACCGCCCCTCTCCCTCCATCGTCGTCCTGACGGCCGGGCCCCACGACGCCTTCTTCTCCGAACACAGCTTCCTCGCCCGCAAGATGGGCCTGCCCCTCGCCCGCGGCGACGACCTGCTCGTGTTGGACAACACCGTCTACTTCAAGACCGTCGCCGGCCTCGAGCGCGTCGACGTGATCTACCGCCGCCTGAACGACGCCCACATCGACCCGGTCGTGTTCTCCACCGACCGCGAGACCGCCGGCATCCCCGGTCTGCTCCAGTGCATCCGCGCCGGCCGCGTCGCCCTTGCCAACGCCATCGGCACCGGCCTCGCCGAGAGCCAGGTGATCGAGTCCTACCTGCCCCGCCTCGCCCGCTTCTACCTCGGCGAGAAACTCCTGCTACCCGCTCCCGAGACCTATGCGTGCGGCGACCCCGACCGCGTCGAACAGATCCTCGACCAGCACGACCGCTTCGTCATCCGAACCGCCCACGAGGCGCCCGACAACTACACCGTCGCCCGCCCGACCCACCGCCGCCCCCTCCTCTCCGCCGCCGGCCTCGACCGCCGCGTCCTGCGCAACCCCCACGCCTACGTCGCCCAGGCCGCGCCCGAGGCCCTCGCTCTCGACGGCCGCCGCCCCGGCGATCGCGCCGCCGGCGCGCCCTTCTGCCTCAGCGCCTTCGTCCTCACCGCCGACCGCCGGCAGGACGTGTTCCCCGGCGGCCTTGTCCACCTCGGCTCGGCCCTCCCCTCGCCCGGCCGCGTCGGCGCCACCGCCGACGCCCTCGTCCTGCTCGGTTCGCACAACTCCGGCGGCATCGCCGACCTCGAGTCCCACGACCCCGGCGACTCGCCCCGCCCGTCCCAGCTCGGATCCCGCACCGCCGAAAGTCTCTTCTGGCTCGGCCGCTACCTCGAGCGCGCCGAGGCCACCGCCCGCATGCTCGCCATCCTCGACGACGTCGCGCTGGAGGAGATCCCCGCCCGCGACCGCCGCCACTGGCTGCCCGTCTGGCGCGGCCTGCTCGAAGCCACCGGCCACTCCGGCCCCCGGCTCGACGCCCGCGCCCGCCCCCACGAGACCTTCGGCGCCGACCTTGCCTGGCGCCTCACCCTCGACGCCTCGACCCCCGGCTCCGTCGCCGCCGCCGCCTCGTCGGTGCTCTACAACGCCGGCCAGCTCCGCGACACCCTCTCGCCCGAGGCCTGGCGCGTGCTCACCCGCCTCCACGCCCGGCTCGACGCCCTCCGCCACCGCCCCATCCCCAAGGGCCGGATCGCCGCCGCCAAAGCGCGCCAACACCTCGCCAACGAGGCCGAGCAGGTCGTGCTCGACCACGTGCCCGCCTTCCACGCCACCGCCGACCACACCATGCTGCACGACGCCGCGTGGCACTTTCTCCGCCTCGGGGTGTTTCTTGAACGCGCCATCATGACCTGCAGCGCGCTCCGCCACGTCCTCGGCGCCCACGCCCGCCCGGGCCGCGCGCGTCCCGGCCACTACCGCGACAACCCCGAACTCTCCGCCCTCCTGCGCATGCTGGGATCGCAGGACGCCTACCGCCGGCTCTACCAGGCCCGCAGCCAGCCCCGCTACGTCGCCGAGTTTTTCCTCCAGCAGCCCGACGCGCCGCACGGCCTCTTCCATCTCGTCCACGCGATGAAGCAAAGCCTGACCGCCATCCGCCAGGAAAGCGATCCCGCCGCCGGCCCCGGCGAACCCGAGCGCGCCGCGCAGGAGCTGCTATTGTTCCTCGGCGAACTGAAGCCCGCCCGCCATTTCCGGGGCGAGTCCGACGTGCCGCCCCTCGAAAAACTGCTCTCCGGCCTGCTCGAGCGCCTCTACGCCTTGTATCCGGTCTTCAACGACCACCACTTCAGCCACCAGGCGCGCCTCTCCCCCGCCGAGGCCCAACCCGAGCTCGGTCTGCGCTGACTACGGCCCGCGCGCCTCACGGCTCCAAACGCGGGAGATTCAAGCGCCGGTCCGCGAAAGGCTTCTCCAGCAGCCCCTTGACCTGCGGCTCGGCCAGGCGGAGCTGGGTCGAGAGAAAAGCGGGATCGCCGGCGTCTCCTCCAGGAAAATCTCCTCCGCCCGCTGAAACGCCGCCTCGCGCGCGGCCGCGTCCTGCTTGCCACCGCCATGTGGGTGCCCGAATCCTCCACGATCACGCCTTCGTCCGCCGCCTCCGACCGCCGCGTCCACTTCACCCCGCCAACCCCGCGTCAAAGCTCCACCGCTCCCTCGCCCACCGCGCCGACGCTCCGCGACTGCGTTTCCCATCACACCACGCTCGCGAGGCGTCCAAAGCCGTTGCCCGCGCTAATGGCCTGCCCTTCGCCCGGACCGGGTTCGTCGCCCGGACGCCCCCGGTCGGCAATAACCACGTCCTGCTCCACCAAGAATACGCCTTCGTCGGCGGCCCCGCCCGCCTGCGCCTGCGCATGACGCTCACCGCCGCCAAGCGCGCCGACCCCGACTTGCTCGAGGAATCTCGCCGAACCCTCGTCGCCCCCATCAAACTCCTCGGTGTCGGCCCTCTCCACCCGTTTCAAGACGCGGACGTGCGGAATTAGTCCTCAACGTGAAACCAACTCTCTGAATTCCGGCCCCGCTTCGCTCCAGCCGGACGTCGTTTCGTCGTTCGGCCCGGAGGCAATACGCGCTCCATTCCACCCGCTGCTCCGAGGCCCCGCCGCGCGGCCCGCCTCAGGCCCCTTTGGCGAAGAGCAGACGCAGCGAGTTCAAGCACACCAACACCGTGCTGCCTTCGTGCGCCGCCACGCCGAGCGCCAGCGGCACGCGGCCGAAGATCGTCGCCAC
>JAIXVP010000426.1 GCA_027482905.1 Opitutaceae bacterium
ATGGCCAGGTCGCTGGAGGGGAGGAAGGAGGCGACCTCTTTTTTGCCGACCTCAAGGGTCTGGGCGGAGCCCTTGAAAATGTAGCGGTAGAAGCTGGCGGCGATCAGACAGTGCTGGAAGCGGCGCTGGAGAAACAGGTTCACCAGGGCGGTCTGGAACTGGAGCTTGGCCTGCACGCCGGTGAGGGCGGCGCCGGTCTCGGAGGCCTTGATCTTGGCCTCGGTCTCGGAGAGATCGCGGGCGCGGAAGAGCTGGGAGACCGCGCCCTGGCTGGCGGAGCCGCCGGATGAGCCTGCGGGGGCGGTGCGCGGGGCGGGGGCGGCGGTGGAGCCGGCGCGCGCGCCGGTGTTGGTGTTGCCGACGTTGACCTCGGGGGCGACCACGCCGGGCAGGGTGGCGGCGCCGGAGGAGACGGCGTCGGACGCGGCGTTCGTGCCCTCGCGGGTCATGGTGTCGCCGGAGAACGCGAGATCGGCCTGCTGGCGGCGGCGGAGGCGGTCGAGCTCGCCCTGCGTGACGGCGAGGGCGTCGCGCTCGTCGCGGATGCGCCAGGCGTTGAACACCTGGTTGGCGACGGCGAGGCTGGCGCCGCCGTCCGCCTCGTAGTCGGAAGCCCGATACAGGAGTTGCCAGGCCTTGCGGGTGTTTTCGCCCGCGGCCTCGCCGCCCCGGGTGGAGAGGAGGCTGAAGATCTCGTTCACGATGGCGCGGTAGACGTCGTGATCGACCGACTCGGGCTGGGCGAGGTAGCGCTCGAAGCGGGCGCGGAAGGCGCGCATCTGGCCGAGGCTGTAGGTGTGGCCTTTCCAGTTGAGGGTGCCGTCCTCGGGGTTGAAGGCGTCGGAATCGGTGTCGAAGGCCTTGTCGATGATCTTGAGCAGGGTGTCGCTCTCGAGGTTGGCGGTGCCGAGGGCGTTGAAGGCGGATTCGGCGGCGGATTTGGGGCCTCCGGCCGGGGACTTGGGCGCGGCGGACGGGAGCGCGGGGGCGGGGGGGGCGGCCTCGTCCTGGGCGCGGAGCGGAGCGGCGGCAAACAACGCGAGCAGGACGAGGGCGGGGCGCATGGGGCGGGGGCGGAAAAGGAGCTAGGAGCTAGAATCTAGGTGCTAGAAGGGCCGCGGGCGGGGAGCGGGGAGCCGGGAGCTTAGAGTTTGCGGAGGGCGTTGACGTGGAGGAGGCCGCCGCGGCGGACGGTGAGTTCGAGACGGTAGCGCTGGGCGACCATCAGGTTGGCGGCGAGGGTGTCGGCCACGTAGACGGGCAGGCGGGCGCCGGGTTCGCCGGCGAGGGGGCGGACGGAGAGGAGGCGGCCGACGCCCTCGCGCCACTCGAGCTGGGCGTCGATCTCGGCGTCGAGGGTGTAGCGGTTGCCCTGGAGGTTGTCCGGGGCCTCGAGGTAGGCGGGGACGGGGAAGGGTTCGCTGGTCTGGCGGGCGCAGCCGGAGGCGAGGAGCAGCAGGGCGGCGAGCGGGGCGAGCAGGGGGCGAAACGCGGCGGCAGGCGGGGGAAGGCTGCGCATAGGATGGCCGGAAAATCGGCCGACCCCCGCCCCGGCGCAACCGCAAAGCCGGTTTCGGGCGGACGGCGGCCGCCTCACTCCGAGACGGAGACGCGGAGGAAGAGGTCGGGATTGGCGCCGAGGGGGAGGGCGACGGAGACGAGTTCGATCAGGCCGTCGCCGTCGGCGTCGGGGTTGATGATCGTCGGTGTGAGCGCGACGGGGGTCCAGACGGCGGGGGCGGTGAGGGAAGCGGTGCTTTGGTAGACGGTGGTCAATCCGGCCGCTTTGCGGCGGCGGTGGGTGAGGACGAGGGCAGGCTGGTTGGAGACGGTGCCGAGGGTGGCGGTGGGGCGGCCGCGGGCCGCGTCGGCGAGGGTGGGGGAGGTGCCGAAGGCGTATTCGAGCAGGTTGGGCACGCCGTCGGAGTCCAGGTCGGCGGTGGGGGTGGCGTTGGCGCCGGTCAGGAGGGCGGCGGCGGCCCAGGCGGCGAAGGGCGAGGGCTGAACGGCGGGGGTTTGGAGGAAGAGCGTATGTCTCGCGCCGGCTGTGACGATGACCACGTTATCAGCAACAAGAACGGGGCTTAGTCTGTTGGTGGTAGAGCCGTCCCCGAGTTGACCTAGATCATTAAGTCCTAAAGACCATAGAGAAGTGTTCGATTTTATGAACATCGAGTGCCTGCCTCCGGCTTCAATCGCAGAGACGCCGGTGGCGACCAAGAAAGCGGTGGAACGGTTGGCGGTGGTGCCGTCGCCGAGCTGACCTGCAGAGTTTTCCCCCACTGCCCAGAATGAGCCGTCTTTTTTGAGGATAAGGGAGTGGAAAGCACCGGCGGATATGGAGGCGACGCCGGTGGCCACTTGGACCGGTAGGGAGCGGTCGAAGTTCGAACCGTCGCCGAGCTGGCCGTAGGAGTTGCTGCCCATGGCCCAGAGCGAGCCGTCGGCTTTAACAAAGAGTGAGTGGAAATTACCGGCGGAGGCGGAGGTTACCCCGGTGGCGATCTGCACGGGGCTCACTCGATAGTTATCGGGACCATCGCCTGGTTCGCCTAGTTGGCCGTAGAGCTTGGAGCCCATGCCCCAAAGCGAGCCGTCCGTCTTGATAAACAGGGTGTGGCTGTAACCGGCGGAGACGGAGGCCACGCCGGTGGCAACTTGAACCGGAGCGGCGCGATCCGTGGTGGTGCCGTCGCCGAGCTGGCCGATGCCATTGTTGCCCATTGCCCACAAGGAGCCGTCTGTTTTTAGAAAGAGTGAATGGTATACGCCGGCCGACACGGCGGAGACATCAGTGGCCACCTGGACGGGGATGGTGCGGCTCAAGGTCGTGCCGTCGCCGAGTTGCCCAAACAGATTGTAGCCCATGGCCCAGAGGGTGTGGTCGGTCTTGAGGAAGAATGAATGATAAGTGCCGCCAGTGGCGGCGGTCACGTTGGTCGCAACCTGGACCGGGGCTGCGCGATCCGTGGTGGAACCATCGCCAAGTTGTCCGTAGGCATTGGAGCCCGCGGAAAGTAAAACCAAGGCCGAGGCTGGGGCGCCAAGCACTGAGATGGTCGCAGCCGGGCTGTCGGTGGAAACTCCGGCGTTGGTTACCCGCACCCAAAAACGGGTCGAGGCAAAGACGGGTGGTGTGACGAGCAGCGCCGAGTTCGCACCCGGAACGGGGGAGGCGGTGTCACCGGACTCGCCTCGATACCATTGGTAATTCAAAGGACCGTTCGCGGTGGCGGTTACGGAAAGCGAGGCAGAGCTTTGCCAAGGCACATCGGAAGACAGGGGAAGTGTATCCAGTGAAGGAGGGTTGGCCGCCTCGTAGAGCGCGGTGATCGTGCGAGTCGTCGTGATAGTGTTGAAGGAGGCGTCCCAACCGGTGAAGAGCCACCCGGTCGCTACGGTGAAGGTCGGCGCGATGGCCGCGGCGTTGGCGACCACTTCTTGCACCAGCGCACCGCCCCCGGTGCGAGTGCCCTGGGTGCCGAGGGCGAAAGTGACCACATGGGGGAGGCCGATAAAAAGGGAATGGTTGGTCCCGGCGGACACGAAGGCTACGCTGGCGGCGATGGAAACGGGGATTGCGCGGTTGGTGGTGGTCCCGTCACCGAGCTGTCCGAAGTTGTTCTTGCCCATCGTCCAAAGAGAGCCTCCCGTCTTGATCAAAAGGGAATGATCACCGCCGGCAGAAACGGAAGCGACGCTCGTAGCTATCTGGACAGGGGTGGAGCGGCTGGTGGTGGTGCCGTCGCCGAGCTGGCCCGCTGTGTTGGAGCCTGTGGCCCAAAGGGTATCGTCGGCTTTCACAAACAGGGTGTGGGAAGCGCCACCGGAAACAAACGCGACGCCGGTGGAGACCTGGACCGGGGAAGAGCGGTTGGCGGTGGTGCCGTCGCCCAGTTGACCGGCGGTGTTGGCGCCTGCGGCCCAAAGGGACCCGTCGATCTTGATGAACAGAGTGTGCAAACCTCCGGCGGAGACGGAAACCACTCCCTCGGCAATTCTGACCGGCAAGGAGCGGTTGGTGGTGGTGCCGTCACCCAGTTGGCCGGAGGAATTCGCTCCCATGGCCCAGAGCGAGCCGTCGGTTTTAACAAAGAAGGTGTGCGATTCACCGGCGGAAACGGATGCGATGCCGGTTGCGACTTGGATCGGAGTGGAGCGGTTGGTGGTGGTGCCGTCACCCAGTTGGCCGGAAGAGTTCAGGCCCATCGCCCATAGGGAGCCGTCGTTTTTGATAAAAAGAGAGTGAGAACCGCCGGTGGCTACGGAAGCTACACCGGAGACCGATCCGTTGCCGAGTTGGCCCTGACCGTTGTAGCCCGTGGCGAAAAGAGCGCCGTCGGCTTTAAGGTAGAGTGTGTGAGCGCCGCCGGCGGAGACGGAGACCGTGTTGGTGGCGAGGTTGGCGGAGACTTGGACGGGGAGGGAGCGACTGACGGTGGAGCCATCGCTCAATTGGCCGGAACCGTTTAGCCCCATGCCGCGCACAACCAACGATGAGGCGGGCGCGACACTCACCGTGACGGTCGCCGCCGGGCTGTCAGCGATGAGTCCGGCGTTTGTTACCCGCACCCAGAAACGCGTCGTGGTGGTGAGGGGGGGCGTCACAAGCACCGGACCTGTCGCGCCCGGCACGGGGGCGGCGGTGTCACCCGATTCGCCGCGATACCACTGGTAGGCCAGAGGGCCGTTCGCGGTGGCGGCGACGGAGAGCGAGGCCGAGCTTCTCCAACGCGCCTGGCCGGCGGCGGGGGCCGTGACCAGCGTGGGAGGGGTGGCCGCCAGGTATCCGGCGGTGATGGTGCGAGACGTCGAAACGGAGTTGAAGGATCCATCCCAACCGGTGAAGAGCCAGCCGGTGGCGACGGTGAAGGTCGGTGCCAAGGCCGGGGTGTTGGCGAACACGGCTTGCACCAATGCACCTCCGCCCGTTCTGGTGCCGTAAACGCCAAGATCAAAGGTGACGATGGAAGCGGGTGCGACGATGAGGGTGTGAATAGCGCCAGCGGACACGGACGCGACGCCGGCGGCGACATTCACCGGGGCGGAGCGGTTGGCCGTGGTGCCGTCACCGAGCTGGCCGGAGGTGTTCAGGCCCGAAGCCCAGAGCGAGCCGTCGGTTTTGATGAAAACGCTATGGGAAGCGCCGGTGGAGATGGAGGCGACGCCGGTGGCAACCGGGACGGGGGATGAACGGTTGGTGGTGGTGCCATCGCCTAGCTGGCCCGAGTTGTTGAATCCGTTCGTCCAAAGCGTCCCGTCCGTCTTCAAAACGAGCGAATGATTGGAGCCGGCGGAGGCGGCGATGACGCCACTGGCGATCTGGACGGGAGTGGAGCGGGTGGTCGTGGAACCGTCGCCGAGTTGGCCGTAGAAATTGTTTCCTGTGGCCCAGAGGGAGCCGTCGGTTTTTACGAACAGGGTGTGGGACCCGCCGGCGGAGACGGAGGCGGCACCGGTGGCGATCTGGACGGGGCTGGTGCGGTTGGTGGTGG
>JAIXVP010000259.1 GCA_027482905.1 Opitutaceae bacterium
CATCGCCGCGCCCCTGGCCGGCCGGCTCGATAGCCTCGCCGTCACCCGCGGCGCGCGGGTCGAGGCGGCTGCGCCCTTGTTCACCTTGGAGAACGCCGCCGAGACCGCCGCCGCCGCCCAGGCCGAGGCCCGCCTGCTCCAGGCCCGCGCCCGCTTCGAGGATCTGCTCAAAGGCTCCCGCGCCTCCGAACTCGACGCCCTGCGGGCCCGCCTCGCCCAAGCCCGCGCCAGCGCCGACCTCTCCGGCCTGGAAGCCGAGCGCCAGGCCGCGCTTTTCAAGAAAAGCATCACCCCCGAGAGCGAAAACGACCGCGCCCGCCTGACCCACGAGCGCGATCTCCGCGCCATCGACGACCTCGCCGCCCAACTCGCCACCGCCGGCCTCGGCGGTCGGACCGACGCCCTCGCGGCCGCCGGCCAGGAGGTCGCCGCCGCCGCCGCCGCCCGCGACCAGGCCGCCTGGGCCGTCGCCCAGAAAACCCAGTCCGCCCCGCGCGCCGCCCTCGTCCACGACACGCTCTACCGAGAGGGCGAGTTCGTCGCCGCCGGCCGCCCCGTGGTGTCGCTCCTGCCGCCGGAGAACATCAAGGTCCGCTTCTTCGTCCCCGAGCCCGCGCTCGCCGCGCTCAAGCACGGCGTGCGCGTGCGCGTGGGGCTGGACGGCCGCGCGCCGCTCGAAGCCACAATCAGCTACGTGTCACCGCAGGCCGAATACACCCCGCCCGTGCTCTACAACCGCGAGAACCGCGCCAAGCTCGTCTATCTGGTGGAGGCCGCCCTCCGCCCCGAGGACGCCCGAGACCTCCACCCCGGCCAGCCCGTGGACGTCACGCCCCTGCCCTGAGCCGCGCCCGCGCACCATGAGCGCCTCCGACTTCGCCATCGACGTGACCGGCATTACCAAGCGCTTCGGCGACAAGACGGTCGTCGACGCCATCGCCCTTCGGGTGCGGCGCGGCGAGATCTACGGTTTCCTCGGCCCCAACGGCTCCGGAAAAACCACCTTCATCCGCATGCTCTGCGGCCTGCTGACGCCCGACGCCGGCTCCGGCACCTGTCTGGGCTACGACGTCCGGACCCAACAGGCCGACATCAAGCGCAACGTCGGCTACATGACGCAGAAATTCAGCTACTACGAGGACCTGAGCATCCGCGAGAACCTCGATTTTGTCGCCCGCATCTACCAGATCCCCGACCGCCGCGCCGCCGTGCAACGCAGCCTCGAACGCCTGGGCCTGGCCAAACGCAGCCACCAACTCGCCGGCCAGCTCTCGGGCGGGTGGAAACAACGCCTCGCCCTCGCCGCCTGCCTCCTCCACTCGCCGAAGCTCCTCCTGCTCGACGAGCCCACCGCCGGCGTCGACCCCAAGGCCCGCCGGGAGTTTTGGGAGGAGATCCACCAGCTCGCCGCCGAAGGCCTGACCGTGTTGATCACCACCCACTACATGGACGAGGCCGAGCGCTGCCACCGCCTCGCCTACCTCGCCTACGGTCGCCTGCTCGCCGGCGGCACCCTCGCCGAGGTGCTCGCCGCCGCAAAACTGTTCACTTGGAGCGTAGCCGGCCCAGAACTCCGCGCCCTCGCCGCCGCCCTGCGCGGCCGCCCCGGGGTCGAACAGGTCACGGCCTTCGGCAACACCCTCCACGTGAGCGGACGCGACGCCGCCGGCCTCGACGCCACCGTCGCGGCCCTGCGCGATTCCCGCCACGAATGGAAACGCATCCCGGCCGGGCTCGAGGACGTGTTCATCGGCCTGATGGATTCCGCCAAAGACAACTTCGCATGAACGGCCTCTCTTTTCACCGCCTCTGGGCCGTCGTGCTGAAGGAGTTCATCCAGATGAAGCGCGACCGCGTGACCTTCGGCATGATGGTCGGCATCCCGCTCATGCAGCTGATGATGTTCGGCTTCGCCATTAACTCCGACCCCCGCCACCTGCCCACCGCCGTCCACCTCGCCGACACCGGACCTTTCGCCCGCACCCTCGTGCAGGCCCTGCGCACCAGCGACTATTTCCAGATCGTCCACGAGGCCGAATCCGAGGCCGATACCCAACGCCTGCTGCAACTCGGCGAGGTCCAGTTCGTGATCAACATCCCGGTCGATTTCACCCGCCGCCTGCTCCGCGGCGAACGCCCGACCGTGCTGATCGAGGCCGACGCCTCCGACCCCGCCGCCACCGGCCCCGCCCTGAACGCCGTCGCCCAGCTCGCGGATACGGTTTTCAACCGCGACCTGCCCGGCCCGCTCGCCCCGCTGCAGGCGCAAAACGGCCCGGTCGATTTCCGCATCCACGCCCACTACAACCCCGAAAACATCACCCAATACAACGTCGTGCCCGGCCTGATGGGCGTGGTCCTGACCATGACCATGGTGGTCATCACCGCGCTTGCCATCACCCGCGAACGCGAACGCGGCACGATGGAGAACCTGCTCGCCACCCCCGTCCGTCCCTTCGAGGTCATGGTGGGGAAAATCCTGCCCTACATCGTGGTGGGCTACATTCAGGTATCCCTCATCCTGGTCGCGGCACGGTTCATTTTTCACGTGCCGATGCTCGGCAGCCTGCCGCTACTCTACGCCGTCGCGCTGCTCTTCATCGCGGCCAACCTCGCGGTCGGCATCACCTTTTCCACCCTCGCGAAAAACCAACTCCAAGCGGTGCAGATGGCGTTTTTCTTCTTTCTGCCCTCCATCCTGCTCTCAGGTTTCATGTTCCCCTTTCGCGGCATGCCGGAGTGGGCCCAGGCCGTCGGCTCCTGCCTGCCCAACACCCACTTCCTGCGCATCGTGCGTGGTATCCTCCTGAAGGGCAACGGCCCCACCGAAATCATCCCCGAACTCTGGCCTCTGCTGCTGTTCCTCGGCGTCGCCATGACCATCGGGGTGAAACGCTACCGGCAGACCCTGGATTAGCCCGCACCCGGCTTTGGAAACCGGAAACTCTCCCGACCTTCGTCGAGACGGTGTGAGGTGATTTGTAAAAACCGTTATATACCCGTAAACTGTATACCCGAAAAAAGCCGGGGTTGTCAGGCCTTCCGTGGCCTGCAATTTGCTTGAGATAGAAAGGTCGCTTTCACCGCCGCTTAAAGTCTTCCTAGGAAAACCCCATTACCGCATCTCCTACCCCGGAATGATTTATCCAAAGAAACATGCCCACCTACCTGCTCTATCTATCCGGCGTGCTGCTCTTGGCCCTGCCCAGTGGTCCGCTCATCCGGCGCTACCTTAAAACGCTTACCCTTAGCGACGTGGCCGACCGGCCCGGTGCGCGACTCGGTTGGGTGCATCTCTTGAACGCGTTCGATCTGGCGCGAGGCTTCGCCGGAGCCACCCTGATTCTCGCCGCGTTCGCCTCCATCCACCCCGCCGCCCCCCGCCAACTACCCGCCCGGGCGGTTTTGGTCATCGCCGCAACCGCCGGACTGCTGATCCAGCACGGCTTGCACAAAACGAAGGAGGAGACGATGCACGCGCCTTTTGCCTACTTGGCCGGACTGACTCTGGCCATCCTGCCGCTGAAAGTGGCCCTGTTCGCCCTGCCCATCGGCACCCTTTCGGCCATCGGCATGCGTCATATCGGCTGGGGGTTCATCATGACCGCGGTCTCGGCCGGGGCCTTCGGGCTGTTGTTCAAACAAAACTACCTCACCCTCGCCACCGCCTGCTTCCTGCTGATCGTGCCCGTCCTGCTCTCTCGTCTGGTCAATCGCAGCCTCGTGCTCGCGGTGCGCCCGGGCGCGGCGAAGGTCGAAACCTCCGGTTACGGTCGCCTCCGCGAAGTCTGAACCGCCGCGCGGCGCAACCGCGCATTCGTCGCCGATTTCCCCGCTTCCGCTCCGCCGGAGTTCCTGTCAGGCTGCGTGCCATGATCAAAGGACAGAAAGTCGTCTGCATCAACGACACCTTCCCCGCGCTGATCCGCGCGATCTACAAACAACTGCCGGTCAAGGGCGTAACCTATACCATCCGCGAAGTGTTTCTCGGCCGTGAGAAGGTCGTGAAAGGCGGCGACTCCGCCACCGTCGGCCTGCTGCTCGCCGAACTCACCAACCCGCCCGACCCCTTCCACCAGGGAAAACAGGAACTCGGATTCAGCTCGGAGCGCTTCGCCCCGCTGGAGGAAAAGACCGATGAGACCTCGGCCGGCGAGGAGGCCGGCGAACTGGTCGAGTCCGGCGCGGGCCAGTCCGGAGCGGGTTTCTGGCAGAACTGACCCCGGCCTCCTCGACCCGCCACGTCACCCCTCGGCGTCTTCCCACCGCCCGGTCGCCAAACCGCTCGGCGAGGCGCTTTCCAGGACCAGTTCGTCGCCCTGGTAGATGCGCAGCCAGATGCCGTGCAATGTGTCGCGGGTGTCGTTGTCGCCCGTGCCCGCCCACTCGTAGCCGCCCTTCAGGTCGGTCTTGCGCGTGGTCACGAACTCGGTCCGGGCGGCGATTCGGCCGGAGGCGGGCAGGGTCTCGAAGGCGAGCGCGAACGCCTTCCGCCGGATGCGCGGCGCGCGACCGCTGTTTTTCAATTCGTCGATCTTCGTGAACAACCGATACTCCGCCCGCAAACCCTCGACCGGCGCGCCGGTCAGGTTGCGCAGCGTGACGGTATAACCCCAATCCTCCGCCGTGACCTCGAGCACGCCCCGGGCCGTCGAGCCGTCCGCCATCTCCATGTTCACCTTGGTCTTTCGGGCGTCGAAACGGACCCGTCCCAACTCGATCGCCAAGTCTTTCGCGGCGAGTTTGGGCGGTGCCTTCGCCGGTTTCTCGGCCGCCTTCACCGCCTCCGCGCGCAAGGCCTCGCGATCGGCCTCGGCGAAAGCCTCCGGCGGCAGCGTAAACGTCTGACCGGTGTCGGCACGCCGGATCCGCACCTTCTCGCCCTCGAAGCCCAGCACCTCCGCCTCGATCACGCGTCCGTCGACGGCGGTCAGGGTTCGCGCCCGCAGGCCGCCGACCACGAGAAACCCCAAGGCGAGGTGAACCGAAAGGGCGCGGCGCATGACCATCTTGATGCCCGACCCACCCGCCTTTTGGCAAGCCCCGGCCGGGTCGCCCGCCGACCCTCGCGGACTCAGGACGGCGGCGCGTAGCGCTCGCTGCCGCCCAAGGCCACGAACTGCCGGTAGAGGATAAAAAACACCACCGCGCCCGTGGCCGCCAGCCCGCCGCCGATCACAAACGTGTAATGGTAGGCGTGGTCCGTCAGATCGAGCAGGCGCCCCACCACCGGCGGGACCCCGATGAAACCGAACGCCAGGATGATGCCGGCCGCGGAAGCGAACTGGGCGAACTTCGCCCGCGGAAACAGCCGCGGAAACAAGGACGCCGTGCCGGTGAAAAAGATGCCCGAGATCACGCCGTGCGCGACGTAGGCGACGGAGAAGCTGGCGATGTCCGTCGCGAAAAACCCGGCCCAGAGCGCGATCGCGGCGTAGACCACCAGCGCGCAGATGCCCACCCGGATGGGATGATACTTGTCCGCAAACCAACCGATGAACAACGCCAGGCAGATCGAGATCGCGTAGGTGATGGATCGCAACTCTCCGTAGCGCTCCATGCTCATGCCGATGCTGCGGATGTAGGGCACGTCGAAGGAGTTGATCGGCAGGAAAGCGGCGTTGCCGATCATCGCGGCGAGAAAGATCCAGAGATAAAACCGGTGCGCCGAGCACTCCCGGACGTAGGCCTTGATCGGCTCCGCCACCCGGCTGGTGAAGGCGCCGTCGGTCTTCGGCGCGGGCGGCGGATACTCGCCCTCCTTGACCATGAAACACATGACCGAAAAACCGAGGCCGTAGAGCATACCCAGCCCGATGAAGAGCAGTTTGAAGTTCTCCTCGGCGTGGCCGATCAGGAAGGAGTTGAAGACGATGCCGGCGCCCAGGCCGACGATGCGAAACAAGGCGAAAAACCGCCCGATCACCGCCTGCGGCACCACGTCGTTGATCAGGCCGACGAAGACCGAGTTGGCGATGACGGTGAAAATCTCGAAGAAGGTCCACAAACCCGCGAACACGATCAGCCGGCACGCGATCGGGTCGGGCGCGTCCGCGCCGAGCGCCCCGTGCAGCAGGTCGGCGATCTCCACCGTGTAGCCCATGCCAACCATCGCCAGCGCCGCGATCGGCGTCGGAATCAGCAGATAGGGAATGCGCCGCCCCCAGCGACCGCGGTGGTTGTCCGACCGCACGCTGACGATCGGACCGATCAACATGCCCAACGCCGCCGGCAACGAGGTGACCATCAGACCCAGGACCAGATCGCTCGCCTTGAACTGCTTGAACAAGAGCTGCGACATCGGCTGCACCGCGCGTTCCTTCATGTTCCACGCGAAGTCGCCCCACAGCAGCCAGCAGAACAAAGCGACCAAACCGGCCGTGCCATACGTCAGCGTGCCCACCCGCCATCGCTTGGCGCCGTTGGCATCCTCGGGCGCGGATTCGGAATCAGGGGCGGGGGGAACAGGGGCGGGGTTCATAAAGACAAAAGGATGGGCGGATCCCGCAACACAGGCGAGAGCACGTTCAAGCCGAATCACTTGACAGTAAATCCGCGGACGCACGCTTCCCGGCGACGGGTGCGAGATCAAAATTTCGCCCCGACCTTGCCCGCGCGGCCCGCTTGACCGTGACTAACTCCACTTCTCCGGTCCGCTTCGTCCCCGCCCACCCGGCCTATCCCACCCCACCCATGCCCGCCCCCACGCGCCCCACCCGCCGCCGTTTTCTACGGACGCTCTCGCTCGCCGCCGCCGCCTCGCTGGCCCCCGACGCCTTCGCCGCTCCGCTCCGCAATCTCGTGACCGGCGGACGCAAGCTCCGCGTCGCCTGTATAGGTCTCGGCGGCAAGGGCCTGAGCGACTCCCTCGCCTGCGCCGGCGAGGACATCGTCGCCCTGTGCGACGTCGACTTCGAACGCGGCCGCGATCTTTTCCACCGCTATCCCCGCGCCGCCCGCTACCGCGACTACCGGCAGATGCTCGCCGAAATGGGCGATCGCATCGACGCCGTGACCATCTCCACGCCCGACCACACCCACTTCGGCGCCACGCTCATGGCCATCGAGCTGGGTAAACACGTCTACGTCCAGAAACCCCTCACCCACACCATCGCCGAGGCCCGCGTGCTCAAGGCCGCCGCCGCCCGGGCCGGCGTCGTCACCCAAATGGGCAACCAAGGCCACGCCAACGAAGGCACCCGCCTTACCAAGGAATGGATCGAGGCCGGCGTGATCGGCACCGTCCGCGAGGTCCACGCCTGGACCAACCGCCCCATCTGGCCCCAAGGCGTGCCCCTGCCCGAATCGGCGCGCGCCCCGGAAACCCTGGACTGGAATCTCTGGCTCGGCGTCGCCCCGGAACGCCCCTACAGCCCGGCCCTCGCCCCCTTCCACTGGCGCGGCTTCTGGGACTACGGCTGCGGCGCACTCGGCGACATGGGTTGCCATATCCTAGACGCCGCCTTCTGGGCCCTTGACCTGCGCGGCGATGCCACCCTCTCCGCCGTCGGCGAGGGCGGCTCCGACGTCTCCGCGCCCCGCTCCTCCGTCGTCACCTACCAATTCCCCCGCCGTGGCGACCGCGCCCCGGTGAAGCTGGTCTGGTATGACGGCGACAAACGCCCCCCCATCCCGCCCGAACTCGGTCCCGGCGCCGAGCTCCCCGATGGCGGCGCCTTTTTCCTCGGCGACCGCGGCGTGCTCTACAATTCCGACACCTACGGAGCTTCCCCTCGTCTCATCCCCGAGGAACGCATGCAGGCCTTCACCGACCGCCCGAAAAAAACCATCCCGCGCGTCCCGAAGTCCAACCCCCACCTCGAATGGATCCGCGCCTGCAAAGGTGAAGGCCCCACCCCCGGCTCCAACATCGTCGATTACTCCGCCGACCTCACCGAGATGGTCCTGCTGGGCAACCTCGCCCTCCGCGCCGGCCAGACCATCGAGTGGGACTCCGCCCGCATGCGCTGCACCAACCTCCCCGCCGCCGACCGCTTCATTCACAAGTCTTACCGCTTGTTCTGAGATCCGCCCCCGATCCCTTCACCCCTCGCCATGCACCCTTTCCGCCTCTTTTGCTCCGCCCTCGCCCTGTTGACGGTCTTCGCCGCCTCCGCCCCGTCCACCCTCGCCGCGCCCCGGTTGGGCCTCCAGGCTTGGACCTTCCGCCAGCTCACCCTGATCGAAACCATCGACCAGGCCTCCACCCTCGGCATTCCCCACCTCCAAGCCTACCCGGGCCAAAAAATCGGCGGCGACCTCCCCGGTGCTTTCACCTTCACCACCCCGCCCGCCGACCTCGAAAAAATCCTCGCCCACGCCAAAGCCAAAAAGGTCTCCATCGACAGCTTCGGCGTCATCACCTTGGGCAAGCCCGACGACTGGGCCAAACTCTTCGCCTTCGCCCGCGCCGCCGGTATCCGGGAAATCGTGACGGAGGCCCCCCGCGAGACGCTCCTCACCCTCGTTCCGCTCGCGAAAAAATACAAAATCGACGTCTCCCTCCACAACCACCCCAAGCCCAACATCTACGAGACCCCCGAACTCGCCCTCGCCGCCCTCGACGGCCTCGGCTCGCGCTTCGGCATCGCCGCCGACACCGGCCACTGGGCCCGCTCCGGCGTCGATCCCGTCGCCGGTCTGAAGCTCGTCGAAAAACGCCTCCGTTCGCTCCACTTCAAAGACATCGCCGAACGCGGCAAACGCTCCCGCGACGTCCCCTACGGCACCGGCACTTCCGACCTCGCCGGCCAGCTTTACCAGCTCCGCGACTCCGGCTTCGACGGCATCGCCTACATCGAATACGAACATGGCTCCCCCGCCCTCGCCGACGACGTCGCCCGCTGCGCCGCGTTTTTCCGCGCCGGCCTCAAGGCCTCGAAAAAAGATCTCCTCGCCGGCCGCGTCGCCCCCGTCGGTTTCTCCACCGATGTCCGCGCCGCCTACGCCGCCGGCCGCGGCAAAGACTCCGCCCGCTGGCCCCTCCCCCAACCGCTCTTCGCCCCCGATCTGGGCAACGCCGATTTCACGCCCGGAGCCTGGGCCGTCGACGCCGAGGGCGTGCTCGCCCCGACCCGCGACGCGAACGCGCCCCACCGGGGCGATATCTGGACCAAGGCGAGCTACGGCGATTTCGTCCTCAACGTCGAATTCCGCACCCACGCCGCCGGCGCCAACAGCGGCGTTTTCCTGCGTTCCAGCGACATCGTGAACTGGCTGCAAAACTCCATCGAGGTGCAGATCCTCCAGGGCGACTCCGACCCCGTCCACGCCACGGGCGCGATCTTCGACGTCGCCGCCCCGCGCCGCCGCCCTAACCTCGTGCCCGGCGCGTGGAACCGCTGCACGATCATCGCCCGGCAAAACAAGATCACCGTCATCCTCAACGACGAGGAAGTGAACAAGATCGACCTGGACGAGTGGACCCAGGCGGGCATCAACCCCGACGGCACCAAGAACAAGTTCGCCAAGGCCTACAAAGACATGGCCCGCACCGGCCGCATCGGCCTCCAGGACCACGGCGGCTCCCGCGTCGAGTTCCGCCATCTTTTCATCGAGTCGCTGTGACGCGAGCCGGACCGCTATCCCGGAAAGAACACGACCTCTTCCGCGCCAAGCGCTCAAACGGCCGGAGGCGTTTGCGTTTCACCTGTAAATCACCGCTATTCTCCTGGGCTCGCTCCGCCTAGGGCCGGCCGTCCGCGTGCCGGCCGGTGACGCGCCGGATATAGTCGACCTCCTCGGCACGATAGGGCGTGCCGTCCGGCCGAAGGACATCGTGAAACCAGGGATCGGGTTCGCCGGTGTAGGTTTTCGTCCACGAATCCCAGGGATAGATGGTCTGGGACTTTCCCGAGACGAAGCCCCAGTTGTATGCGGCGATCTGGTGTTCCCGGAAAAAGCCGAGGTGGGGGTTGAATGTGCTGCCGAGCGGACGGGCCAGATACTCGGTGCAGAGGAGGGGACGGCCGAAGCGGTTCAGGCCGTTCACCGCGCGCGTGAGATCGTCGAGATTCCCGTAATGGTGGAAGGAGATGACGTCGCTGTTCTCCAGTTGCATGCGCTGGATGGGACTGAGTTTTTCGTCGGCGCTCCAGTCGCCCAGCCAAACGCCCGAGGTCAAGGGCTGGGTCGGTTCGCCGTTGCGGGCCCAGGTGAAGACTAGCGGCAGCAGACGCCCGACCAACGCGACCTTGTTCTCGGGCTCGAGCCCCGGGCGGGCCGGAGCGCCGCCGTCGACGTTGTCGGGCTCGTTCCAGACGTCCCAGCCGACGACACGCGGATCGTCGCGAAAACGACGGACCACGCCCGTGACGTAAGTCTGAAGGCGCGGATATTCGCCGGGGGTCTGAAGAGCCGCGACACCCGGGCTTTGGACCCAGCCCGAATTGTGGGTGTGGGGGCGCGGAGCGGGCTGTGCTCCGAGAATCGGCAGGGGATGCCAGCAGCTGTCGAACAGGACCAGAAGGATCTTGATCTTATGGCGTTCGGCGATGGCCAGAAACGCGTCGATACGGTCCACGTAGGCGGTGGAATCCTGATACCAAGGCAGATCGTGGAGGAAGACCCGCAGGCTGTTGAACCCAAGACCCTCGGCGTAACCGAGTTCGCGGTCGATGGTCGCCGGATCGAAAGTGGACGCCTGCCACATTTCCAACTGGTTGATCGCGGTGCTCGGGATGAAATTGCTGCCGCGCAGCCACCCGTGTTCGCGAACCCAGGCGGTCGCCTGCGACTGGGTCCACCGGCCGGTGCCGTCCGCGGCCCAACCCGGGGCGGCAACACCGGCGAGCGCGAGGGAGAGCATGAGCGCACGGTAAAGACAAAACGGAGCAGACGGCCGCAAAAAACCGGATGAAGTCATATGATGCAGGTAAACCCGCCAAATGGTCGGGTGATGGATGTTCGACCCGAGCAAGCAACACAACGTTCTGTTTTGTTGGCTTCAACAACGCCCGCGCAGCCGGCTCGCCTCGTGCTTGCGCCCGTTGGATCTTAACCCAAGCGGTGGCGACACGCGGAACATCGCAGCACGCGTGCCGTTTCCGGCCTCACCGCGAAACCCACAAAACGCCTCGCCGCAAAAACCGGACAGGCGGGCCGCTTCCCTGGCATCATCCCGGCGACCAATTGATCGAGGAACCAAAATCCCCCGAGCACCGCCTCCGATGCCGAAAAGCCATCGCGCGGCCATCACATTTGACGGAAGCATGGGACGGCGACGCGGATGAAGACTCCGCGCATGTCCCCTGCTAAGGGATGAATATGACACGGGTATCCACGTCAAAGACTGCGGTCGAATCCTGGTTCACGAGACGAATGCCATCCACGTCATGTGCTTCGGTTTTTCAAACCGTCCTCCGGCGGATGTGCGCCGCCCCGCTGCTGATCGCTTTGATCGGGATCTTGCCGGGCCCAAACTGCGGCGCGGAACCGGCGCGATTGCTGGTCAAAAACGCCTTTGTTTTCACCCTGGCGGAAGGACGGACGGCACCGTTTTTGGGCTATATCGTCGTCGAACCCGGCGGACTGATCGCCGAGATCGGTCCAGGCGAGATGCAGCCGGACAAATGGCAGCCGTCGGAGGTGTTGGACGCGCAGGGAATGTGGCTGTTTCCGGGCTTTGTCTCGGCGCACAGCCATCTATGGCAAAGCGCCTATCGCGGGCTGGCATCGGACAAGACGCTCTTCGGCTGGGCCGATGCGGTCTACGGCGATCACGCGGCGCATGCCACGCCGGAGGATTTCTATTTTTTCACGCTGCACGGCGCGGTGGATCACCTGCGCAACGGCATCACCGCCGCGTATAACTTCGCCTACGGGAACTGGCGCGACGGGGACTTTTCCGGCGAGCAATTCCGGGGCGCGGCGGATAGCGGCCTGCGCTTCGTGCATGGTCACTCGGTGGAGCGCCTCGGGCGCAAAACCACCCTGCCCGAAGCGCGCGCGAGCCTGGCCGCCCTGCTGGCCCAGATCGAACCGCGACGCGCCGGCACCCCGGGCTTCCTGGGCGTGATGCTGCACGGCGCGGCCACCTACCTCGACTCCGCCGAACAGGCCGAAATCGAAGGGGCGCTCATGCGCGAGTTCGGGGTGGCGAACCAGATGCACTACCTGGAATCGCCACCCGAAAAGTGGCAGGAGCGGGCGCGATTCAAGAGCTTGATGAACGCCGGGGTGGTGACGAACCGCGCGATCTTCGGTCACTTCGTCCACGCCGACCCCTATATCCTGGCCGAAACCGTGAAGGCCGGCGCCGCCATGACGTGGAATCCGCTATCGAACGGTCGCCTCGCGTCGGGCACGCCGGACATCGTCGCTTATCGCAAGGCCGGTCTGAGAATCGGCATGGGCGTCGACGGCCAGGCGAGCGCCGACCTCGCCGATCCTTTTGAAAACATGCGCGCCGGGCTCTACGCGGTGCGCGCGAGGGCCGAGGACGCGACTGTGTTGTCGCCTTACGATGTGTTCCGCATGCAGACGATGGGCTCGGCCGAGGTCCTGGGTGTTTCGGACAAAATCGGCAGCCTCGAGCCGGGTAAGCTGGCTGATTTTTGCGTATTCGACCCGAGCGATCTGGGACCGGTTTTTGATCCCTGGGCCTCCCTGGTCTTCGCCGGAACAACCAGCCGGATCGAAGGCGTGTATGTGGGCGGAATCCTGAAGGTCCGGCGCGGCACACCGCTCGCCCAGGACTGGAGCGAGCTTAAGCGCGAGGTCGTCAAACGTGTCATGCGGGTAAGGTCGCCATGATTGGTCGGGGAACGCCCGGGTCGCGGATTACAAAATCCCGAGGCGGCGGAGCCGGGGAGTGACACGGTCGAACCTTTGTTCCGGGTGCGATCCCGGCTCCTGCATTTCGTGCCCGGCGTCATCACCCCGTTTCCGGAAGACACCACCCGCGCCTTCCCTCAGGCCGGACGGAAACGCCGGCGAAACTCCCCTGGCGCCACGCCCTGCCTCCGCCGGAAGGCCCGGGTGAAGGAGGCCGCGCTCTCGTAGCCGGCCCGGTCCGCGACCTCGGCCACGTTGAGATTCGATTCCTTTAGCAGCTTCGCCGCCTCGTTGAGCCGCAGCTCAGCCAGAAAACTCCGCGGCGTCGTGCCAAAGTTCACCCGGATGCGCCGCTCCAGCGTCGCCACCGAGACCCCCGCCCGCGCCGCCAGCTCCGCCACGCCCAGCCCCCGCGCCATGTTCTCGCGCGCCTGCCGTAGGAGGTTGGCCAGCGGATCGCCGCGCTCCGCGTCCGGCGCGTCGCTCGCCATGCGCCGCGAAATTCCTGCCGTCCCGACCACCCGGCCCTCCGCATCGCGCAGGGCGACCTTCGAGGTCAGACGCCACTCGACCTCGCCGCCCGCCCGGTTGAGCAACTCGGGCTTGTTAAGAATCGCGCGCCCACTCGCCAGCACCGCCTCGTCGTCCCGCCGATAAACCGCCGCGAACTCCGCCGCGTAAAGATCCGCGTCCGTCCTTCCCGTCACGGCCGCGACCTCCAGCCCCGCCGATTCCGCCAGCCCGGCGTTGGCCGCCACGAAACGCCCGTCCGCATCCTTCACCCAGCACATGACGTTCTCCAACGAGTCCAACAACGGCATCCACGCAGCCGCCAGCCCCAGCACCGCCCCGTCCCCCGTGATTTCCCCCTTGGCCATCATTTCGCCCATATGCCCGAAAAGCGTTAACTGACGAATTCGGCATATCAAATGATTCCCCCGGCCATGGACCAAAAATCGAATATGGTCTAAGGTGGTTTTTTCGGTGTCTGTTCCCTCTCCTACCCCGTCCGTTCCCTTCCCCGTCATGAAGCACCCCGCCCGGCTGCCCCGCCGTTCTTTCCTCAAATTTCTCGCCGCCGGCGCCGCCGCCGCCCACCTGCCGTCCATCGTGCGCGCCCAGACCCTCGGCCTCGGCGGCCCCGCCCCCTCCGAAATCATCACCATCGGCTGCATCGGGCTCGGCGGCCAAGGCAACGGCCTGCTGGGCAACTTCCTCGGCAACGCCGCCTGCCGTGTCGTCGCGGTGTGCGACGTGGACTCCGCCCATTTGGACAAGGCCCGCCAACGGGTGGACGACCGCTACCAAGCTCCCGGCACCTGCGCCGCCTACGGCGATTACCGCGAACTGCTCGCCCACCCGGACCTCGACGGCGTCGTCATCGCGACCCCCGACCACTGGCACGCGCTGATCACCGTCCACGCCGCCCAGGCCGGCAAACACGTCTACTGCGAAAAACCCGCCGCCACCTCCATCCCCGAGGGCCGCGCCATGGCCGAGGCCGTCCGCCGCGCCGGCGTGGTTTGCCAGATCGGGAGCATGCAGCGCTCCTGGGGCGAGTTCCAACGCGTGGTCGAGCTCGCCCGCAACGGCTTCCTCGGCGAGATCAAAAAAGTCACCGTCGGGCTCCCTGCCGGCCCGGGCGCCCGCCCGGTCCCGCCCGAGGTGCTGGCCAACGGCGAAACCCCGCCGTCCACGCTCGACTACGACCGCTGGCTCGGCCCCGCGCCCTTCGTGCCCTACCACACCGACCGCGTGCATTATCAATGGCGCTGGCAATTCGCCTTCGGCGGCGGCCAGGTCGCCGACTGGATCGGCCACCACTACGACATCGCCGCGCTCGCCACCAACGTCGCCCACTTGCAGCCGGTAGCGATCCGCTCCGCCTCCGCCCGCTTCGAAGACCGCGGCGCGTTCATCGAGACCGCCACCGCCTATTCCTTCCAGGCCGTCTACGCCAACGGCACCGTGATCGACACCGCCTCGTCGAATCCCGGCGGCACGCGCATCGAGGGCACCGACGGTTGGGTCTACGCCAACCGCGGCGTGCTCGAACACAGTTCCGAAAAATTGCGCCGGCTCGTGATCCCCTCCCACGGCTACACCCTTTCCGCCGGGCCGCGCTCCCACACCGACGACTTCCTCGCCGCCATCGCCACCCGCGCCACCCCGCGTTGCCCGATGATCGAGGCCCACAACGTCGCCGCCGTCGCCCACCTCGCCAACGCGGCCTTCCGCTCCGGCGTTTCCGAACTTCGCTGGGATCCCGCCACCGAGTCCCTCGTCGACCGCCCCGAGGCCGCGCGCTTCGTCCACCGCACCTACCGCGCCCCCCACGCCCTGCCCGTCTAAACCCGCCCGCCCCGGCCATGTCCCCCACCCGCCTTTTCCCGCTCTTCCTCGCCCTCGTCGCCA
>JAIXVP010000323.1 GCA_027482905.1 Opitutaceae bacterium
GGTGGCGCTGGATACGCAAACCCGCAAGGTCCGCGCGGTCGGCGACGAAGCCAAGAAGATGCTCGGCCGCACCCCGGGCAACATCACCGCCATCCGCCCGATGAAGGACGGCGTCATCGCCGACTTCGACGTCACCGAGGCGATGCTGCGCTACTTCATTCGGAAGGTGCACAACAACGCCCTGCGCGTGAATCCCCGCGTCGTCATCGCCATTCCCTCCGGCATCACCGAGGTGGAAAAACGCGCCGTGAAAGACTCCGCCACCCACGCCGGCGCGCGCGACGTCATCACCATCCCCGAACCCATGGCCGCCGCCATCGGCGTGGGCCTGCCCATCGACGAACCGGCCGCCAACATGATCGTCGACATAGGCGGCGGCACCACCGAGATCGCCATCATCTCCCTTTCCGGCATCGTCTTCAGCAAATCCATCCGCGTCGCGGGCGACGAATTGGACAGCGCCATCGTGAACTACATGAAGCGCGCCTACAACCTGCTCATCGGCGAACGCACCGCCGAGGAGATCAAATTGCGCGTCGGCTCCGCCTACCCGCTGGACGAGGAGCTCACCATGGAGGTCAAGGGGCGCGACTCGGTCGCGGGCCTGCCCAAGACCATCCACATCACCTCGCAGGAAATCCGCGAGGCCCTGAGCGACCCCATCTCGTCCATCGTCGACGCCGTCCGCTCCACCCTGGAACGCTGCCCGCCCGAGCTCTCCGCCGACCTCGTGGATCGCGGTTTCGTGATGGCCGGCGGCGGCGCGCTGATCCGCGGCATCGACCGCCTGCTTTCGGAGAAAACCGGCCTGCCAGTCATCGTGGCCGACGACCCCCTCTCGGCCGTCGCGAACGGCACGGGCGCCGTCCTCGACGATCTGAATTGGGTTCTGCAGAACGTCTGAGACCGGCTCCTCACCCCGCCGGACCGGGCTCCGCCGACCACCCCTCCCCTCTCCGGATTTCCGCCCCCGCTCCGTGCCGCGCTTCGACCAGGCCCGCCCCTTCCTCACCCTCGGAGTCGTCCTGCTGGCCTGGCTCGTCCTGCCCGCCGCCGTCAAACGCGTCGCCCGCCTCGGCTTCTACGAACTCCAGGCCCCCGTCGATGTCGCAGCATCCTACGCCCGCGACCTGCAGGACTTCTGGTCGCAGAAAACCCGTTCGAAAAACGAACTCATCGAGGCCGCCCGCGACCTCGCCCGCCTGAACGCCTCCTACGAGCTCCGCCTCCAGGACGACGCCCGGCTGCGGACCGAGATCTCTCGGCTGGAGGAACTGCTCCGCCTGCCTTCCTACGGCGAGTTCCGCGCCGAGCCCGCCCGCGTGGTGCGGCGGGATTTTGGCGCCTGGTGGCAGCGGTTGGTGATCCGCAAGGGCGCCAACCACGGCCTGACGGTCGGCGCCCCGGCCATCTACAGCGGCGGCCTGGTCGGCCGTGTGTCCGAGGTCCACGCCCACACCGCCGTGGTCGAGCTGATCAGCAGCCCGGGCTTGCGCCTCGCCGCGGTGTTCGACGGCGACGACCGCCCGGTGAGCTTCCAGGGCGGCGTCAACCCGCCCCTCCGCCCCGCCGAGGCCCTGCTCGAATACGTGCCGCTCGACGTCTTCGCCACCCCCGCCTCGCCCCGCCGGCTGGTGACCTCGGGGCTGGGCGGCGTGTATCCACCCGGTCTCTACGTCGGCGAGGTTCGCGTCCTCGAGGCGAGCACCGACGGGCTGTTCAAGACCGGCCGCGCCGTCCTCGATCCCCGCCTCGGCCGACTAACCGAGGTGACCGTGCTCGTGCCCCTCGACCCCGCGCCGTGATGTTCCGCGATTCGCGCCAGGTCCTCGCCCTGCTGGCCTGCACCGGCGTGCTCGCCGCCGTCCTCGGCCAGCTCAACCACGCCCTCGCGCCGCTCGCCTTGACCGTCGCCGCCCCGGGCCTGCTGGTCGCCTACGCCGCCCTGCGCCTGCCGACCGGGACCGGCCTCGCGGTGGTGTTCCTCTCCGGCCTCTGGCTCGACGCCGCCGCCCCCACGCCCTTCGGACGGCAGGCCGCGCTGCTCGGGCTGGCCTTTTGTTTCCTGCACAACGCCGCCCGCCGCCTGCCGCGCGACGAGACCCTGGTCGGGGTGGTTTCCGCCCTGTTCATCAACCTCGCCCTCTTCGTCGTGGCGGCCGTGATAGACCTCGGCTCGCTCCCGGATACCACCGCCGGCGCCCTCCGCCTCCTTGCCGACCTCGTCGCGTCGCAGGTGTTCACCACCCTGGTCGGTCCGTGGTTCCTCGCTTTCCAACGTGGCGTGCTCGATCTCGCCGGCGTCCCGCCGCCCTCCGGCACGCGCCGCCCCGTCTGACCATGGCCTACGCCCCGCGCACGTCCGCGCCGGACCGTCCCGGCTCCATGGTCGAATCCCACCGCGGCTACGACCCGCGCCTGTGGTTGTTCTACGGCCTTCTGGCCCTGATGATCGCCGTGCTCGCGGGCGGGCTCGCCTACCAGCAGCTCGGCCGCGCCGACCAACACCGCGAACGCGAGACCGTGCAAAGCCAGCGCCGACTCGTCGTGCCCGGTCCGCGTGGCAACCTCTTCGACCGCGAGGGACGCCTGCTGGTGGGCAACCGCCCCCGCTTCGCCGTCA
>JAIXVP010000312.1 GCA_027482905.1 Opitutaceae bacterium
AGGCGTGGGACGCCAACCTGTCCTACCAGTTCAAACGGGTGAACGTCGCCGTCGGCTACGGCAACAGCCGCGAGAGCGACTACGTCTCGAACGGCTCGTCGATCAACACCGTCACCGACTTCAACCAGAAGAACACCAGCCTGCTCCTCGGCTGGGGCCATACCGACGACCGGATCATGGAAAGCTTCTGGTCCCAAGACCGCGCCAAGACCGGCGACGACTTCGTGGCCGGCGTTACCCAGCTACTTTCGCCCCGCACCTCCGTGACCCTGAACCTGAGCTACGGCCACGTGGACGGCTTTCTCAGCGACCCCTACAAAATCGTCTCCACCACCCGCCTCGGCATCGACCCCGGCACCTACTACACCCCGCCCGAGAACCGCCCCCGGGTGAAGGACAAGGGCTCGCTGTTCCTCGGCCTGCTCCAAGACTTCCCCGACCACGACGCCGCGCTCGACGCCTCGTATCGGTATTACCGCGACAGCTTCGGGCTCGACGCCCACACCGTGCAGCTGAAGTGGATCCAGCGCGGCGGCGCCCACTTGGTGTTCGAGCCCTCCGTCCGCTACCACCTGCAGTCCGCCGCCGATTTCTACTACTACGACCTGGACCGCGCCGGCGTGACCACGTCCTACGACCCGACCTTCGAGACCGGCACCGGCAAAGGCCCGTTCTACTCCTCGGACTACCGCCTGTCGCACATGGAGACCCTGAACCTGGGCCTCAAGGTCTCGTGGATCATCAATCCCCACTTCACGGCCGATGTCGCCCTCGAGCGCTACTTCATGCACGGGCTCGACAGCTTCACCCCGACCGCGACCTACAGCGACGCGAACGTCATCACCTTCGGGCTGAAACTCAGCCGCTGATCGCGCCCCGCCCGCCATGTGTGCCCTCCTCTCCCGCGCCCCCGCCCCGCCCCCCGCCGCCGTCGCAACCGGCGTCGAGCCGGTGCGCCGCCACCGCTGGGCCGCCCTGGGCACGACGTGCGAGATCCAGTTCGCCTGCGCCGACGACGCCCTCGCCGCGCGCTTCGAGACCGAGGCCGTCGCCTGGGTCGCCGACTTCGAGGCCCGCTACTCCCGCTTCCGGCCCGACAGCGTCATCGGGCGCATCAACGCGGCCGCCGGTCGCGAATGGGTCGAGATCGACGCCGAGATGGAGCAGCTGCTCGATTTCTGCGGGTCCGTCCACTTTCTCACCGAAGGCACGCTCGACGTCACCGCCACGCCCGTCCTCCGCGTCTGGGACTACAAGGCCGCCACGCCCCGCGTGCCGACCGACGCCGAGGTCGCCGCCGCCCTCCGCCTGGTCGGCTGGCGCAAGGTGCAACGCGCCCCCGGCCGCGTTTTCCTGCCCGAGCCCGGCATGGCCCTCGACTTTGGCGGCTGGGGCAAGGAATACGCGGTCGACGCCGTCGCCGCCCTCGCCCGCTCCCTCGGGATCACGCGCGCCCTGGTCGACTTCGGCCACGATCTGCACGCCGTCGGCGCCGCCCCCGGCAAACCCGGCTGGCACGTCGGCCTCGAGGACCCCGCCAATCCCGCCGGCCCCTGCCGCGGCAGCCTCGCCGCCGCCGACCTCGCGGTCGCCAGCTCCGGCGACTACCTGCGCGGCTTCACCGTCGGCGGCCGCCGCTACGGCCACATCGTCGATCCCCGCACCGGCCGCCCCGTCGCCAACGGCTGCCGCCAGGTCACCGTCGTCGCGCCCACCTGCCTCCAAGCCGGCGTGCTCTCCACCACCCTCTTCATCCTCGGCCCCGAGGCGGGGCTGCGCCTCGCCGGCCAGACCATGGGCGTCGAGGCCCGCATCCTCACCGACCGCGCCGTCCACCAAACCCGGGGCTTTTTCTGTCATGTCGTATCCTAAAATCCACTTCATCGCGCTCCTCGCGGCGCTTCTCCTCTCCGCCCTCGCGCCCGCCGTCCGGGCCGAGGTCAAGGTCGGCCAGCCCTTCCCCGACCTTGCCGCCTATTCCCTCGAGGGCACCCTGCCGGAGCGCGCTGGCCGCGTGGTGCTGATCGATTTCTGGGCCACCTGGTGCGGCCCCTGCAAAACCTCCTTCCCCTACTACGCCGCGCTCCAGACCGAGCTTGCCCCGCGCGGCTTCACCATCGTCGCGGTCAGCGTGGACCAGAAAGCCGCGCCCTACGACGCGTTCGTAAAGCGCCTCGCGCCCACTTTTCCCACCGTCCGCGACGGCGCGCAGAAGCTCGTCGCCGAGGCCCGCCCGCCCGGCATGCCGACCTGCTACCTGCTCGACCGCCGCGGCGTGCTCCGCCTCGTCCACACCGGCTTCCACGGCGAAGCCGACGCCCAGCTGCTCCGCGCCGAAATTCTCAAACTCCTCGACGAAAAACCATGAACCCCCGCGCCCTCCTCCTCCCCACCTTGGCCGTGCTCTGCGCCTTCGCCGGCGGCTGCACCTCCGCCCAGCTCACCCGCGTCCAGCCGTGGGAACGCGCCGCCCTCGCCGACTACGCCATGCGTCCCGACCGCGATCCGCTCCAGACCGCGATGTCCGAACACATCTACTTCTCCCGCGAGGCCGCCACCGGCGGCCGTGGCGTCGGCGGCAGCGGTTGCGGCTGCAACTAGAAGCCGGCGTCTCCCGTAACCCTCGCCCCCCCTCCCATGACCTTCCCCGCGCTGTTTTTTCGCCTCCGCTGGCTGCACGCGCCCGCCACGTTGCTGGTCATGCTGCTGCAACGCACCCCCGTGCTCCGCCTGCTCGCCGCCGAAGGGCCCGGTTTCACCCTGCGCTCCGGCGAACTCCTGAAGTCCGCCTTCGCCCTCGCCGCCTTCGGCGCCTACGACACCGTGGCCGGCGCTACTGTGTTCAACGGCACGGTCGTCGCCCCCACCACCGTCACCCCGACCTCCGGCGCCGCGAACGCCACCTTCACCGCCACCGGCGCGGTCAACACCGCCTTCAGCGTCGGTTTCACCGCCACCGGCGCCCCCGGCACGACCAAATCCTGGAAGGTGATCGGCACCTTTCCGCCGGGCTTAACCGTGACCAACGGCACCGCCATCACCGGCGGGTTTCTCTTCAACGGCGTAACCAGGGTCATCATCGCCGGCACGCCCACGGCGGGGGGGAGCCGGACCCTCACCGTCACGGGTTACGACACCACCGGCGGAACCGGCCAAAACGCCAAGGTCACCCTCATCGTCAACATCAACGCCCCGCCCGCCTTCACCACCCACCCAGCCTCGCAGTCCGTCAACTCCGGCTCAAACGTCACCTTTACCGCCGTCGCGACCGGCACCCCGACGCCCACCTTCCAATGGTTCAAGGGCACCACCTCCCTTCCCGGCCAGACCCCGGCCACCCCATGCC
>JAIXVP010000197.1 GCA_027482905.1 Opitutaceae bacterium
CGCCCTTGAGGTTCACGGTTTGCTCCTGGGGTATGGTGGCGACGAGTTCGAGAGACCAGGAGGGGCTGAGACGGTAGCCGATATCAAACTCGGGGATGAGTTTGTCATCCACGCTGAGCGCGTCCTTGCCGAGGGTGCCGGAAGATTCGTCGACGGTGGCGAGGTAGGTGGCGCGCAGCTTCAGGCTCCACGGACTGGACGCGTCGGCGGCGCGGAGCGCGGGGAGCAGGGCGAGGGTGGCGGCGAGGGCGCCGAGGAACAGGGTTCTGGGTTTGGGCATGGTGGGTTTGGGTTTGCCCAACCATGCTAGCGGACGGGAGCGGATCGCGCCGCGCGGCGCTTGGCGGGGAATGCGCGCGGATTGCTCAAACCGTAGCCGGGAGCCGGGGCGGGTGCGCCTAGGTGAGGGCGCGCTGCAAGGAGCGAAGTTCGCCGCGCACCTCCTCCAGCCAGGTGTCATCGAGCAGCGCCGAAAGGGCGGCGGAGTCCAGCCGGTGACCGACCGCGTTTTCCCACGTTTTCCAAGCCGGATCGTCGCCGAGGGCGTTGAACGCGAGATCGCCGTCGCCGCTGAATCCGAGTCCGTTCGATTTGGCGATGCGGTTGGCGACCGCGACGACCGCGACGATGGCCTGGTGTTCGGTCGGGGCGAGTTCGGGGGCGTCGTGGTGGGTGATCGCGCTCAGGATGATTGGAGGGAGCTGGGCGGACTCGCCGAAGAGGCGTCCGGCGTCGCGGTGGTCGAGGCCGAGGGCGGCATGTTCGAGCGGGGGCAGGGCCTGCCAGCGCGACCAGGCGCGGAGGAGAACGGCGCGGTAGGCGTCGGGGGCGACGGCGGAGAGCGCGATCTTGCCGATGTCGTGCAGCAGCGCGGCGAGGTGGAGTTCGGGGCCGGAGTGTTCGCCGGCCCAGGCGTCGAGGCGGGTGGCGAGCGAAGCGGTGGCGGCGGAGTGCAGCCAGAGGTGGCTCCAGTCGAAGCCGGGGGCGACCCCGCGGGCGTCATGCAAGGCGGCGAGGAGCTGGGCGAGCACGCGCACCCGGACCACACCGAGCATCTGGAGCGCGGTGGGCAGGTCGCCGATGCGCTCGCGGGATGAGACCTCCACGGTGTTGGCGAGGCGGAGCACGTTCACGGTGAGGACGGGGTCGCGGGCGACCTCGGCCACGATCTCGTCGAGGGGGCAGTAGTCGCGCGCCAGCGAGAGGGCGAAGCGCCGGGCCTGGCGCTGGAGGGCGGGCAACTCGCGCAGATCCTGGAGCGCGATCGCGACGGGGGCGGGATCGGCGGCCGGGGCGGCGAGGGCGGAGGCGTCCAGGCCGACGGTGGCGGCGAGGGCGCGGGGGTCGGGCGCGGGACGCGCGGGGGCGATTTCGACTTGGGCGGGCGGTGGAAGGTCGGGGGACGGCATGGCGGCGGGCGCGGTGGGTTGAATTCAGCGATTGGATACGCGCCAGGCGGAGGACGCGGGAGCGGGCAGGGTCGCGGTGGAGCCGCGGGTGGTGCCGTTCATATACCAGACGGACAGTTCGCCGGTGCCGGTGTTTTGGAAAACCAGGTCGGGTTTGCCGTCGGCGTTGAGGTCGCCGGCGGCGGCGATGCGCCAGGCGGTGGTGCCGGCGGGCAGGTTGACCACGGAGAGGCGGGCGGTGCCGTTCATCAGCCAGATGCAACGCTCGCCGGTGGACGTGTTCTGGTAGACGAGGTCGGGTTTGCCGTCGGCGTTGAAATCGCCGGCGGCGGCCATCTGCCAGGCGAGGGCGCCGGTGGGCAGGGTGAACACGCTCGCGCGGGCGGTGCCGCTCATCAGCCAGATGGAGCGTTCGCCGGTGGACGTGTTTTGGAAAACGATGTCGTGGTGGCCGTCGGTGTTCATGTCGGCCACGAGGGCGACCTGCCAGGCGGTGGCGCCGGTGGCCAAGACGACGTTCTGATCGCGCGCGGAGCCACCCATCAGCCAGATGGAGCGTTCGCCGGTGGACGTGTTTTGCAGGACGAGATCGACGGCGCCATCGCCGTTGAAATCCCCGCGCACGCCGCTGCCGACGGTGGTGCCGAGGGCGCGGTAGGCGGCGCTGCCGGCGGCGGTCACCTCGTGGCGCAGGGCGTTGTCGGCGGCGGTGGACCCGGTGGCGACGCCGGTGGGCGTGCCCTGGTAGTTGATGGTGGGGTTGGAAAAATAGGGAATGCGGGTGCCCGGGTAGTAGGCCATCACCGTGATGTATTGGATGTTGTCGGTGCCGTAGAAGCGCCAGCCGTAGGCGTAGGCGTGGGTGGCGCCGGACGAATTGCCGCGGTCGTGCCAGCAGCCGAGGTTGTGACCCACCTCGTGGGGGAAGGCGATGTTGCCGGAGGCCCAGATGTCGGCGGTGACGCTGAAGGCCCACGGTGCGAAACCGGCGTCGGCGTTGCCGCTGTTCACGTAGGCGAGACCGGCGACGCCGGCGGCGGAGTTTCGCCGGATGAGGGCGACGAGGTCGGCGCCGCGGGTGTTGCGGGTGGTGTGGAGCTCGTCCATAACGCCGTCGCCGGTGCTTTGCAGCCGCGTGAGGTCGTCGTTGAAAGTCGCGGCCTCGGTGTAGCTGGTCTGCACGATGCCGACCGGCCGCAGCGTGATGGGCATGTCGCTGTTCGCGTAGCAGCGGTTGGCGAGGGCGATGTGGGAATAGATGGCCGCGCGCATGGCCGAACTGCCGCCCGCGTAAGTCAGGGCGGCCGGGGTGTAGGCCATCAGGATGTCGAGCTGGGTCGTGGTGGTGAAGGTGCGGCCCTGGGCCACGGGGTAGGGCGTGTTCACCGCCTTGCGACCCGGGGGCAGGACCTGGGCGGCCAAGGGCAGGGCGACGAAGACGGGGAGGAGCCGGAGGACGAGGCGTTTCATGGGCGATCTGGGTTCAAATACGAGGCGGCGTGAGAGGGACGGTCGGCTGGCCGCAATCAGGGGCGTTGCGGGTGTCGAGTTCGGTCACGCGCAGGATGCCGTCGTCACCGGCGCGGAAGTTGTAGGCGCGGTGTTCGGCGGGAAGGAGGACGACGCCGGCCTGGGCTTCGCCGATGTAGCTGAGGATGACGGTGCTCCCGGGATGGCCCTCCAGCGTGCCCTGAAAAACGCCGCCGTCCTCCTCGGTGGGTTGGTAGCCGTCTACGCGCATGACCCCGGTGCGGTCCGAGGCGAGACGCAGGGGAATGCGGGTGGCGGGCGCGGCGTTTTCGCGGGCTTGGTCGCGCGCGACCCGCCAGGGGGAGATCGGGGGGCGTCCGGTCCATTCGCCGAGGATGTTCGGTCCGGGTGCGGTGGGAGGCGCGTCGGCGTCGGCAAATTCGGGCGCCGGTTGGGCGGACGGGTTGTCGGGGGTGGCGGACGGGGAGGGAGACCGTGTTTGTGGCCCACTCGTGGCACTGGGTATC
>JAIXVP010000173.1 GCA_027482905.1 Opitutaceae bacterium
ACGGGGCCGAGCGGCAGGCTCACGCCGGCCTCGAGGCTGGTGTTGACCTCGCGCACGGCGGGGAAGGCAAAACCGTCGGGCGTGGTGAAGCCGGGGCCGAGGATGTCGAGACCGTCGAGCGATTGCTGGTGGCGCAGGCCGAGGGTGAACACGAATTCGCGGACGCGTTGGCTCACCGCGATGCTGGCCTCGATCGCGTCGGGCACGTCCCCGTCGAACGCACGACCGGCTACATCGGCAAATACGGCGGTGCCAGAAGCGGGGAAGGATTTCGCGGCGAGCAGGGAGAGCTCCGCGCCGTTCGCGCCGTCGCCGACGGCGTTGACGAAGCCGGTTTCGTAGGTGCCGGCGACGATGGCTCCGGCGCGCACGGCGAGCGTGGGCGTCCAATCGGATAGCGAGGTGGTCTCGTCGAGCAAAAGGCGACGCAGGCCGAGGCGGGAGTCGATCAGGCCGTCGCGGGTGGTTTGGCCGTCGCCGAGCAGGCTGACCCCGAGGAAGGGCGGCGAACTCTCGTCGTAGGTGACGCTCGACCAGCCGAAGGCGGCGTCGAGGGCCCAGCCGGGCGCAAAACCGTGTTCGAGGTCGAAACGCACGGTGTGTTGCTCCAGCGGGTCGGACAGGGTCAGGCGGCGGTCGCCGAGCGCGTGGAACTCCCGGGTGCGCTGGTAGCTGTAGAGCGGCGTCAGGGAGGTCTCGCCGGGTTCGGGCAGGTAGGCGCTCTGGGCGGGCAGGGCGGGGGCGGCGAACAGGGCGAAGGCGCCGAGCGCGGCGGCGCGTCGGAATGAGGCGGCGGAGACGGCGTTCATCGGGGAACGGAATCGGGGGCGATGCGAAAACGGATGCCGACGTAGTAGATCAAGGCGTTCACTTGTTCGGTATCCAGACGGGGTGCGAGGGAGGGCAGGTCTATCTCGGATGCGACGCGTTCGGGCAGGCGGTCCTGGATGACGCGGAGGATTTCGAGGTTGGCTGCGGGATCGCAGCCGGGCGGGGACTCGGCGGGCAACGTGAGGCGGTCGGTGAAAAGGGTTTTGCCCAGGGTGTAGGCGCGGGCGTCAATCTTCGCGAGCGCGGCGCCGCCGAGGCGGGGCGGGTTGGGAGGGTAGCTGCCGGAAGCGTGCGCCGGGGCGGTCGACGCGACGCGCCGCGCGAGGGCGAGTAGAGGGGTGCGGGCGGCCATCGGTTCGGTTGGAATCGGCGGAATCATTCGCGCCCAGGGCGGCTGGGCAAGCGCGCGGCGCAGATAAGGCTCGGCAAGGCGTAGGGCATCTGGGATGCCTCATCGGCCTTTTGCAACACCCTCGCACATCTTAGACATCATGGCCCTTTGGGAATATAAAACGATCACCAGCGGCCGGGGCGGATTCGCCTCCGCCACCATGCTGGAAAGCTACCTCAACCAGCTCGGCAAAGACGAGTGGGAGATCATCGATTTTCGCGCCGACCCGACCAACGCCCTCGCCTTCACCGGCCTCGCGCGCCGACCGACCCAGCGCGAATGGACCCTGGAGGCGGCGGTCGCGGCGGCGGCGAAGGCCGAGGCGGACAAGCTCCGCGCCGAGCTGATGCACAAGCAGCACACGGGCGACGCCAGCGCCTCGGCCGACGCGGCCGGCGCCACCGCCGGCGACAAGGCTGCCGGCCCCGAGGGGCTGCGCCAGCTCCGCGACACCGATCGCGACGGCGACCCCGAGGCCCTGGCCGACGAGGCGTCCCACGGCGCGGAAGACTGGAACAACCTGGAAAAGTTCGAGGACGACCTCCCCACCTTTTTCGACGCGATCAAACCCCACCTGCGCAAGAACCCGAGCACGCCCGGCCAGTCGGTCGCGCTCAACTACCTCGCCAAACGCTGGGAGCAGCCCGAGTCCGACGTCCACGGCGCGCTCCGCGAGTGTGGCTTCATCATCCCGGAGAGCGACGCCGACGCGCCGGTCTACCTCGAATTCGAGGGCGACCTCTACTGGGTGGAGAAAAACAACCGCGCCCAGTTTTTCCTGAACACCCGCGAAAAGCCCCAGCCGAAGTTCCGCATCGTCCAGGGCAAACCGCTCGATCCCGCCGATCCCGTCTTCCAGGCGCTGGCGGAGGAACATGCCGCCGCCGAGGCGGAGCGCGCCAAACGTCTGGCCGAGCAGGTCGCCCGCGAGGCCGAGGCCCAGGCCCGCCGCGCCGAACGCGAGGCGCAGCGCCTTGCGGCCGAGCAGGCTCGTCGTGAGCAGCAGGCGGCCGCCCAGGCCGCCCGGGACGCCGCCCGCGCGGCCGCCGTCGCCACCACCGCGCCGTCCACCGAGGCGCCCGCGCCCGTCGGCGAGGCCGCCGCGGTCGGAGGATTTTCCGAAGCCGAGGCCACGCCCGTCGCCGCGCCCGTCGGCGGCGGCCTCCCGGTCGGAGAGGCGTTGCTCGACGCCATTCGTCCGCAGATGCGCCGCAACCGGCGCGGTCCGGGCTACTCCGGCTCCAGCGCCTATCTGGCGAAGCATTTCAAGGTCGAGGAGGCCGCCTTGCGCGCCGCCCTCGCCGCGCTCGGGCTGTCGCCGGCGGACAATCCGTCCGCCAAGGTGGAGGCCCGCGTCATCGGCGCCTACGCGTATTGGGCGAACAAGGACAACAACGGCGGCCTCTGGATCAACGGCCGCGAGGCGACCCCGCGCGAGCAAGCGGAGGCGGGCGGCGCCATCGCCCCGGTCTTCGCTTCGGGGGATGCGGCCGCCTCCGCCGCCGCCCCGGCCGAGCCCGCCGTCCCGGCGGAGCGCGCGCCCGAGCCGTCCCGCGACGACGCGGGCTCGCCGCCGATTTTCCGCGCCGTGCCGCGCGCCATGCCGCCGATCCCGGCCGCGCGGGAGCCGGAGCCGGCAGCCGAATCCGCGCCGGAGGCGGCTCCCGTTTCCGAGCCGACGACCGGCGCCCCCGCTTCCGTCTCCGGCGGCGAAACGAGCCGCCTGGCCGCCCTGCGCCTTTTGATGAAGCCCAACAAGAGCCGCAGCGGTCTGTCCGGGTCGCTCGCGTTTTTGGCCGAGGCGCTCGGACGGGGCGAAGCGGAGTTGTTGTCCGCCCTGGTCGGCCAGGGCCTGGTGGAGCCGGTCGCGGCGCCCGAGGGCGAGACGGAGGCCAAGCCGGTTTTCGTCGAGCACGGTGGCGAGATTTTCTGGCTCAGTCGCTACGCCAAGGACGGTTCGCTCTGGTTGAACGCCAAGGCGGCCCGCTCGGCGGCGCGTAAACCCAAGGCCAAGGACGACGGCGCGGCGGAGGCTCCGGCCGCC
>JAIXVP010000309.1 GCA_027482905.1 Opitutaceae bacterium
GAACCCCTACGACATGACGGCCTACTCGCTCCTGCGCGAAAAGATCGTCGACGTGCTCGACTCGCTCACCGAGCGCGAGCGCCGCGTGCTTTCGCTCCGCTTCGGCCTGGTGGACGGCTACAGCCGCACCCTCGAGGAGGTGGGCAAGCAGTTCAAGGTGACCCGCGAGCGCATCCGCCAGATCGAGGCCAAGGCCTTGCGCAAGATGCGCCATCCGACGCGCCTGCGCCAGCTCACCGGCTTCTTCGACGCCGAGCAGCCGGACAACGCCCAGAACCTCATCAAACAGGTCCAGGCGAACAAGCCCGTCTTCCCGAAGATGCCCTGAGTCGGCGGGCCGACGCCGGTCCGTTTTTCCTCCGCGCAGCGTTTGCCTCTCCGTCGATGACGCCCGCCGTCCGGTTCCCGTTTCGGTTGGCGCTGGCGGTCGGTTTGGTTTTCGGCCTCAGCGGGTGTTCGCTGCTTCCGCGGCGAGCCCCCAAGCCCGAACCAGCGCCGGTGTGGGGGCCACCGACGCACCGCGAGGTCGGGCGCATCCTTGAGTATGACGCGGCGGCGGCCACGGCGCTGGTCGAGATCCCCGCCCATCTGCCGGTTCCGTCCGGCCTAGCCGGAGCGGCGCTGGTGGTGCGCAATCCGGATACCCTGGCGCCGACCGCCCGCGTGGTCGTTTCGCCACACCGCGCAGGCCGGATTTTCGGGGTCTACGTCATCGAGGGCCGCCCCGCGCCCGAGGACGAGGTGGCCCGTCCGCCGGAGACGTTTCCGTAGTCGATTGATTTCCGGTGCCTCAGGCTAAGCGGATGCGAGCTCCGCGGGCCTCCAGGTCGGAATGGGCAGAGTCGCGCGCCCGTCGGTGCGGTCGGATCAGAGGTGCAACTTCAGACCTTGGCGGAGGTAGGTGGGGACGTCGAGATCCTGGCCTTCGAAGAGGTTGCGGTCGCTTTTCTCGAAGGTGCCACGCGTCTCGTGTTCGCCGAGGGTGAGTTCCACCTGGTCGGCGGTGGTGGCGAGGGGGGCGATGGAGCGCTCGCGGGCGGGGGTCTTTTTTTCCCTCGTGGCGACGGCTGGTTCGGCGTCCTCGTCCTCGCGGCGGGCGGGGATGGTCGCGGCGGCGACAAGCAACCCCTCGGCCGGCGCGGACTCGGCGGCGGCGGCGGCGGGGCGGACGCGGGCCGGGGCGCGACGGGGGGTGAAGACGCGCGCGCCGGCGTCGCTCGCACCGAGGACCATGAGTTCGACGCGGCCTTGGCAGTTTTCGTCGATGACCGCGCCCATCACCACGTGGGCCTCCTTGCCGAACTGCTCCGCGACGGCGGTCATGATTTCGTTGACCCGGGGCAGGGTCAGGTCGGTGCCGCCGACGATGTTGACCAGGAGGCGGTCGGCCTTGCGGGCGAACTCGGGCGTGGCGAGCAGAGGGCAGAGTTTCAGGCTTTCGAGGGCATCCGCCACGGGGTTTTCGCCGGCGCCGGCACCGAGGCCGAAGAGGGTTTTGCCACCCCGGGTTTGGAAAGCCTGGCGCAGCGTGGCGAAGTCGAGATTGATAAGGCCGGTGCGGAACATCATGGACCAGATCGACTTGACGCCGCGGCCGATCCACTCGTCGGCGCGCGCGAAGGAGTCCAGCACGGTCTCGCCCTCGGCGCCTTCCTGAAGGAGGAGGTCGTTGGAGAGCGGGATGACGGCGTCGCAGACCTTGCGCAGGGCGAGCAGGCCCTCGTCGGCCTGCTTGGCGCGGCGGCCGCCCTCGAAGCTGAAGGGAAGGGTGACGAAGGCGATGACCAGCGCACCCTGCTCGGCGGCGATCTCGGCGACGGTGGGGGCTGCGCCGGAGCCGGTGCCGCCGCCCATGCCGGCGACGAGGAACACGAGGTCGCAGTCCTTCACCACGGCGGCGATTTTTTCGCGGTCGGCCTCGGCGGCCTGGCGGCCGAGGTCGGGGTCGGCCCCGGCGCCAAGGCCGCGGGTGACGGACGCGCCGATGAGGACCTTGTCCTGCACGGGGGAGGCGGCGAGGGCCTGGGCGTCGGTGTTGATCACCGCCATCTGGAGACGGTCGAGGTTCTCCATCTTCAGGCGGTCGACCGCGTTGGCGCCGGCGCCGCCTAGCCCGACGACTTTGATCGCGATGCGGCGGTCGGTGAAGAGGTCGGCGGAGAGGGGCAGCGGGAGGTCGGCGGAGGGCATCTCGGATAAGGAGTCAGAAGTCAGGATTCAGGAGTCAGTAGGCAGAGATCAAAATGAGGAGGCGGCGGTGAGGATTCAGGAGTCAGCAGGACGGAAAAGGACCGTGGGATTTTTGGTGGTGAGAGGGTTTGGCGGGTTTGTTGCCGTCATTCTGAATTCTGACTTCTTGTTTTCTCTTTCCTCAAACCGTGGCCAGGCGGTCGAGGAAGTTTTTGAGTTTGGAACCGAAGCCGGCCTGGGCACGGGTGGCGTTGTTGTCGTGTTGTTGGGAGAGGCCCTGATGGAGCAGGCCGAGGGCGGTGCTGCAGGACGGATGGCGGAGCTTTTCGATCACCTCGACGCGCGGGGTGCCGAGGCGGGCGGGGACCTCGAACACGCGCGAGGCGGCGTCCTCGATGCCGGGGAGGGCGGAGGCGCCGCCGGTAAGCACGACGCCGGCGAGGGTCTCGCCGGGGGTGTAGAGGGCGCCGAGTTTTTTCCGCACGACCTCGAGGGTCTCGCGGGTGCGGGCGGCGGCGATCTGCTCGATCGTCATGCGCGGGAAACGACGGTCGCCGATGCCCATGTCGCCGTTCAGCCAGACGGAATCGACGCGGTCCTTGGCGGTGACGGTGGCGCGGGCGTGGAGGAGTTTCATCTTCTCGGCCTGGCCTTCGGTGATGCGCAGGCCGAGGGCGAGGTCGTTGGTCAGGTGCGAGCCGCCGACCGGTGCGACTCCGGCGAGGCAGGCGCGGCCGTGCCGGTAGTAGGCGAAGTCGGTGGTGCCGCCGCCGAGGTCGATGACGAGCACGCCGTGTTGGCGTTCCTCGGGGGTGGTGAGGATGTTGCCGGCGGCCAGTCCGGAGAGGACCAGCTCGGTGACGGGCAGGTTGAAGTTGCGGATGATGTGGACGCCGTCGGCGATGCGGTGCTGGTCGCCGTGCACGTGCCAGACGCCGACCGAAAGGCGGTCGCCGCGGATGTCCTCGGGCGAGGGGCTGAGGGTGCCGTCAAGGTAGAAGGGGCGGCGCAGGAAGTGGACGATGCAGCGCCCGGGCGGGAGGGCTTTTTGCTTCGCGAGGCCGTAGACGTTTTCGATGTCGAATGCGCTGACGCGGCCCTCGAGGCCGCCGACGTTGACGGTCGCCTCGTGGTAGAAGCCGTCGATGTGGGCGCCGCTCTGCGCGAGGAACACCTGCTGGAGGCGCGCTCCGGCGGTCTTCTCGGCGGCGTCGATCGCGCGGTGGGTGGCCTCGCCGGCGGCCTTGCTGTCGACGACGACGCCCTTGACCACGCCGCGGGAGGGGAACTCGCCGAAGCCGATGAGGTTCAGACGGGAGCCGGCGACTTCGCCGACGAGGACGGTGACCTTGGTGGTGCCGATTTCGACGGCGCCCACGATGCGAGGTTTGGAGAAGGCGGACACGGTGCGGGAGAGGTTGGCGGGCGAGGCGGACGGTTGTTCAGGGATGGAAAAAAATCTTGGGCGGGCGGGCCGCCTCGGCCGTGCGGGCGGAGGGGCGCGCGGCGGTCGCGGGTTTGGCCGGGACGGGCGGGACATCGAAGGCGACGGGGACTTGGCGGCCGCCGACCGAGAGGTCGATGGAGCGGACGGGCGCGGCGCCGGTCGGGCGGGCGCGAAGCTGTTCCAGGATGTAGTCGAGGCGGGCGATCTGGAGGTAGAAATCGTCGCGCGTGCCGAAGGCTATCTCGGCCACCTCGGGGGTGCGGACGAGGATGACGCCGTCGCGGGCGTAGCGGGCGAGGGAAACCACCTCGAACTCCTTCGCCAGCGCGGGCGCGGATGATCGGGCGGTGCCGAGCAGGGAGGCGACGGATTCGAGGCCCTCGACCGGGGCGAAGCCTCGGCCAGTCGGATTTCGGGCCGGAGTCACGCCCGCCAGAAGGGGAAGGTTTTCGACGAGGTGGGCGGGGTAGAGTTCGCCGGTGAAGACGAAGCCGTCCCGGGCGACGAAGAGCCGGTCGCCCCCGGCCGCGCCGGACTCGGTCCGGGCGTGGACGCGCAGCACCGGACTGCGCTCCTCGATGATGACGGCGAGCACGTCGGGGAAGCGGCGGGCGAGCACCGCGGTGCGGACTTGGCCGGATTGCAGCAACCGGTCGCGCAGGGCGGCGAGGTCGAGGTCCATCAGGCCGGCGCGGCGGTCGATTTTCAGGGTTTGCTCCACCCAGGCGCGGGTGAGCACGCCGTCGGTGCGGAGGGCGATCTCTCGCAGAGGCGCGGAGGAGGCGGGCGCCGCGAGCACGGCGGGGTTGTCGCGCCACGCGCGCCAGCCGATGTATCCGAAAAGCAAACACGCGGTGGCCGCGCCGACGGCGACCCAATGCCGGACGCTGGCGAGCGCCAGGCGGCGGCGCGCGACCCGGTTTCGGGGGCGGGGCGGGGCGTCCTGGGGGATTGTATCCCTCCAGGTGGGAGCGGTTTGCGGAATAAGCGGAACGTGGTTCACGGACGGATTTACGGACGGATTTCCTTCAGACGGCGCACGGCGGGACCGACCAAACTTTCGACCAACCCGGTGAAATCCAGCCCCGCACAGCGCGCGCTCATCGGCAGGAGACTGGTTTCCTTCATGCCGGGAAGCGTGTTGATTTCCAGCAGATAAAACTCTTCCGGCGAAATCAGGATAAAATCGACGCGGGCGTAGTCGCGGCAGCCGCACGCGGCGAAGGCTTTTTCGGCGGCGGCGCGCACGGCGGCGGCGGCCGGTTCGGGCAGCGGGGCGGGGGCGAGATACTCGGTGGCGCCCTTGGTGTATTTGCTGGCGAAGTCGTAGACGCCGGAGCGCGGGCGGATCTCGACCACGCCGAGGGCGGCGCCGTCGAGCACGCCGACGGAGAGCTCGCGGCCGACGAGGCGGGGCTCGGCGATCCAGGCGCCCGGGGCTAGCGCGGCGAGGGCCGCGACGACGGCGGCGCGGCCCTCGGGCAGGGCGAGGCCGACTGACGAGCCCTGGTCGTTGGGTTTCAGAACGACGTTCTCGGTGCCGAGCGCGGCGATGAGCGCGTCGGCCGACTGCTTTTCGCCCGGGACGGAGAAAGTGGCGTCGGCGGCGACGCGCACGCCGGCGGACGCGGCGGCGCGTTTGGTGGCGGCCTTGTTCATGGTCAGCGCGGACGCGGCGGCGTCGCAGCCGGCGTAGACGATCCCGGCGACGTCGAGCAGGCGCTGCATGCCGCCGTCCTCGCCGAAGGTGCCGTGAAGGGTGGAGAAGACGACGTCGCGGGCGGGGTCGAGGCCGGGCGGAAGGGCGGCGGCCGTCACGTCGATCAAGCGCGTCGGCCACAATCGGGCCAGCGCGGCGGCGGAGGCGGCGCCGGAACCGAGCGACACCTCGCGCTCGGAAGAGACGCCGCCGGCGAGGACGGTGATGCGGATCGGGGGGAGCATGAAAAAAGGAGCTAGGAGCTAGAATCTAGGAGCTAGAATTCGGGAGGCGGAAGGAGGCGTGAGATGGGCGGTGGGTGGGTGGCTGCTGATTATAGATTCGGGCTTCTCGCGCCTTGCTCCTTCCGCCGTCACAGCACCTCCGACCATTCGCGGCCGTAGAGGAGGACTTCGGGTTCGAGGCGGACGCCGTGGGTTCTCTCCACGGTGGCGCGCACGCGGCGGACCAGGGCGATGACGTCGGCGGCGCGGGCGTGGTCGTGGTTGACGATGAAGTTGGCGTGGACGGGCGAGACCTCGGCGTCGCCCTCGCGCGCGCCCTTCAATCCGGCGGCGTCGATCAGGCGGCCCGCGGAATCGCCCGGCGGGTTCTTAAAAATGCAGCCGGCGGACGGCTCGCGCGGCTGGGATTTTTTCCGTTTGTCGCGGTAGGCGTCGATCTGCGCGGCGATGGCGGTCGCGGACGACGCGGCGGGGACGAGCACGGCGGCGGTGGCGATGGCGTTTTCCAGCTCGGCGCAGTGGCGGTAGTCGACGTGCAGGGCCGACTTGGGGAGCGTGAGGCGTTCGCCGGCAAGGGTGACGAGCTCGACGCTCTCGACCACGTCGAACATCCAGCCGCCCATCGCGCCGGCGTTCATGCGCAGGGCGCCGCCGACGTTGCCGGGGATGCCTTCGAGAAACTCGAAACCGGCGAGGCCGGCCCGGGTGGCGAGGCCGCAGAGGTTCTTGAGGCGCAAGCCTGCTCCGACCCGCACCCGGCCGTCAGCCAGGGGCTCGAAGCTCTCCCAGAACGGGTGTCGCAGGCTCACGACGAGGGCGTCGACGCCGGTGTCGGGCACGAGTAGGTTGGAGCCGCGGCCTAGGGGGAGGAGCCGCAGGCCGAGGGCGTGGGCGGCGCGGACGAGTCCGAGCAGGTCGTCCAGCGTGGCGGGCTCGGCGTAGAGGCGGGCGGCGCCGCCGACGCCAAGGGTGGTGCGGGCGGCCAACTGGGCCTCGCGCGCGAGCGAGGTGGCGGCGGAGACGGCGGGTGCGAGCGCGGCGGCGACGCGGTCCCACCAGGCGGTGCGGTCGAAGTCGGCGAGCCAGGCGCGGGCGGAGCCGTCGAGGTCGCCCGCGCCGACGATGGCGACGAGGTCGCCGGGCCGCAGGCCGGCGGACAAGCGGGCGAACGCCAGGGCGTGTTCGCCCGGATGGTAGGCGACGGGAGGCGCGGGGTGCGCGGCGGCGAGCTCGGCGGCGAGGTCGGCGGTGGTGCCGCCGGGCAGGGTGGTTTCGCCCGCGCCGTAGACGTCGAGGAGGGTGACGGCGTCGGCGGCCACGAGCGCGGCGGCGAAGGCGGGGCGGAAACGGGCGGTGCGGCTGAAGCGGTGAGGTTGAAACACGACCAGCAGTCGGCCGCCGACGGGCACGCGTGGGCGCAGTCCGGCGAGCAAGGCGGCGATCTCGGCGGGGTGGTGGGCGTAGTCCTCGATCACGATCAGGCCGGAGCCGGCGGCGAGCACGCCCTGACGGCGGCGGACGCCGGGGTAGCGGGCGAGGAGGTCGGCGCGGAGGGGCGCGCCGAGGAGTGCGGCGGCGGCGAGTGCGGCGGTAGCGTTGAGGGCGTTGAAATCGCCGAAGGCGCGCACCGTGGCGGTCGGCAAGGCGGGGCGGAACTGGCCGCCGAGGCTCAAGGCGAGGCCGACGGGTCCGTCCGGCTGGTGGGAGAGGAGGGCGTAGTGACCCTCGCGGCCGAAGGTGGCGACGTCGGGGCGGCCGGCGGCGAGCGCGAGGGAGCGCGGGCAGGCGGCGTTGATCAACACGGGGCCGGAGGTGCGGGCGATCAGGCCGGCGAACGCGGCGAGCAGGTCGGCCTCGGTCGGGTAGTGATCGGGGTGGTCCCAGTCGAGGTTGACGATGACGGTGAGGGCGGGCGCGAAGCGGGCGATGGTGCCGTCGCTCTCGTCGATTTCGGCGACCAGCCAGGGATCGCGACCGGCGGCGGCGGGGGGAAGGGCGTCGTCGCCGAAGAGTCCGCCGCCGACGTAGCCGGGCGCGAGGCCGGCGGCACGCAGCGCGGTGACCAGCATCGCGGTCGTGGTGGTTTTACCGTGGGAACCGCACACGGCGACGAGGCGGCGGTGGCGGGCCAGCTCGGCCAGCAGTTCACCGCGCCGCACCGCCGGCACGCCGCGCGCGCGGGCGGCGGCGAGGGCGGGATGCGTCTCGGGGATGGCGGAGGAAAACACGACCAATTCGGCGGTTTCAGGGAGCTCGGCGGCGGGCAGTAGGACGACGCCGGCGCGGGCCAGATGGGCGGCCATGGCGTCAGTCGGGCCGTCGTCGCCGCCGGTCACGGTGAATCCGAGGTCGACGGCGTAGATCGCGAGCGGGCCGAGCCCCATGCCGCCGACGCCGATGCAATGCAACGCGCGCGCGGCGTGGCCGAAGAGGAGGGGGAGCGGGGCGTCGGCGTTCATGCGGCGACGGCCGCGCGTGCGGCGGTTACGGGGTGGCGAGCGACGAGGGTGTCGAGGTCGGCGAGGATGAAGTCCAACGAAGGCGCGGCATCGAGGTGGACGAGGGCGGCGCGGTGGGCGGCGAGACGGTCGGGGTCGAGCAGAAGGGAGGTGGCGATTCCGGTGAGTTCGGAAAGGGCGGTTTGGTCGAGGA
>JAIXVP010000075.1 GCA_027482905.1 Opitutaceae bacterium
GGCGGCGATGATCCCGGCAAGGTGACCTGGACACCACGCGTGTTCGACCTGGCGAAGCAGTACGGCCTGGTCCTTCTCGAGGGCGGGCGACTGATCGATACGACCGCCGGCGAGACGGTTCCGCCAGGTGCACGCCTGCAACAGCCGCCGACAGCGGATGAGATCGCCGCCCTGGCCAGCCCGTCCGATGCGAAGCTGGCGGGCTGCGTGGTCCCCGGCACCGCGTTACGGCCGAATCCTGCCTCCGCGCTGGCCGGCCCTGGCGTCGCGGAATGCCCGGTGATCGTCCCGCGCGCCACGGGCGACGGCTTCGCGCCGGGGCCGATCACTGGCTGGTGGCCGCATGGCTTCACCCTGCGTTGCCTCACCTTCGCCTCCGGCGCCTCCGTGGCCCCCCATGCGCGGGAGGAGGAGGAGGTGCTGTTCGTGCATGCTGGCGCGCTGGAGGTAACGGTGGATGGCACACCGGTGCTGCTTGCGGCCGGCGATACCTTCACGACGCCACGCGGCGCGGCACGCGCCTTCCGCGCGACCTCCTCGGAGGGCGCAATGGTATTCGTTGTGCGGGGCGGGGAGGAGACCGCGCCCGCCCGCTTCCTAGCAGGAAAGGCGGCCTGACCATGACCCGCATCCGCACGACCCATGTCGGTTCCCTGCCGCGATCCCAGGAGGTCGCTGACCTGCTGTTCGCTCGCGAACGCGGTGAGGCGCTGGACGAAGCGGCCTATGCCGCCGTGATGCGGGAGGCGACGCAAGCGGTGGTCGCCCGGCAAAAGGCAACCGGCATCGACATTCCCTCGGATGGGGAGACGTCGAAGATTTCCTACGCCACCTACATCAAGGATCGGCTGACAGGCTTCGAGGGCGACAGCCCGCGTCGTGCGCCTGCGGACCTGAAGGAATACCCGTCCTTCCTGGAGCGGTTGGCGAAATCCGGCGGCACGCCGAGCTACCGCCGGCCCTGCTGTGTCGGGCCGATCGCGGTGAAGGATACGAAGCCGCTGGAGACCGACCTTGCCACGATGCGGGAGGCCTTAGCGGCAGCAGGCTATGCCGAGGGCTTCCTGAACGCGGCCTCGCCCGGCGTCATCGCCTTGTTCCAGCCATCCACCTGGCATCGCAGCCTTGATGCTTACATGGAGGATGTCGCTGAGGCGATGCGCGGCGAGTACGAGGCCATCGTCGGTGCGGGGCTGATCCTGCAGATCGACGCCCCAGACCTCGGGCTCGGTCGCCACATGATGTACGCCGACGCCTCCGACGCCGATTTCGTGCGCCGCGCCGAGGTTCATGTCGAGATCCTGAACCGCGCGCTGCGGAACGTCCCGGCCGACCGGGTGCGGATGCACATCTGCTGGGGCAACTACGAAGGGCCGCACACGCGCGACATTCCGCTTGAGGCGATCCTGTCCACGCTGCTCAAGGCCAAGCCCCGTGCCTTGCTGTTCGAGGCTTCGAACCCGCGGCATGCGCATGAGTGGACGGCCTGGGCCCGGACGACGATCCCGGACGACTACGTACTGATCCCTGGCTGCCTCGATAGCACGACGAATTTCGTCGAACATCCGGAGCTCGTCGCGCAACGGATCGAGCGCTTCGTGACTATTGTCGGGGCCGAACGCGTGATTGCCAGCACTGATTGCGGCTTTGGCACATTCGCTGGCTTCGGTGCCGTCGATCCCGAGATCGCCTGGGCGAAGCTGCGCGCATTGGTGGAGGGGGCGGAGATCGCCTCTCGTCGTCTGTCGGGGGCTGCGTGATGAGCGGATTGACGTCCGAACTTCTGACATTGCTGCGGTCGGTGGACACACCGACCGTGTGCAACGCGCTCGAGCATGTCATGGGTGGCCGGACCAATGAGGGCTTCACGGCGGCACCGGTGGTCGCGCTCGATCCTGCGCTGCCGCCGATTGTCGGCTTCGCGCGCACGGCCCGGCTGCGCTGCTCGCAGCCCGCGACGGAGCCAACGGCCGTGGTGCGCGCACGACGGCTCGATTGGTACCGCTATGTCTCCGCGCCGCCTGGGCCCACGATTGCCGTCATCCAGGACGAGGATCCGCGACCTGGCCTGGGCGCCTTCTGGGGCGAGGTGAATGTGGCCCTGCACAAGGGCCTGGGCGTTGCAGGCGTGCTGACTGACGGCTCGCTGCGCGACATCGACACCACCGATCCCGGCTTCCAGGTGCTGGCCGGATCGGTGATGCCGAGCCACGCCTTCGTGCATCTGACCGCGATCGATGTCCCGGTCGAGGTGTTCGGCCTGAAGGTGAATCCGGGCGACCTGCTACATGCCGACCGGCACGGCGCCGTGCGCATCGCACCCGCGCATCTGGCCAGGATGGCCGATGCGATCGGCCTCGTGACACGGAAGGAAGCACCGCTGTTGAAGGCAGCCCGCGCTCCTGGGTTCGACCTTAAGGCGCTTTACGCGGCTTGGGGCGAGGCGGAAGACGTGCACTGACCCTATGCGCCATCAGGCAGATTGGATCTTGGCTCAGGGCAAATCATAAGGTTGGGGATGGAACGATGATGAAGCGGCGCACTGCACTCGGGCTGCTGCTGGCCACGCCAGGACTGGCCATGGCGCAGCCCGCCTGGCCAACGCGGCCAATCACGCTGGTTACAGGATTCGCGCCCGGTGGCCTGACCGATGTGATGACGCGCCTGATTGCCAGCCGAA
>JAIXVP010000109.1 GCA_027482905.1 Opitutaceae bacterium
CGTTTAAATTCAAGGGCAAGCAGTCCCTCCACTTCGACGTCCTTGAGAAAATCAAGGCCCGCCTCCCCGGCTTCCCGCTCGTCATGCACGGCTCCAGCTCCGTCCCCCAGGACGAGGTCGCCCGCATCAACGCCGCTGGCGGCACCATCGCCGGCTCCATGGGCGTGGACGTCAACGAATACCTCCCTGCCGCCAAACTCGGCGTCACCAAGATCAACATCGACACCGATGGCCGCCTCGTCTGGACCCGCGTCCACCGCGAGTTCTTCCGCGACAAACCCTCCGAGTTCGACTTCCGCCCGCCCGGCAAGATTTTCATCGTGGAATACGCGAAGTTCATCGCCAGCCGCAACGTCCTCCTCGGCAGCGCCGGCCAGCTCGCCGACCTCCGCGCCAGCCTCGGCAAGTAAGATTCCGCCACAACCTCCTCCCGCCGGCCCCGCGCCGGCGACGAACGACGCGACCCTCAACCGGGTCGCGTTTTTTATGCCTGCCTCCTCACGCTACAGGAAAATCCACCCGGCAAGCAGCAGGATGGGCAACAACACCGGCAGGGAAAAGCGCAGGATGTAGCCGAAGAAACTCGGCGTGCGCACCCCGGCGGCGTCCGCGATGGCCTTGACCATGAAGTTGGGCCCGTTGCCGATGTAGGTCATCGCGCCGAAAAACACCGCGCCCAGACTCACCGCGATCACCAGCGCCGGCTCCCGCGCCAAGAGTTCGCGCATCACCGCGCGTTCGTCCGCGCCCGCCGCCGCGAAGGCTTCCGGGGCCTTCGCCGCCGCGCCGACCTCGGCCAGTTTGAGGAAGTTCACATAGGTCGGCGCGTTGTCCAAAACCGCCGAGAGCGATCCGGTCGCGGTGTAATACTGCATCGGTCGTTCGAACCCGAACTCCTGACCATGCGCCTCCAAGTAGCCAAGCGCGGGCATCATGGTCACGAAAATGCCGACGAAGAGAAAGGCCACCTCCCGGATCGGCCCGAAGCCGAACTCGTTCGCCGCGTGCACGCTCTTCGGAGTGGAGAAATACGACCCGACCGCCGCACCGAGCATCACGATCTCGCGCAGGAAAAACCGCTCGGGCAGAAACACCGCACCGATCACCGCGAGCAGGAAAAGGACGTTGACGCCGCCCTCGAACCGAAAGGTGTCCGGCGCCGCGATCTCCGCCTGGATCCGCTTCGGCGCCCGCCCGAAACCGTGCCGATCATACGCGTAGAAGACCGCCAGCAACGCGCCGATCACGGCAAACCAGATCCCGACCACGTGCTCGGTCAGCCAGAAAAACGGCACCCCGCGCAGGTAGCCCAGGAACAGGGGCGGGTCCCCGATCGGGGTGAGCGAGCCGCCGCAGTTTGAGACGATGAAGATGAAAAACACCACGTGGTAGGCGCTGATGCGGATCTTGTTCATCCGGATGAAGGGGCGGATCAGGACCATCGAGGCGCCCGTGGTGCCGATAAAATTGGCCAGGACCGCGCCGATCAGCAGCAGCACGACATTGTCCCGCGGCGTCGCCTCGCCCTTGACCCGGATGTGGATGCCCCCCGCCACCACGTAGAGCGACCCCACCAGCGCGATGAACGAAAAATACTCGTGCGCCGTGTGCCCGAGCGTCGCCGCCCCGCCGGGCAAACGGACCAGATAAAAACCGCCGACCAACGCCGCCAGGGCCAGCGCGACGTGCGGATGGTATCTTTCCCAGAGGTGCTTCAGCCGGTCCGGCGTCAGCGGCATGACCGCGATGAGCAGCAGCAAAAGCCCGAAGGGCAGGATCAACGCAGGATGGATATCGCCGGCGGGACCGGCGTTCGCGAGAAACGGGAATAGCTCCATGCGGGGAGCCTACGCACGAACAGTGCCGCCCGTCGCCGGTCGCTCCAGAATCACCAGCATGTAGGAGAACACCCGCGCCCCCTCCAGCTCCGCCCGCGAATGGAAAAGCTTCGGCGTGAGGCTGCGGCAGATCGGGCGGATCAAGGCCACGCGCCAGCCCTCGCGGATGCGTTGGCGATACTCGTCCTCCTGCACGCCCTCGATCACCACCGTGTCGTGCAGGCCGTTGGTCGCGATAAAGCCCAACCGGCCGGGGCCGGCCAGGGCGGCGAGATAAGCGGGGTTGAACGCGACCATGACGTCGGGAACAAAACCCGGAACGGACCGTCTGGCAATCCGGTCCGCGCCGCGCCCGGGCGAACGCGCGGCCCCGGCAGCTCAACCTTCCGCGCGAGCCTGGGCGTCGGCCTCGATCAAGGCCTTCACCCGGTCGAGCTCGGCCTTGACCGCCGCCTTGACGGCGGGCAACGCGGCGGCGTCCGTCACCGGAGCCTTGGCGAAGACGTAGAATTTCATCTTCGGCTCCGTGCCCGAACCACGCGCCGCGAAGGTGTAGCCGTTGGCCAGAGTCACGAGGTAAAGGTCCTGCTTCGGCACCAACTCGCCGTCGGCGTCCCGGATGTCCATGCGCCCGAAATCCTCGAACTTTGTCACCGCCACATCCCCGAACGCCGCCGGCGGCTGCTCGCGGTAGGTGGTGAGGATGCGCTTGATCTTGGCCGCGCCGCTCGCGCCCTCGTAGTAGAGGTTGATCACTCCCTCGAGGAAGAAGCCGGTGCGCAGGTAGATCTCGTCGAGATACTCCGGCACCGTGATCCCGCGGGCCTTCACGTGGGCGCAGAGCTCGGCCAGCATGAGGCAGGCGGAGTTGCCGTCCTTGTCGCGCACCAGGTCGTTCGCGAGGTAGCCGTAGCTCTCCTCGCAGCCGAAGGCGTAGAAGGTGGAGAACTCCTGGAGCAGCTTCGCGCGGCTGGCGAAGGGTGTCGCGTCGTAGTCGATCGCGACGCCGTGTTTCGCGAGGTAGCCGGCTTTGAGCGCTTCCTCGTAACCGCGGATCTTGGCCGCGATCCACTTGAAGCCGGTGAGGGTGTTGACGACCTTCACACCGTGGGAGCGCGCGATCTCGTCTTGCAGCGAGGTGGTGACGAAGGTCTTCACCAGCGCGACGCGGTCGGAGCCGGCGGCCGGGATGACGCCGCGCTCCTTGTAGCGACCGAGGCGGTAGTCGGTCATCAGCGCGCCGATCTGGTTGCCGCTGAGCAGGTGCATCTTGCCATCGGGCCCGCGCACCGCGCAGCCCATGCGATCACAATCCGGGTCGGTGGCCATGACCAGATCGAGCCCCTTTTCCTCGGCCAACTTGACCGCGAGCGACAGCGCCTCGGCGTTTTCCGGGTTGGGCGACTTCACGGTCGGGAAACGCGGATCGTGGATGGCTTGGGACGGCTCCTCGTGCAGCTCGACGCCGGCGGCCAGAAGCAGGGGCACGGACATGATGTTGCCCACCCCGTGGATGGAGGGGAA
>JAIXVP010000024.1 GCA_027482905.1 Opitutaceae bacterium
CGCCCTTCCGTCTCCTAGCTCCGCGCTCCCCGCTCCCAGCACCTCCTCCTGGCGTTTCCTCGCCCTCGCCCACTCCGTCTACGCCCTGTTTGAGACCCCCGCCGGCCTGCTCCTGCTCGATCGCCGCGCCGCCCAGGAGCGCATCGTGTTCGAGGATCTCGCCGCCCAGTTCGAGGCCGGCGCGGTCGTGACCCAGCGGCTGCTGCTGCCCGCCGTGCTCGAGCTCGACCCCATCGCCTCCGCCCTGCTCCGCGACCGTATCCGGTTTCTCCTGACACACGGTTTCGAGCTGGCCGAGTTCGGCCGCCACACCTTCCGGCTCGAAGGCGTGCCCGCCGTGCTGGAGCCGGCCGACGCCGAGGCCTGCCTGCGCGACCTGCTCGACGCCTTCCGCGACGGCCGCTCGCCCGAACGCCAGCCCGAGGTCGCCCGCGAGCAACTCGCCCGCCTCGCCGCCGCCCGCGCCGTGCGCCTGCCGGCGCAGGTCTCGGCCGAGGAGATGCGCCGCCTCGTCACCCGCCTCTTCGCCTGCCGCGCCCCCCACACCAGCCCCGGCGGCCGCCCCACCCAGGTCGAGCTGAGCCAAGGCGAACTCGCCCGCCGCTTCGGCCGGACCTAAACCCGCCCGCCGGAGTTCCACTTTCCGTCTCCTAACTTCTAGCTCCTAGCTCCTGTCTCCTAGATTCTGCCTCCCCGCTTTCCATGCCCCCCGACCGCCTCACCGCCCTCCGCCGCCAGCGCGCGCTGGTGGCCGAACACCTGGCCTGGCTCGACGCCGAGATCCTCGCCCAGGCGCCCTTCCAAACCCTCCCCCCCGCGCCCGTCCCCGCGCCGGTCAACGACGTCCCCGCCGGTCCCGCCAGCGCCCCTTCGTCCGCCATCGTCGATTCGCCCTCCCTCATCGAGCCCGCACCCGAGGCCCTCGCCGCCGCCAACGCCCGCGCCGACGAGATCATCGCGACCTACGCCGCCACCGAGCGCCTCGACCCCGCCGCCGCCCGCAAAGGCTGCCTGCAACTCGCCCTCGCCGTCGGTCTCCTCGGTATCGCCGGCATCCTCGCCGTATACCTGATCTACTACTGATCCGGACACGTTGGAGATCCTTGGATCTCCCGTGGGTTTGGCCGAAAGTCATTTTCCGCAAGCTACCGCGCCTTTCCGGAGCTTGGCCGCTGCTTCGCGTGATCGTCCCGCTCGGTCAACTAAGCCCACCCGTGGCAAAGCGGGGCGCGGCGGAGTGAACGCCCCCTTCCAACTCGCCGGATCCGCGAACCCGAAACGGAAAATCGCCCGCAAAACAGGGCAAATCGCCAAAAATTTCCTTGGGTAAACCGAACCAAGCCAAAGACGTCGCCGCGTCACCCACCGCGTAAAGCAATAGTGAATGGCCAAAAGCCGAAAACTGGGCGTTTTACCCTAACGACAGCTATTTTCATGACGATCCTTCCTTCGCTTCGCACCTTCCAAATCCCGGTCCAGCGGCCCTTCTTTCGGCGTTTGTTTGCAACGCTGTTTACCCTCGCCGCTTTGGTCACCACCACCGCTCGCGCCCAAACGCCCCAACGGGTCTACGAACTGAACGGCAGCTACGCCGAGACCAACGGCGGCTCGGCCCTCGTGCCCAACGGCGGCACCCTCGGCGCCACCGGCTACACCTTCGCGGCCGGCCAGGGCCCGAGCGTCAGCAACGCGCTCGCCAACACGGGCGAATACTCGATCGAGATGGTGTTTCGCATCGATGAAACCTCCTCTTACAAAAGCCTGCTAAATTTTAATAATTTAACGGCGGACAACGCGTTCTACTCCCTGAACGGCCAGGCTACGTTTTATAATTACTCAGCGGGAAATTCAGCCAGCACCGACTTCATCGCGGGACAAACCTACCGCCTTGTCGTCACCCGCAACGCGACGACCAAAATCACCACCGCCTACGTCAATGGCGTTCAGAAAGCCCAGGTAACCGATAGCAACGACTACTACGTCGCCTCGGCGGCCGGCGGCATCCTCCATTTCTTGCGCGATAACGGCAGCGAGCACCCGTCCGGTTTTCTCGATCAGATCCGTATCTACCACTCGGTTCTTACTCCTACCCAGGTGGCTGCCCTGAATTGGCAGGCGGTGGTAAACGCGGGTAACCCGACGGTGACTCGCTACACCCCGGTGGCGGGTTCCGGTCCCGTGGCCATCGACGTCGGCACCTTCGCCGCCGGATCGGCCCGGTCGTTTGAATTTGTCTTCAACGCCGCGGGCGCCGGTCCGTCAAAAACCCTGCTCGGCAGCCGAGCCTCAGGCGCGGGGGTCCAGGCATTAAAACTCAATCAATACAACAATACGGGCAGATTCGGCCTGACCACGATCGGCGTCGCTGATTATGTATTCACCAACTCGCCCACCCTCTCCAATCAGCAAGTTCACGCGGTTTACACGTCCAATGGCGCGGTGACCACGCTCTACCTCAACGGTGTCGCCCAGTCCGCCACCGTGAACGAGGGCCTGAAAATCACGGGGCGAAATGGTCTGGGCGCGATTGAGGGCACCACCCAGCTCGCCTTCGATGACAATCTCGATGGCACCATCACCGGCTTCGCCAGCTACGCGCGGGCGCTCAGCCAGGCGGAGGTCACGGCGCGCTACAATGCGCTCGCCGGCATCGCGCCAAATTCCCCGCCGGTCGTGGCCGTAAACGCCCCCGCCTCCGTGAGCACCCCCGAAGGCACCGCGCCGACCAAGACCGGCACCTTCTCCGACACCAACGGCAACGCCACCGTCACCCTCACCGCCAGCTCGGGCACGATCACGCCCAACAACGCCGCCGGCACCTGGTCCTGGACCGGGGCCGTCGCCGACGGCACGGCCAGCAGCACCAGCACCATCACCATCACCGCCACCGATTCGGCGGGCGCGGTCGCCACCACCACCTTCACCTCCACCATCACCAACGTCGCCCCGGTCGTCATCATCACCGCGCCCACCACGGCCAACGAAAAGACGTCGGTGAGCTTCAGCTTCACCGCCACCGACCCCAGCAGCGCCGACCAAACCGCCGGCTTTGCCTGGTCGATCAACTACGGCGACGGCTCGCCCGTGCAGAACTTTGCGGCGGGCACCGCGTCGCCCTTGGCTCGCACCTACACCTACGCCAACCCCGGCACCTATACCATCACCGCCACGGCCACGGACAAAGATTCCGGCACCAGCACCGCCGCCACCAAGAGCATCACCATCACCAACGGCGCCCCGGTCGTTACCATTACCGCGCCTACCTCGGCCACGGAAGACACGGCGGTGAGCTTCAGCTTCACCGCGACCGACTCCAACAGCGCCGACCAAGCGGCCGGTTTTGCCTGGTCGATCAACTACGGCGACGGCTCGCCCGTGCAGACCGTCCCGGCGGGCACCGCTTCGCCCTTGGCGCGCACCTATACTTACACCAACCCCGGCACCTACACTGTCACCGCCACAAAAACAAACAAAAATGCCGGCACCAGCAGCGCCGCAACCCGCCAGATCACCATCAATGCGGCGCCGGCACCATTGGTTACAAGTCTGACTCCCAACGAAGGCGCCATCACCGGCGGCACCTTTATCACCATCACGGGAAGCAACTTCAGCGGTGCCACGGCCGTGAACATCGGCGGTAGACCCGCCACAAGCCTCACGGTGGTCAATTCCACCACCATCACGTGCATCACCCCGGCGAGAAACACCGGCACGCCGCTTACCCAGAGCACCGCCAGCGTGGCCGTGACCACGCCCGGCGGAACAAACACCGGCGGACCGCTCTTCACCTACTTTCCCGCCACTCTATACACCGTCAGTGGCTCGGGTTTTATACGCAACACCGCGGGTTCGCCAGGCCTCGGGATCGACGGGGAACCGGTGACGTTTTCATTCACCTATAACGATAGCGAATTTACCAGCCCCCCTACCTCCGTTGGTAATTTGAGCATAGAGTATATCCCATCCGCTCCTCTTCCGGTGCAACTCCAGGGCGGCAATTCGGGACTGATTGCCGTGGAACCGATAAACCGTATCCACGCCCAAGACGGCATTTATCAGGGTCAGTTTTTTGCTTTTCCAGACTACTGGCGTTACAGGAGCGGGTCTTTTGAGGCAAATCAGCAAACCGAGTGCATCGTCGCGACCGACCCGTCTTCCCAAGGATTCTTCTATAATCTGAACTTCGTGCCGAGTTTCAGGGATGCGAACTCGAAGGTAGCGTTAAACAATAGCGGCTCCTGGCAGAAGAGCGGGGATGTATCCTTCCTCAAAAATCCGGCGACGGGTTCTAAAGTCGTAATCTACAACGCGACCTGGACCATAACATCCTCTCCCGCCCCGGCGCCGGTGGCTCCCGGAGCACCGGCCATCGGCACGGCCACCGCCGGCAATGGCTCGGCCACCGTGGCGTTCACCGCGCCCGCCAGCAATGGCGGCTCTGCGATCGCGAGCTACGAAGTGACCTCCAGTCCCGGCGGCTTCACCGCCTCCGGCCCGGCCTCCCCCCTCACCGTCACCGGCCTCACCAACGGCACCGCCTATACCTTCACCGTCAGGGCGATAAACGAAGTCGGCCCAGGCCCGGCTTCGGCTGCGTCCAATGCCATCACTCCCGCGAGCGTGCCCGGCGCACCGACCATCGGCACCGCCACGGGCGGTAATACCTCGGCCAGCGTCGCCTTCACCGCGCCCGCCAGCAACGGCGGCTCCGCCATCACGAGCTACACCGTCACTTCCAGCCCCGGCGGCTTCACCGCCTCCGGCCCGGCTTC
>JAIXVP010000133.1 GCA_027482905.1 Opitutaceae bacterium
GCGCCATGGCTGCAGCTGGCGGACATCATCCTGCTGTGGGGCGCCCATCGCTTCGCGGACCGGATGCCGCCCGGGTCCTGGCTGGTCTGGGACAAGCGGCCGGATGGCGGGCGTCTGTGCCAGGGTGATGGCGAGGCCGCGCTGCTGCTCGACAAGCCCTTCCCGCGCCGCCAGCGCGGCGGCCGCCCGCGTCGGCCCGTGCAGCGCCCGATGCGCATCTACCGCCTGCAATGGGGCGGCTGGCATGTGGGGCCGGAGGGCCGGGAGGATGTCGGGCCCGGCAAGCCCCGGGTGCATCCCACCCAGAAGCCCACGGCGCTGATGCGGTGGTGCATCCGCGAAGCACGCGTGGCCGCCGGTGGCATCATCATGGACCCGTGGATGGGCAGCGGCACCACGCTCGTCGCCGCCCAGCAGTTGGGCCACGACTGCATCGGCATCGAGGCCGAGCGCCGGTACTTCGATATCGCCTGCGAGCGCCTGGCGCGCCTGCAGGCCCAGCCCACGCCCGGCCCCTGGGGCGGGCCACACCCGGAGGGATGACCATGCGCGACGAAGCGGCGGCCGAGGCAGGCGCCCAGCATCTCAAGGCGCTTGGCCTCAGCGCTGGGCATTGGCACGTGCTCTGTGCGCTCGGCAGTGCATTCAAGCTGAAGGTTATCGACCTCGACGCTTGCGTGGCGTTGCTGCCGTCTCGGGAGGCTGGTCCGCCAGCAGGGCGATGACTTCTTCCGCTGCCCAAGCCGTCACCGGAAAGTCGCCCTTCTGGTCCGCCGCGATGGCCGTGAAGTGCGCGATGACTTCTTCCCGCGTGATGCCCGCCCGTTCCCGGAGGGCTTTGGCGACGAACTCGCCGAGTTCCCTCGGTGCCTGGAACTTCGCGCCTTCCCGGAAGATGCGCCGCTGCTTTTCTCGCAAAGCCGCGACCTCTTCGTCCACACTCCGCTTCGCCATCTTCGCCACCCGTCCTTACGATGGCCGAACTTCTTCGGGGCGGAGGATTCGCATCAAGCGCGATTTGCCGGCCCGGACGGGGGAAGCTTGTGGATAACGGGGACGGATCGGCCTCGCCGGACCTGGTCCTGCTCTACGAGCGCCTTACCGCGCTCCGGACCGTCAGCATGCTGAGTGGCACCAAGGCCAAGCGCTTCACGCGGCAGGTGTGCGACATGCCGTTGGAGAAGATCACCGCGCGCCAGCGGGCCTATGTCGAGATCCTCTGCTGGACCTTTCGCCGTCAGCTGCCGCCGCACCTGGTCCCCGCTTCCAAGCCGCCGGCGCTCCCCAATCCATGACCCCCGCCATCCCCCTCTTCGCCTATCAGCGCGCGTGGTTCCTGGACCGCAGCCGGTTCAAGCTCGGCATGTTCGCCCGCCAGACCGGCAAGACCTTCACCACCACGCTGGAGATCGTGGACAGCTGCATCGAGGCGGCGGCGCAGGGCACGCGCGAGCGCTGGGTGATCCTGTCCCGTGGTGAGCGCCAGGCCAAGGAAGCGATGGATGAGGGCATCAAGCGCCACGCCGCCGCCTATGGCGCCGCCTGCCAGGCCATGGACTACGACTGGGTGGGGGAACAGACGCGGGTTCGGGCGCTGGAGGTGGAGCTGCCGAACGGCAGCAAGATCACAGCCCTGCCGGCCAACCCGGACACCGCCCGCGGCTTCAGCGCCAACGTGTTCCTGGACGAATTCGCCTTCCACCAGGACAGCCACGCCATCTGGAAGGCGCTCTTCCCCGTCATCTCCAATGGCTGGCGCCTGCGCATCACCAGCACGCCCAACGGCAAGGGGAACAAGTTCTATGAGCTGGTGACGGGCCAGGACGCCACCTGGTCCCGCCACATCGTGGACATCCACCGCGCCGTGGCCGATGGCCTGCCGCGGGATGTCGAGCAGCTGCGCGCCGCCATCAACGATGACGACGCCTGGGCGCAGGAATTCGAACTGCACTGGCTGGACGAGGCATCGGCCTGGCTTTCCTTCGACCTCATCAGTGGGGTGGAGCATGAGGATGCCGGGCGGCCGGAACTCTACCAGGGCGGCCCGGTCTTCGTCGGCGTGGATATCGGCCGGCGGCGGGACCTGTTCGTCATCTGGGTGTGGGAACAGGTGGGCGACGTGATGTGGTGCCGGGAGATCGTGGAGCTGAAGGGCGCCACCTTCGCCGAACAGGACCGCGCCCGCGACCAGGTCTTCGACCGCTACCGCGTGATCCGGTCCGCCTGGGACCAGACCGGCATGGGTGAGAAGCCGGTGGAAGACGCCCAGCGCGCCTATGGCACCACCCGCGTCGAGGGCGTGCTGATGAACGGCGCGGTGCAGCTGCGCCTGGCGACGCTGGCGAAGGAAGCTTTCCAGGACCGCCGCGTGCGCATCCCCGCCGGCCGGCCCGCGCTGCGGGCGGACCTGCACAAGCTGAAGAAGGAAGTCGGCGCCACCGGGGTGCCGCGCTTCGTGGCGGAGCGGGATGCGAACGGCCACGCGGACCGCGCCTGGGCGTGCTTCCTCGGCCTCGGCGCCGCCGACACGCCGCCGGCGCCGATCGAGTTCCACACCATCGGGCGCGGCCGCGCCGCCGCCCCCACGGTGCGGGACTTCACGGCCGGACTGGGCGACTGGGGGCGATGATGCGCGGTCGCGCCACCCCCCAGCCCCGAAACGCGCCCGTTCATACCCGTTTGAAAGGGGCTGGGCGGCTCCGGGGCGATTTCGTGCGCCATCGGGGCTGCCAGCGCCCCACGGGCCTGTACGGCCAGAAAATCGGCCTTTGCCGGACAAGGGGGCACTGACGTGTCGGACAGTATCGAACAGGCCCCCGCGCCGGCCGAGATGGCGCGCGAAGTCGCCACGATCGGGACCGATCCGAACCGCTGGCACTACGGCGACAAGATCGCGATCGAGGACCCCATCATCCAGTCGCGCGGCCAGGCCAAGCGCCTGGCCCTGTATGACGAGCTGGAACGGGACCCGCAGGTGGGGTGCGAGCTGGGCAAGCGGCGCATGGCGCTGCTCGGCCGCGAATGGGCCGTCCATGCCGGGGCGGAGAACGACAGCCGGGCCGAACAGGCGCGGGACCTGGTGGAGCGCGCCCTGAAGGGCAGCAAGTTCAACCAGGCCGTGGAGAAGCTGCTGGACGCCCTGCTGAAGGGCGTGGCGGTGGCCGAGGTGATGTGGGTGATCCGGGGGCGGGAGATCATGCCCGCGGAGCTGCGCGGCCGGGACCCGCTGCGCTTCGAATTCCGGCTGCCGCCCGCCACCATGCCGACGCGCCTGCAGGATGCCCCGCCGCCCGTCGCGGATCTCCGGCTGCTGACGAAAGTGTCGCCGTCGATCGGCGAAGCCGTGCCGCCCCGGAAGTTCGTGCTGCATCGCTTCGGGTCGAAGTACGAGCATCCCTGGGGCCTCGGCCTGGGGTCGCGGCTGTTCTGGCCGGTCTTCTTCAAGCGGCAGGGGATCGGCTTCTGGCTGAGCGGCCTGGAGAAGTTCGGCCAGCCCACCGCGCTGGGCCGGTATCCCAATGGCACGTCGGAGCCAGACCAGGCGAAGCTGCTGGCCGCCCTTCAGGCGATCGCCAGCGAAGCCGGCGTGGCGATCCCGGAGGGGATGGCGGTGGAGCTGCTGGAAGCGAAGCGCAACGGCACCTTCGACGGCTATGAAAAGCTGGCCCGCTACATGGACGAGGACATCAGCAAGGTCGTCCTGGGCCAGACGCTCACCACCAGCCAGGGCAGCAGCGGCAGCCGGGCGCTGGGCCAGGTGCACAACGAGGTGCGGCTGGAACTGACCAAGGGCGATGCGGACCTGCTGTCCGACACGCTGAATGGCAGCCTGGTCCGCTGGATCGTGGACTTCAACCTGCCGGGCTACGCCGCGCTGGGCATCCCCTATCCGGCCGTCTGGTGGGATGTGTCGGAGCCCGAGGACCTGGTCGCGCGGGCGGAGCGGGACACGAAGCTCAAGGGCCTCGGCTACAAGCCCACGCCGGAATACATCGAGGGCACCTATGGCGAGGGCTGGGTGCCCGACCAGGCGCCGCCGCCCGATCTGCCGCCCGGCACGCCACCAGCCACCGACATAGCGGCACTCTTCGCGGAGGCGCCGGCACCGCCCAAGGATGCCGCCGACGAACTGACGGATCAGCTCGATGCCGTTGCCGGCGACGCGCAGGACGCCATGATCGCCGCCCTCCGCCAGGTGGTGGAAAAGGCTTCGACCTTGACTGAGATCCGGGACGCCTTGGTGCGCCTGGTCCCGAACATGCCGACGGAGCAGCTCGCTCAACTGATGGGCCAGGCCCTCAGTGTGGCCTCCCTGGCGGGCCGGTCGGACCTGGTCGATGGCGTCTGATCCGAAGACCGGTAACGTCCCCTTTCAGGAGGCGATCGACTTCCTCCGGGCCAAGCTGCGGCTGACCAGTCGTGGCTGGACCGATGTCTGGCAGGAACAGAATGCGGTGGCCTTCACGGTGGCGGGCGCGCAGTCCGCCGCCATGGTCGCGGATTTCCACGAGGCGGTGACCGCCGCCATCGACGCCGGCACCTCGATCGAGAAGTTCCGTCAGGAATTCGACGCGATCGTCGAACGCTATGGCTGGAGCTATCGTGGCACGCGCGGATGGCGGACCCGGACGATCTTCGGGACGAACCTGCGGACTTCCTACCAGGCCGGCCGCTGGCAGCAGGCGTGGGAGCTGCGCGATGCGCGCCCCTACCTGCGCTACGTGCCCTCAACCGCCGAACGGAAGCGGGTCTCCCACCAACGCTGGTACAATATTGTGCTGCCCATCACCGATGATTTCTGGCGCACCCACTATCCGCCGAACGACTGGGGTTGCCAGTGCACCGCGCAGAGCCTGTCCGAACGGGATCTGCAGCGCCGCGGCCTGAAGGTCACCTCGCCTGCGCCGCCGGTGGTGATGGAGCGCCGGGTGGTGGAGACACCGGACGGGCGGATGACGGCCGATGTTCCGGAAGCGATTGGCACCGGCTGGGGGTACAATGTGGGCCAGGCGGCGCAGCACGCCCGCATCGCCCAGCAGGCGGCGCGCGACATTGGCCGCATGCCAGCCGATCTCGGCGCCGTGGTCGGGGAGGCGATGGCAACAGCCACCCGCCGTGCGCTGGCGGAGGACTTCCGAACGTGGTTGGCGGAGAGGGTGCAGGCACATCCCCGATCGGATGGTTCGTGGCGCGCGCTTGGCGCCCTGCCGCCGGAGGTTGTGGGCGAACTGGCGCGCCGCGGTGCGGAGCCGCCATCGGCCGGCGTCGCCATCACCGCGCGGCAGCTCGGGCATCTGATCCGCGACGCCAAGGCGGCCGCCGGAAAAGCGCTGTCGGTCGCGGATCTGCAGCGCCTGCCGGAGATCGTGGACACGCCCGAGGCCACGCTGCGGGACCGTGCCGATGGCTCCATCCTGCTAGTCTTCACGCCGATCGACGGGCAGGAAGCGAGGCAGGGCAAGCTGGTCATCCAGCTAGGCTTCGTGGACAGGGTGCGGCAACGCGATGGGGAACGGGTCCGCGCGGTCTTCAACGCGGTGAAGAGCGGCGGGCTGGTACCGGCGCAGGCCCTGCGCGATCCCGCGCGGTATGAGCTGATCGACGGGAGAGTGTAGCCGGTGGGGTGCGCTCACTCGCCCCTCAGGATTTCGCGGCTGCCAGGGCCGGATAACCCAGCCGGTACAGCGCCTCGCGGCCCGGCTACGATGCGACGATACCACGAAGCGGCGTGCGGTTCCATCGTCGCGGGGAACAGGGGCTTAGGGCGGCGCCGCCCGATCACCCATCGAAGCCCATCATAAACCGGCGCCGGTTCGGGCAACGACTGACCTGCTGGGATGAAGATAGGCGTTCGGCTGACAGCTGTCAGCGTATAATCACGAAGCCCTGAAAGCCACGGTGCCGATCCTGAACAGGGATCGCAAGGGCACGTGGCCAAGCAGATCGAAATTTTCCGCCCCGGCCGGCACACCCCGATGTCCGGGGGCGCGCTGAGCTTCAGCGAGGCCGACATGGCCGCGACCGTCGCGGCGTATGACCCGGCGGTGCATGAGGCGCCGATCGTCGTCGGCCACCCCGCGCATGATGGCCCGGCCTATGGCTGGGTGGCCGGGCTGGAATTCACCGACGGCGTGCTGCGCGCCGAGCCGCGCCAGGTGGACCCCGCCTTCCAGGAGATGGTCAACGCAGGGCGGTTCAAGAAGGTCAGCGTCACCTTCTACGCCCCGAACAGCCCGTCCAACCCCAAGCCGGGCGCCTACTACCTGCGCCATGTCGGCTTCCTCGGCGCGCAGCCGCCGGCGGTGAAGGGGCTGAAGTCCGTTTCCTTCGCCGATGGCGAGGAAGGGGTCGTCGAGTTCTCCGAGGGCTACGCAATGGGCGCCGTCGCGCGCCTGTTTCGTGGCTTCCGGGAGTGGATGATCGGCACCCAGGGCCAGGAAGCCGCCGACAAGGCGCTGCCCGCCTGGGACATCGAGCAGCTGGCGGCGCAGGCCGCCGTCGATCAGGCGCGGGAAGTCATGCCCGATCCGGCCCCCGCGCCCGCCTTCACCGAACAACCCACCAAGCCGGAGGTATCGAACGTGGCCACCCAGAATGCGGGCGGCCAGCCGTCCGCGCGTGAGGTCGAGCTGGAAGCGGAGGCCCGGCGCCTGCGCGACCAGGTCGCCCAGTTCGCGGAGCGTGAGGCCGTCGGCCGCCGCGCCGAGGACGCCGCCTTCTGCGAGCGCTTGGTGGCGGATGGGCGGCTGCTGCCCGCCGTGCAGTCGCTGGCGATCGGCCTGTTGGCGAAGCTGGATGGCGCCGATGCCGTCAGCTTCGCTGAAGGGCGGGATGCCGAAACGCCGCGTGACGCGCTGCGCGCCCTGCTGTCCGCCCAGCCCAAGGCCGTGGAGTTCGGCGAACTGGCCGGCGGCGATGGGCCGCGCAAGGGCGGCCCCGAAGATCCGCACGCGATCGCCGCCGAAGCCGTCGCCTTCCAGGAAGCCGAGGCCAATGCCGGCCGTCATGTCTCGACCGCCCAGGCGGTCGCCCACGTCCGCGCCCAGAGCGGCGCCGCAGGAGCCTGAGCGATGAGCAATCCCGAGCTGATCAAGAACTTCACGGCGGGCGGTGCGATCGCTGCCTACCGCTTCGTGCGGCTGTCCGCCGCGGACACGGTGGTGCAGGCCGCCGCCGCCACGGAGGCCATCATCGGCGCGACCATGGATGTGGCGCCCGCCAGCGGCGAGCGGACCGACGTGGTCGTGAATGGCATCGCGCTGGTCGAGGCCGGCGCCGCGATCGCGCTGACGGCGCTGGTCACCGCCGACGCCAGCGGCCGCGCCGTCGCCGCCGCGCCGGCCACCGGGGTGAACAACCGCATCGCTGGCATCCCGCTGGAAACGGCCGCCGCCGCCGGCGACATCATCCGGGTGCTGCTCAGCCCCGGTTCCCTCCAGGGCTGATCAGGAGCATCTGACGTGGCAACCACTGCCTTTCCGGTCAATCCGGAACTCACCGCCATCGCCATCGGCTACCGCAACCGCGATGTGGACCTGATCGCGGACCGCGTGCTGCCGCGCGTCACCACGGCGAAGCGCTTCAACTATCGCCGCTATCCCGCGGGCGAGGCGTACACCCTGCCCAGCACGCGCGTCGGGCGGAAGTCCGACCCGACGATGGTCGATTTCTCCGGCACCGACACGACGGATGAGTGCATCGACTATGCGCTCGATGACCTCATCCCGAATGACGAGCAGGAGGCATGGAACAGCATGCCGAAGGCTCCCGGCGCGGTTTCGCCCATGGCGAAGTCCACGTCGCTGCTGACGGGGCTGATCCTGCTGGACCGCGAGGTCCGCGTGGCGAATACCGTCTTCGCGCAGGCGACCTATCCGTTGACGAACCGCACCGTGCTGTCCGGCACCAGCCAGTGGTCCGACTTCACGAACAGCAACCCGCTGGACGCCATGCTGGCGGCGCTGGACATCCCCCTTTTCCGCCCGAACCTGGTCGTGCTCGGCCAGGCCACCTGGACCAAGGTCCGCCAGCACCCCCGCATCATCCAGGCGGTCTATGGCACCGCCCAGACGGGTGGCGCCGTGTCGCGTGAACAGATGGCCGCCCTGCTGGAGGTGCGGGAGGTGGTCGTCGGCGCCGGCTTTGTGAACACCGCCCGTCGTGGCCAGACGCCCACCTTCAGCCGCGTCTGGGGCAAGCATGCCGCGATGCTCTACGTCAGCGAGGAGCAGGCGGCGGCGGACCAGCCCACCTTCGGCTTCACCGCCCAGTGGGGTTCCCGGATCGCCGGGTCCATCGCCGCGCCGCGCGCCGGCCTTCGCGGCGGCGAGATCATCCGCGTCGGCGAAAGCGTGAAGGAAGTGATCGCCGCGTCCGACAGCGGCTACTACTTCGAGAACGCGGTGGCCTGATGGCGAAGGCCCCGAAGGCGGCGGAAGCCGCCAGCCCCGCCGCGCCGGTGGATGCCGGCCCGGCGGCCCCCGCGCCCGTGGAAGCCGCGCCAGCGCCGGCGCCGGAGCCCGTGGAAGCCACGCCCGTGGACGCCGCGCCTGTGGACGCCGCCCCCGCACCGGCGCCGGAGGCCGCACTGTCGGTGGCCACCAAGCTTCCGGCCGCGCCTGCGACCCGCGACGTGATCATCCTCCAGCCCGTCACGCATGACGGGGAGGCGCTGGTCGTCGGCAAGGTTTACGCGATCGACGCCAAGGCGGCCGAGGCGCTGATCGCCTGCGGCGCGGCCGAGGAAGACGACTGATGTTCCCCGTGGACCCCGCCGCGCCCACGCCGATCGAGCGTGCCGCCGCCGCCATCCAAGACGCGCCCGTGCCGGCTATCGGCAGGATCGTGCTCTACGCGCCGACGGCGGCGGAGCGCGAGGGGCGTGGCAGCGCGGATTACTACCCGGCGGTGATCACCCGCGTGTGGTCGTGGGACTGCGTGAACCTGCATGTCCTGGCCGATGCCGGCCCCGCCTTCGCGGTGACATCCGTGAACTTCTTCCTGCTGCCGGCCCAGCGCTCCTGGCGCTGGCCGCCGCGGGCCTGACCATGCCCTATGCCACCCAGGCGGACCTGGTCGCGCGCTTCGGCACGACCGAACTGGCGCAGCTGACGGACCGCACCGCCGGCACCACCATCGACGCTGCCGTCGTCTCCGCCGCTCTGGCGGACGCCGACGCGCTGATCGAGAGCTACCTGGCGCTGCGCTATGCCCTGCCGGTGACGCCCGTGCCCGCCATGCTGCTGCGGGTGGCGGCGGATGTGGCGCGGTACCTGCTGCACGGGAACGCGGCCAGCGACGCCGTGCGAACCGCCTATGAAGACGCCTTGAAGGTGCTGCGCGACCTGGCCGATGGCCGGGCCGCGCTGCCCGGCGCCGCCGCCGCCCCGGCCGGGGCCACGCCCGCGGCCGCCGGCGGTGGGCGCGTGCTGGTCAGCGCGCCGGACCGCGTCTTCGCCCGTGCCAGCCTGCCGGACTACTTCGGATGACCGGGGCACGAGCCGAAGTCGCGATGGATGATGCGGCCGTCCGCCAGGTCTTCGCGCGGCTCGCCGCCCTGGACGGCGACCAGACGACGCTGATGCAGAAGATCGGCGCGCAGCTGCGGCTTCATGTCGATGAGCGGTTCGAAGATGGCAAAGGGCCGTCCGGCCTGCCGTGGAAGAAGAGCCGGCGGGCGCAGGAACGGGGTGGGTCCACGCTGATCGAGAGCGGCCGCCTGCTGGGCTCGATGACCTATGTCGCGGCACCCCGGTCGGTCGAGATCGGCACGAATGTCGAATACGCCGCCATCCACCAGTTCGGCGGGACGATCCGCGCGAAGACGCCGAAGGGCCTGCGGTTCAAGGTCGGTGGCGCCTGGCGCCGCATGATGCAGGTCACGCTCCCGGCCCGCCCGTTCCTCGGGATCTCGCAGGACGATCGGGATGAGATGGAGGCGATCGTCGCCGATCACCTGGCGCAGCTGGGGAAGCCGGCATGATCGGCCCCATCCGAACGCGCCTCCGCGCGCAGGTTCCGGCCCTGAAGCTGGTGGCAGGCGCTGCGGAGTTCGCCGCGCTCAACGCGGTGCCCAACCTTTCGCCGATCGCCTACGTGATGCCGTGGGTGATGAGCGGTGGCTCGAACAACCTGGCGGCCGGCGGCTTCCGGCAGCGCATCGAGGAGACGGCCGCGGTCTTCATCCTGCACCGCAACCTGCGCGACGATCGTGGAGAGGCTGCGACCGATGACCTGGATGTGGTCGTGCGCGCCGTCCGGGACGCACTGGTCGGCTGGGTGCCGATGACGGGCTGGGAGCAGATCGAGACCCGCAGCGGGCGGGTCTTCGACATGAGCGATGGCGTTGTCGCGTGGCAGGAGTTGTTCGTCTCCGCCGCGCAGCTTCGGAAGACCTGAGGGGGGCACCATGGAAGGCGGCGGCAGCTACATCATCCAGGCCGATGGGACCCGCGTGCGGGCAGAAAAGCCCACGCGGTCCCACCCGGAAGGCGACGCGCCGCGCACGGCGGGCGGCCAGGTGATCGGCAACGACGGCCTGCCGATCTGCGCCGCCTCTGCCACGGCCGGCGCAGTACCGCGGCGCCGCCGCGCGAAGGTCGTGTCTTCCCCCCTGCCGCCTGCCGAAACGGCGCCCACTGCGGCGACGGAACCGGCGCCGGCGACGCCCCAGAACCAGGAGGCCTGATCCATGGCCCGCTACTCCGCAATGGTCGCGCTGGTGAAGCGCGAGACCACCTACGCCACCGATGCCGTGCCCACGAATGCGGCCGACGCCATCCTGTTCCAGGATGTCGAATGGACGCCGATGGAGGCGGACCAGGTCGAGCGCCCGATGGTGCTGCCCTACTACGGCAATGACCCGGTCAGCCTGGTGGCCACGCGCAACCGCCTGGCCGGGTCCGTGGACTTGGCGGGCGGTGGCACGCCACTCGGCACCGTGCCGAGGTATGCCGCGCTGCTGCGCGCTTGCGGCCTGGCGGAGACGATAACCGCCACCACCCGCGTGGACTACACCCCCGTCAGCAGCGCCGAGGACAGCGCCAGCATCTACCACTTCTTGGACGGCACGCGGCAGCAGGGCCTCGGCGCCCGCGGCGACTTCAGCATTGAGATGCAGGCGCGCCAGATCCCGCGCATCCGCTTCGACATGCAGGGCCTGTACGTTGCGCCCACGGCCGTGGCGCTGCCGGTGCCCACGCTGACGGGCTTCCAGGCGCCGCTGCCTGTCAACCAGGCCAACACGCCCACCTGCACGCTGAACGGCCAGGCCGTGGTGCTGCGGCAGTTCCAGTACCGGCACGGCAACCAGATCACGATGCGGGACATGCCGGGCAGCCGCGCGCTGCGGATCACCGGCCGCCAGCCGACGGCGAGCGTGACCATCGAGGCGCCGGACGCACTGTCACCGAACTTCTTCAGCGCGATCGGCAACCTGGTCGCCTTCAGCGTCACGCACGGCACCGCGGCCGGGAACATCTGCACGATCGACCTTGGCCAGGTGCGGCTGCTGAACCCGCGTTACAGCAACGAGGACAACATCGCGATGCTGTCCTTCGACCTGCGCCCCGAACCCACCAGCGCCGGCAATGACGAATTCCGCCTGCGCCTGACCTGAAGGAGATCCGCATGTTTGTTCTGCAGTCCGAGCCGCGCTGGACCTGGCCCGTGGTGGTCAAGGCCCCCGACGCCGAGGGGAACCTGGTGGAGCAGCGCTTCAGCGCCGTCTGGCGCCTGCTGCCGAAGGATGAGCGGGAGCGCCTTGGCGCCACGCTGGAGGGCACGGACGAGCTGCTGCGCCGGTCCATCGTTGAGGTTTCCGATGTGCTCGACCAGGACAAGCAGCCTATGCCCCACAGCGCGGCGCTGGTGGATGCGCTGATCGCCATCCCCTGGGTGCGCGCCGGCCTCGTCCTCGCCTATGCGCAGTCGCTTGAGGGCGTGCCGCCCGAGGCCGCAAGGGGAAACTGAAGGCCGCCGCGCGGGCCTGGGCCGATGGCGGGCAACGCGGCGGCGGCGTGGATGTGGCGGCGCAGGCCGCTGGCCTGGGACTGCCCCCGGAAATGGCAGCGATGCTGGCGGCATCGGCGGCAGCCTCGGCGCCAGCAGCATTCGAGGTGATGCCGGAGAATTGGGACGCGATGCGGCTGTTCTTGGCCATGGAAACGCAGTGGCGCCGCGCCGGCATGTCCGGCGTCGCGACCGGCCTGGACTATTCCGTGCTGCCAGCCGTGGCGGGCTTGGCCGGGCTGGCGCTGAATGCTGACATTTTCGCCCGGCTCCGCATTTTAGAAGGTGCGGCGCTTGCCGCCATGGCCGAGGCCGCGCGGCAGTGAGCGATCTTCGCCTTGTCCTGAAGATCACCGGCGATGCCTCCGGCCTCAAGGCCGAGGTGGCCGGCGCGCAGCGGGCCGTTGACGGGCTCGGCGCCGCCGGGCGCAAGGCGGGAGATGACCTCGGCGCCGGGCTGAAGCCGCCGGCGCCGGTGCCGCCCAGCGTGCCGGACAGCTACCGGAAGACGGGCGAGGAAGTCGGGAAGGCAGGCCGCGCCGCCGGCGTCACGGCGCAACAGATGCAGCAGCTGGCCCCGCAGCTGAATGACTTGGCCACCCAAATCGCGAGCGGCGGTGGCCTGCTTCTGCCGCTGATCCAGCAAGCCGGCCAGATCACGCCGATCTTCGGGGGGCTTGCGGGCACGCTGCGTGCCGCGACGGCGGCGCTGCTCAGCCCGGCCGGCCTGGCCGTGGCTACTGCGGCCGCACTCGGCGGCGTCATCGCCTATGGCGAGGCCAGCCTCCGCACCTTCAACGGCTTGCAGAACCAGCTCAGGGCCACGCGCAGCGACTACCTGGCTCTGGCCGCGACGGTGAGCAGCACGTCGCGGGACTTCGCCGCCGGCAGCCCCTTCGGCCGGGCCGATAGTCGGACGGCGGCGGCCACGCTGGCGGGTTCGTCCGCGTTCTCCGGCGGCACGTCGGAGCTGCGGCAGCTGCTGACGGTGAGCGGCGACCTGGCCGCCGTCATGGGCAGGTCGCTGCCCGACGCGGCCGGCATCCTGGCAAAGGCTATGCGCGACCCGGCGGCGGTGGCGCAGGAACTGGCTGCCTCCGGCTTCCGCGGCTTCAACCCGACCGTGGCGCGGCAGGTCGAGCTGCTGCAATCGGCCGGGCTGAGGGGCCAGGCCTTCTCCGAGGTCATGAGCCGCATTCGCGCCGCAACGGCTGGCGCGGCGAGCAACCAGACTGAGTTGCAGCAGGCCTGGCAGCGTCTGGGTGACGGCGCCGATGCGCTGGCCGACAAGCTTCGGCCGGTGGCGATCTACCTCGCCCAGATCACGGGTTCCGGCCTCAACGCGCTCGCCAATCTTCTGCCGGGCGGCAGCCCGGCCGCGGGCGGGGCCACGTTCCAGCCCGGCTCCGACCGATCCGCGACCAACTCGGCCGTGGCGACGGCGCTGAGCCTGAACCCGCGGATCGCCCAGATCCAGTCGAACACGGCGCAGCGGCAGGGCCTCGTTGCAGGCTTGGGCGGTGCGTCGTCGGAAGAGGCTGCGCTGATCCGCGGCGCCCTGCAGTCCAATTCCGCGCAGGCCTATGGGCTGCGCGGGCCGGCCGCCGAGTACTTCTCTGGCCTGCAGGACCAGGTCGCCCTGGCACGCCAGCCGCGCGGCGCGGCGCAGACGATCTTCGCCGCCCAGCAGCAGTTTATCGAGTTGCAGCGCCGCGACGGGGCCGGCGCCACGCCGGCGCAGCTCGGCCAGGTGGAACGTTCGGTGCAGGCGCGACTGTTCGCCGAGCACACCGACAGGCTGGGCCAGCTTGAGGCCGAGGCCCTCGGCCAGGACCGCGTCGCGGAGGCGACCCGGAACGGCGCCCGGGCGGCGGCGGAAGCGGCCGAGCAGGTGCGGGCGGAGGAGGAGGCGCGGCGCGTCGCCTCGATGTCCGGCGAGAGCTACCGGACCGTTGTGGACCAGCTCACCGCTGCATACGCCCAACTGCGCACGGCCCAGCAGGCGGTGCGGGATGCGCAGGCGCTGTCCGACCAGGAACAGCAGCTGGAGCTGATCCGCCGCGAAGGTGAGCTGGTCGGGGCGACCACGGTCGAACGCCAGCGCGAGCTGGCCATCCTGCGGGAGCGCCAGCGCATCCAGCGCGAGGGCGGCGACCCCACCAGCGCCGACAGCCAAGCGCGCGTGCGCAACGCCGGCACCATCGCCGAGGCGACGGAGGGGCTACGCCGGCAGCAGGCCGGCTATGAGGAGCTGGGGCGGATCGGTGAGACCGCCTTCGACAACATCGGCCAAAGCATCACGCAGGCGTCCCTGACCGGGCAGATGGGCTTGCGAGACCTGAACCGCGTCGGCCTGGCTGTCGCGTCCGAACTTACCCAAGCTTTCGTAAAGCTGGCGCTGCTGAACCCGATCAAGAACGCCCTCGGAATGGGCAATTCCAGCACGCTGACCGACGTCTTCACGGCGATTGGAAAGAGCTTCGGCGGTGGCGGTTCGGGGGGATCACTGTCCACCAGCGATATCAGCACCGCACTCACGCTTCAGGCCGGATCTGGCGGAACGGTTCTGCATGACGGCGGCATTGCGGGGTACGACGCGGCCCCGTTCCGCGCTGCGCCGCCTGCGCTGTTCAGCAACGCGCCCCGCTACCACGCCGGCGGCGCGGTGGGGCCGGACGAGGTGCCGGCCATCCTCCGCCGGGGCGAAGGTGTCTTCACGCCGGAGCAGATGGCCCGTCTGAGCCCCGCGGGCGGCGGCGGGTACAACTTCGCCCCCACCATCAACTTCACGGGCAATGCCGGGTCGCCGGAGGACCGCGACGCGCTGATCCAGGGCATGCGCGCGCTTTGGCTGCAGGATCTGCGCGGGTCCGTCCCGGGCATCGTCACCGCCGCCAAGGGCAGCCTGCGCCAGGATGTGCAGCGCATGGGCGTCGATCGCGCGCTGGGGGCCGTGGCATGACGATCCTGACCCCGCCCGCGGTGTTCCTGAGCCCATCCACGCTCACCGTGGCGCCGATCGCCAATACGATGAGCGGCGGCCGCAGCCCGCTGGACGGGACGGAGCAGACACTGGCGCTGCCCGGCAGCCGTTTCGGCGCCACGCTTGGCTGGTCAAACCTGGCGCAGGACGAATGGCGCCCGCTGCTGGCCTTCATCACCGCGCTGGGCGGCACCGCCGGCCGCTTCGCCTGGGCGCCGCCGCTGCCCCGCCGCGCCGCGGGCATCGCCGGCCGCACGAACCTGGTCCCGAACGGACAGTTCGTCGGCGCCGCCACGGGCACCCCCGGCACGCCGGGCACGGGATGGACGTTGAGCGGCCTCGCCGGCGGGACCGTCGCGGTCAGCGGTGTCGGCGTCGATACCGATGGCGCCGCCTACATCGATGTGGCCGCGTCCGGCACCGCCACGGGCACCGTGGCCGCAAGGCTGGAGATGACGCCCAACACCGCCTTGGCCGAGGGCTGGGTGATGACGGGCGCCGCGACCCTGCAGTTCATCGGCACCCCGACCAACATCGCGACCGTCAGCGCGCGGATCTCGCCCTTCAACGCGGGCGGTGGCGCGTTGGGCGAAGTCGCTTCCGCGGCCTCCATCACGCCCCTGCTGACCGCGGCGACGCGACGGACCGCGACCTTCGCGGCCCCGAGCGGGTCCGCCACCGGCCGGCTGCGGATCGACATGCGCGTCAACACCGGCGCGACCTATGCCGCGACCTTGCGGATCAAGCAGCCGCAGTTGGAGCGCGCGGCGGCCGCCAACGCCTACATCGCCACGAACGGGAACCCATTGACCGCCCTGGAAGGCCCCTTCGTGGTGGCTGCAACCGCCGCCGGCAGCACGGTCGCGCTTCGGGGTTGGGCCGCGCTGGCCGATGCGGCGCGGGCGGGCGACCTGGTGTCCTGGGTTGATGCCTCCGGGCGTTCCCGCCTGCATATGGCGACAGCCGATGCAGTGGCGGCCGAGGACGGGACCTGCACCCTGGCCTTCGCACCGCCGCTTCGCCGCGCCCTGGCCGCCAACACGGCCGTGAGCTTCACAGCACCCACCGCCATCTGGCGCCTCACCCAGAACCGCAACCCCATGGAGCTGGTCCGCGGGCTGGTCGCCGGCGGAACGCTGGAGATCGAGGAGGCGCTGCTGTGACGCGCGGGCTTGGCACCGCCGCCGAGGCCGCCATCCAGCAGGACACCGTCGCCACGCTGACGGCCGTGGAAGTGCTGTTCGCCGGCGGCCCCGTGCGCCTGGTCAACGGCCTGGCGCCTATCAGCATCGAGGGCAACGAGTACCAGCCCGTGGGCATCCTTGGTGGCGTCTCCACAATCCAGGAAACGGCGGAGCTTCAATCCGCCGGCATCAGCCTTTCGCTTTCCGCCATCCCCGCGGATGTGGTCGCGATCGCCATGGGGGAGCCTTACCAGGGCCGCCGCGTGACGGTGTGGGAGGTGATCCTGGACGCCGACACGGGCCTGGTGCTGGAGGCGCAGATCGCCTTCCGGGGCCGCGCCAACCAGATGAACATCGAGCTGGGCGAGCAGGCGACGATCGAACTGACGGCCGACGACCGCCTGGTGGACATGGATCGGCCGAACCTCAGCCGGTACACCGATGAGGACCAGAAGCGCCGGTTTCCTTCAGACCGCGGCTTCGAATTCGTCGCGGCAACCGCTGAGAAGGATGTGGTCTGGCCGTCCCGGAGCTTCGGGACGTGACCGGCCGCGTCGCCCTGCCGCGCCGCCCCGATTGGCCGGAACGACTGGCCGAGCTGGTGGAAGCGCGCCGCCATGCGCCCTTCCGGTGGGGCGCACATGACTGCGTGCTGTGGGCGGCCGACGCGATCGTGGCCTGCACCGGGCAGGACCCCGCGGCCGAGTGGCGCGGGCGATACGGCAACGAGACCGAGGCGGAGGCGATCATCTTGCGCGCCGGCGGTCTGGCCGAGCTGGTTGCGGGGGCGCAGGCGACCCGTGGCGCGGGTGAATGCCCGGTGGGGCAGGCGCAGCGCGGTGACACGGTCCTCGTCCAGTATGGCAACACCCTCATGATGGGCGTGGTGCTTGGCGACCTGGTCGCCGTGCCCGGGCTGGATGGCCTGGTCTTCCTGCCGCTCCGCGCGGCCCGCCGCGCCTGGGTGACCTGATGCCGGCCGCGATCCCCGTCATCGTCGCAGCAGCTGCCAGCTATGGCGCTAGCGCGGCGCTCGTCGGCGTCACCATCCTGGGCGTTGAGCTGGCGGCCGGCAGCTTGGCCCTTGCGCTGGTCGCCGGCGCTGTAGGCGCCGTCGCTGCCTACGCCACCTCCGCGCTGATGAACCACGTCACGGGCGCCAACAAGAAGCGCCAGACGCCCAGCTTCACGGCGGAAGCCCAGGACCGCACCCAGTCGATCCGTCAACCCACCGGCCCGCGCCGGATGGTCTATGGCCGCGCCCGCATCGGCGGAACGCTCGTCTATGCCGCCAGCAGCTCGCGCAACGCTGCGGACCTCCCCACCGATGTCTTCGGCCAGCCGAAAGGCGCGGACGATCTGCGCTACCTCCACCTCGTCACCGTCCTCGCGGGGCACATCATCGACGGGGTGGAGTGCGTCTACATCAACGACGATCCCGTCTATCTCAGCGAGCTGGACGGCGATGGCCTGGTCACCAACGAGGCCAGCCCCTTCAAGGGCAAGGCCCGCATCCGGATCTATGATGGCCGCCAAACCACGGCCGATCCCTTCCTGATCGCGGAAAGCCCGGACGGGTGGTCGGCCGACCACAAGCTGCTGGGCTGCGCCTACCTCTACGTCCGGCTGGAATACGACCAGGCCGTGTTCCAGGGCGGGCTGCAGAACATCGCGGCGCTGATCCGCGGCAAGGCGGATATCTGGGACCCCCGAACTGGCGGGTCGGGCTACACCACGAACTGGGCGCTCTGCGTGCTGGACTATCTGCGCAGCCCGATGGGCATGGCCTGCGCGGATGATGAGATCGACCTGCCCTACTTCATCGCGGCCGCCAACCTGTCAGATGAAGCGGTGATCATCGACGCCGCCGGCACCACCCAGGCCCGCTACACCATGGACACGTCCTTCACCGTGGATCGCACGCGGCGGGAGATCCTGGGGAACCTGCTGACCGGCGGCGGCGGCGTGCTGCCCTATGTGAAGGGGCGGTACCGGCTGGAGGGCGCCGCCTACACCGCGCCCACGGCGACCCTCACGGTTTCGGACCTCGCCGGACCGGTGAAGGTCACCACGCGGCCGCCGCTGCGGGATCTCTACAACGGCGTCAAAGGCACCTTCATCGACCCTTCAAAAGGGTGGCAGGCGGCTGAGTTCCCGGCCGTGGCCGGCGCCGTGTACGCGGACGAGGATGGGGAGCAGCTTTGGCGGGAGATCGAGCTTCCCGTCACCATTGACGCCATCCGCGCCCAGCGCCTTGCCCGGCTGGAACTGCTGCGCGGCCGCGATGGGCTGTCGATCGAGGTGCCGCTGCAATATCGCGCTTTCCGCTTCACGGTGCGCCAGGTGCTGTCGGTGACGATCGACTATCTCGGCCTGGCTGCGAAGCCGATGCGGATCATCAACTGGAGCTTCAGCAAGGCCGCCGGCACGCTGAACGTGGTGCTGAAGGAAGACAACGCGGCCAGCTACGCCTGGTCCTACGCGGACGCGACCATCCCGCCCCCGGCGGCCGACACGACGCTGGTCAGCCCGTTCAGCGTGCCCGCCCCGGCCGGATTGGCGGTGGCGGAGGATCTGTACGTCACGCGCGCCGGCGCCGGCGTTCGCACCCGCGCCATCCTGACCTGGTCGCCGGCCGCGCATCCCTTCGTGGTTGGCTATGACGTCCAGTATCGGCCTGAGGGCGGCGATTGGCGGACGGCGGCCGGCACGTCCGGTGAGACCACCATCAGCATCGACGACCTGGCGGACGGAGCATACGACTGGCGTGTACGCGCGCGGACCACCCTCTCCAGCGGCAGCTGGGCCAGCGTATCCGCGCCGATCGGCGGCCTGGCCGCCCAGCCGCCGGCCACGATCACGGGGCTCGGTATCCAGACGATCGGTGGCGTCGCCTTCCTCCGATGGGATGCGCACCCAGACCTGGATGTGCGGGTTGGTGGGAGGATCGAGGTCCGGCACACGCCCACCACCGCGGGCGCCGTCTGGGCAGGCGCCACCAGCATCGGCCAGGCGCTGCCCGGCGCCACCACCTTCGCCACGCTGCCGCTGAAGCCTGGCACGTACCTGCTGAAGGCGGTGGACGCCGGCGGCCGGTATGGCGATGTCGCGGCCGCCATCACCACCGACGCCGCCACGGCCGTGGCGTTCGCGAACCTGGCCACGCTGACCGAACACCCCGCTTTCAGCGGTACGAAGACCGGCACGGTGGTGGTCAGCGGCACGCTGCGCCTGGGCTCCGGCGGGGATGTGGATAGCGTCGCAGACTGGGATGCGATCACGGACGTGGACGGCCTGGGTGGCGTGGCGGCCGCGGGCAGCTACGCCTTCAGCGGCGGCATGGACCTCGGCTCCGTCAAGTCGGTCCGCCTGACCAGCTTCATCAAGGCCACCGTCGTGAACCAGTTGGACCAGATCGATAGCCGCGCGGCGCCGATCGACGAGTGGGCGGATTTCGACGGCGTGGCGGGTGGAGAGGCCGATGCGTGGGTGGAATGCCGCACCACGATCGACAACCCGGCCGGCACCCCGACCTGGTCCGCCTGGCGCCGCGTGGATCAGGCGGAGGTCCGCGCCCGCGGCATCCAGTGGCGCGCGCAGCTCCGGTCCTTCGACCCCGCTTTCAACATCCATGTGGCCGAGCTGTCGGCCATTGCAGACGAGGTGGTGTGATGCCGCAGCATGACCTGGACGTCGCCAACACGAATGGCGCCAGCTTCCGATCCGACCTGAATGGCGCCCTTTCCGCCTTGGGCTCCACCATGAAGGGGCCGAATGCACCGCCGGCACCGATCGCGGGCATGGCTTGGCTGGAGGACGACAGCCCCACCACAACGCGGTGGTCCCTGCGGTTCTACGACGGCGCGGGCTGGGTTTATGTCGGGGAACTGGATACCAGCAACGACCGCTTCATCCCGGCCGGCCTGTTTCAGCTTGGCAGCGCGGCCGCACCTGGTTTCACCCCCACCGGAGACGCTGATACCGGCATCTGGTCCCCGGGCGCCAATACCCTCGCGATCTCCACGAACGGCGCGGAGCGTCTACGGGTCACTGCGTCTGGCTTCTGTGGGCTGGGCATCGCGGCGCCCCAGGCGCTGCTGCATGTGGCCAACACCCTGCAGACCGGTGTCCTGCCGCAGATGCGCGTCGAGAGCGCAAATCCATCCGGTCTCTATGCGGAGCTGATGCTGCATGACGGTAGGGGCACCACTGACCTCAAGCGCCAGGTCATCCGGAACGTCCAGGGAGAGCTGCTTGTCGGCACCTTGAATGATGCTGAGACCGTCTTTTCCGAGCGGTGGCGCATGAACGCCAATGGCGCGCTTCGGCACTTCACGGATGCGCACGTGATCAGGTCGGATGAGACCTTCAGCCTGTCTGGCGTTCTTGGGGTGAGGACGGCCGAAGCCAACAAGCCGGCCATTGCCATCCGCACCTTCGACGTCGGCCTGGAGTTCTACAACACATCGAACGCCGTCGCGGGCAGCGTAGCATTGACCGGCGGCGGTAGCGGTGTGGCCTACTATACCACGTCCGATGAGCGCCTGAAGCGTGTGGTCCCGGACACCAAGCCGGACATCGAGGCGCTGTGGGCTGCGCTCCGGCCCGAGATCGTCACGCGCCTTGATGCGCCACATGAGAGGCCGCACCTGGCTTTCCTGGCCCAGCGCGTGGCGGCCGCCGTGCCGAATGCGGTCACCGAAGGCAGCGAGGCCGGCCCCGGGGAGCCAGAGTTCCGGCCCTGGGCGGTGGATTATGGCCGTCTGAGCCCGGCGATCATGGCGCTGCTGATCAGCCTCGCGGACCGGGTGGCGGAGCTGGAGCGCCGGCTGCAAGCCGGGCCGCATCTGGGTGGGCTGACGGATGTCAGCCTCGATCCCAGACCCCGCGCGCGCGAAGGCTGAGCCATGCAGCCCTATTCCCCCGCCGGCGCCGCCCAGAGGTCCACGGTCAACGCTTCTGGCGTGCGGATGCCGCTGAACGCCTGGACGGACGGTGGCGGCGGCGCGCTTTGCATCACCGTTCGAGGTCTCAACGACGTATTCATCCAGTGGGGGGCGTCCGACGTCACCTGCACCGAGAACAACGGCCATCCCTGCCTGAGCCGGTCCGTCAGCGTTTTCCAGGTGCCTTCAGCCGCGACGCACCTGTTCCTCATCGCGGCGTCCGGCCAGAGCTCCGACGTGCAGGTCTCGCAGGGGCGGGGGCTGTAAGGGGCGATGTGGGTCAGCCGCCGTAGGCGATCCGGGGCGCAGGCCCAGGGCATTGTGCTGCTGGCGCCCGGGCAGATCAGCCCGCTGGCGACTTTCACGCGGGCGCAGTCGTCCAGCCTCGTCATGACGGACGCGTTCGCCCTGCCGGTCGAGGTGATTGTGCCCGGTGGGATTTCCAGCCTGGCCACCTTCACTCGGGCTCAGGCCGACTCTGTCGCCACCGGAGACGTCTGATGCCGTTGCGCAGCTTCGCCGCGGACCAGCCGCGCTTCGTCTCCCCGCGAAACTGGCTGCTGGGGGAAGGTCAGCGCGCCAATGAGATCGCTGCCCCTTTCGACTTCACCACGGGCTGGACTACCACCTTCAGCGGCGTCGGTTCGTCGGCGCCCATCCTGACGCCAAACTACAGCCTAGCCCCGGCGCCGGACGGGACCTTCACCGCTACCCGCATCCAGGCGTCGGCGGGAGTTAGCGGCTTTTCTGGCCTTACTCGTGCCATCAGCGCTACCGCGGCAAGGGCGGTCTTCATCCGCACACTATCCGGGCAGGCGCGGCTGCAAATCGGCACATCCAGCACCGCGCCATCTGAGCAAAGCGACATCGATACGACCTGGCGTCGGATCTGGAAGGGGCCAGTAGACCCTGCTCACCGCATCTTGGCACTCAGCAGCGTGGCCGGGAACAGCCAATCCATTGATGTCCTCGTTTGGGGAGCCTCATCTGAGCCAAACGCTTCCTTCCCATCGTCGCTAGTTTATCCACCGACGACTGGCACCAGTACGCGCGGGCGGGACAGCATGGTCGTGCCGGCCGCCGCCCTATTCCCGACGGGGGAGGGCTCGGTCGCGGTCCAGTTCGTGATCCCGCAGAACGCCCCGCCGGGCGCGGACCAGATGATCTTCCAGCTGGACGACAACACGGACGGCAATCGCATCCGCTTCCGGAACCTAGCCGGCGGCGCGACGATCGTCGCTGGCACCGTCATCGGCGGCACGCCAGCCGATGCCCCCAGCGCGGGGTCCATGACGGCCGGCGTGCCAGTTAAGGCGCTGCTGACGTTCAGCAATGCCGGCCGGCTCGCCGTCCTGCTGAACGGGGGCGCCGTCCAGTCGCTCAACGGCCTGCCCGGCGGACTGACATGGCTCCGCAACTTCAACAATGTGGCGGGCAGCGCGGGCTTGTTTGGGGAAATCGGCCGGCAGACGGCCCTCAGCCAGGTCATCGCGGACGGTGACATGCAGCCATACCTTAACGCCTTTGGCATCTGAGGAGCTGGGCATGCCTACCTGGATCGAGCATCGCTGGTATGGGCCGGTAACCCTGATGGAGCAGGTCAGGACAAGCCTGCCGGTTGATCCGACCGTCATCGGCTCCATGGTGCCGCCGCTGGATGAGCCCATGCGGGTGCTGGATGGTGACGCCGCCCTCAGCTTCCTCGCTACGACCACCATCCCGCTGCCCGATGGGGTACGGAATGACCGCCCGGAGACCATCCGCGCGCTGCAGGGCGTCCTTTAGGCCGAACAGGCGGGTGGTCCTAACCAGCGAGGACCATCTTCCTCGCGCTCCAGCCGCGGCAGCGTTTTCGGCGGAAAGACCATTCGTCGCCCAGCGGAAGAACCAAACGGCGCGCTACACGGGGCATGAGCGCGTTCCATGCCCCTCCCATCACCCATCGATCGAAAGGGGTTCGAAGGGGCCGCTGCCCCTTCGCGGGGCAGGGGTATCGGGGAAGGGGCGGAGCCCATTCCCCGGGCAACCCGCGCGACACCCCGGCGCTACCCCGCCGCCAGCGCCTCCGCCGTTCCCGCGCGGGCCAGCCAGCCATGGATGGCGCGGCCCAGCGCGCGGGCGACTTTCGCGCGGTGGTCGGGGCGGCGCAGGGCGGCTTCGTCGGCGGGGTGGCTGAGGAAGCCCATCTCGACCAGGACGGAGGGGATTTCGGGTGCCTTCAGCACCACGAAGCCGGCCTGCCGGTGGGTATTGGGCAGCAGCGGCACGTCGCCGCCGAGTTCGTCCACCACCAGGCCGGCCATGCGGGCGCTGCCGGCGCGGGTTTCCGCCCGCATGAGGGAGAGGAGGATGGCCTGCACTTCCGGTGACACGGAGGGCAGGCGCAGCCCGCCGGCGCGGTCGGCCAGGTTCTCACGCCGTGCCAGCGCCCCGGCCAGGGCGTCCGAACTGTCGCCGAGGGTGTAGACGGAGGCGCCGCGGGCGCCGGGCGCGCTGTCCGCATGCAGCGAGACGAAGAGGGCGGCCTGGCGGCGGCGGGCGAATTCCACCCGGTCGCCCAGCGGCACGAAGCGGTCGCTGCTGCGGGTCATGGCCACGCGGCAGCGGCCGCCGGCTTCCAGCACCTTCCGCAGTTCCTCCGCCGCCGCCAGGACGATGCGCTTTTCCTGCGTGCCCTGGGTGCCGATGGTGCCGGGGTCGCGTCCGCCATGGCCGGGATCGAGAACGACCAGCGGCAGGGGCCCGGCGCGGGCCGGGTTGCGCGGCGCGGTGGTCCCGGGCTGGGACCGGCCGAGGTTGGACGCCGTCGCGGTGCCGCTTTCGGCCAGCGGCCTGCCGGCGGCGACGAGGCGGGCGAAGCTGGCGGCCGTGGTCGGTTCCAGGTCGAGGATGAGGCGCCCGCGGTTCTCCTCCACGCGCTTCAGGGTGGCGGGGCGCAGCAGGTCCAGCCGCAGGCCGCCGCGTTCCGCGACCGCCCGTCGCACGGGCCCGGCGCTGCCCAGGCTGGCCGGGCCGCGCCAGGGGCTGCCGGGCGTGGTCAGCACCAGGCGATTCGGGCCCGAAGCGGCGGCAAGCCGCCAGCGCGTGCCCGCGGGCAGGGTCAGGGTGAGGCGCGCGCCGTCACCCGCCTGTTCCAGCGCGGCATCCGTCACGGCGGCATCGGCCGGCCGTGGTGGCGGCAGGGCGGCGAAGGCGAGCGCGAGGCTCGCCAAGGCACGGCGACCCAGCATGGTGTCGGGTAGTCCCCCGCAGGTGCCGGCACCGCCCCCCGGCGCCGGAACGCGACCATGATGCCATGGCAGGGCGGGCACTTGCCAGCATCCGTTGAGAGCGCGCTTCAACAAGCGGTGCCTGTCCATGATGGGCCCCGGCCGCGCGCCGGTTTGCACCCTGCGCACAAATCGGCGATTGGGTGGTGATTCGGCACCAAAGCGGGGCGTGTGGCCGCGGCGCCTTGTGGCCCCCGGTTGCACCGCCTATGGTGGGATGCCCCGGTGGCGTCAGCCGCTGGTGGGGTCCTTGTGTTCGCGCGGCCGCCCGGCCCGTATCCCGCCCCGAGATCGTGGCCGGTGATGCGCCAGTGGCGGCCTTAGTCCTGGCATGGTGATCGGGCGCCGCCCATCACCGCGTTTCGCCAGGTGCCGCGGCCCCCGATCCCGCCGGCGCGGCGCATGCGGCGCATCCTTCCCGTTGGCTGGCCCGTGGATTGCTCCATGGGACTCGGTTCGGCGGGGATGCGTTCCATGCCCACGCCGCCCGCCCGATTGCGCCTGCAACCGGCGCCCCCGCCTGGACCTCATGTCCGGGAGACCAGCTCAAGGGGGCTGCCGATTGAAGGGTTTCCGGGGCAGCGCGAGGCGCGCCCGCCGGGAACGGTCTGCCAGGGGTCACTCCCGGGCTTATCGCTCCCAATGAACCCAACAGGGTCGTGCCGCCAGGCCGACCCGCCGAGAAGAGGACCGGATCGCCGCCGCATGGAAACCCTCCTGCCGCGATTCCGTCGCTTCCCGGGCCCCGCCACCACCTGCCGCCGCTGCCGGCCCCTGGGCGGAAACCCAGGCCAGCGCGGTGCGGAGTCCCCTCACCCATGACCAAGCGCATGCTGATCGACGCATCACACCCGGAAGAGACCCGGGTGGTGGTGCTGGACGGCAACCGGCTCGAAGCCTTCGACATCGAGTCGGCCAACAGGATGCCCCTCAAGGGCAACATCTACCTCGCCCGCGTCGTGCGGGTCGAACCCAGCCTCCAGGCCGCCTTCGTCGAATACGGCGGCAACCGGCACGGCTTCCTCGCCTTCGGCGAAATCCACCCCGACTACTACCAGCTTCCCGTCGCCGACCGGCAGCGCCTCATCGAGATGCAGCAGGCCGAGGCGCGTGAGGAGCAGGAGCGCGAGGATGCCGAGGATGCGGCGCGCGACATCGATGCGGCGCTGAACGGCGCCCTCGAAGCCGCCGCTTCCGCGGAGCTGGAGGCCGAGGCCGAGGCCCCTGGCGAGGTCACGCTCGAGGAGGTGTCGGCGGAAGCCGCCCCCGAAGCGCCCGCCCCCCGCCAGGCCGATGAGAGCCCTGCCGCGGAAAGCGCCGCGCCCGACGCCGGGCAGAGCGCGGAGGCAGCCGAGGCTGCCGCCGACGACGCCTATGCCGCCGCGGCCGAACGCGACGCCGCCGAGGCCGCCGCCGATGCGGCGGAGGATGCGGCGCGTGCCGATGATGATCGGGGCCAGGA
>JAIXVP010000092.1 GCA_027482905.1 Opitutaceae bacterium
CCTCCTCAGCATCGACTCGTTTTACCAATACATCGTGCGCGGAGCCATTCTGTTGAGCGCCGTGCTCTTCGACCGCTTCCGCACCCGCCGCTAGGCGCCCTGGCGGAGCACGCGTCGCTCGGGGTTCTTACTGTCTGAGCACGCCGAACTCCGGTTGTGGGGTGATCGTAACAGGCTACGGACACCCCATGCGTTCCCCTCGCCTGACCCCACGCCTCGCGCTCCCGTTGTGCGGCTTCGCGACCTTTCTCCTCGGAGCCCGCGCCACCTCACCCGGGCCGGCGAGCGGCCCCGCCGCCGCCATCGATCCGCCCTCGGCCGACAAGGGCACCCGCACCTCCGTCGCCGTGGCACGGTTCAACGCCGGCGCCGTCGTCTCCGGCCTCGATGGTCTCGGCGAAAGGCACCCGCTCGCCCCCTTCCTCTCCGCCTAGGACGGGAATCTTCCCGCCTTCCAACCCTGATTCCGATTCTCCCCCATGATCATCCCCCGGCCCGGCCGCAGTCTGCCCGACGTGTTCAGATCGCTCCTCCGCTGCGCCGCCTTCCTGGCCGCGCTTTCCCTGTCCGCCGCGCCCGATTTTTGGCTGACCGCCACCACCACCCAGGCGCCGGAAAAGGTGCGCGGTAGTCAGGCTTTTGTTTTGCGCGAGCTCGCGCGCCAGGCCGTCGTCCTCGCCGCCTTGCACGAGACCGGGCAGATCCCCGGCGACGAGGTCTTCGACGCCTATCGGACGGACACGAGCCCCGCCATCCCACGCCTGAGGCTCAACGCCCCGTGGGAGAACAACTCCGTCACCCTCGGCCTCGCCCTCGACGATCCGGCCTCCGCCGTCGCGGCGCTGGAGTTGCGCCTCGACGCCGCCGGCGCCCCCCACGAGCGGCCCGAGGCGCTGGCCCGGTCCCTCGCCCCCCTGCTCTCCGGACCGATCGCCGCTTGGTTGCGCACCGCCCTTCCCGCCGCGAAGCCCGGCGAGCAAGGCGCCGCCGGCACCGTTCCCGCCGATCGCCTCGTTTGGCTCGAGGCCAATCCCGATCCGGTCAACTGCTTCGCCCTTCTGCGCCATTGGCACGGCGTGGCCCGCAACGACCCCGCCCCGGAGGAGCTTGCCGGCCTCGCGCGCGCCTACTCCCTGCTCGCCGAATCCACCCGTCACCAGTGGTCGGCTCTTTCCAGCACCTGCACCGCCCGCGCCTTGCTCTACTGCGAACTCCTTCGCCTCCGCCACCCAGACCACACCCTCGCCTTGGAAACCCACGCCTGGGTTTACGCCCTCGGCGGCTACCACTCCGCGGCTCAGCGCGACCTTGAAGCCCTCGCCGCGCGCGGGAAGGCCCCGGCCTGGCTCCCGTTGCTGGACGCGTCCGTCCGCTACCAGACCGACCGCCTGATCGGCCACGCTCGCGCCCGCGATCCGTGGAGCCCGTTCGCCGCCTGGCTGGTCCTGGTGAGCGTCGAAAATCAGCGCACACCCAATCTCTACCAACGTTACCTGGAGGAGTTTGCGCCGCTCATCCCGCACAACCCGCGCCCGCTCTACGCGGCCAACCATGTGTTCGGCGTCGGCGGTCTGCACGAGTCCACCGAGCAGGGTCTGAACGTCGCGCCGGGCTGGCTCGCGCAAGAGGTCGGCGCCCTCCCCGGCCTGCCTCCGACCTTGCGCGCCCTCGCGAAGCCGGGCGCGGATGCCGCCGCGATCCGGAACTTCGCCCTCGCAAGCCAAACCCTGGCCGGGGACGCGTATCCCGCCTGGGGCACGCTTGGTCGCATCCTGTGGGACACCCAGTTCGCGTTCACCCTGGATCGACTCCACTTCATGGTGGCCATGTGGAGCGTCTCCACGAAAGACGAAGTCGCCCGCTTCGCGCCCGCCTTCGCGGGACACCCCTACGCGCCCGCGATCTACACCCTTTTGCGCGACGACGACGGACCCGTCGATCGCCCCGCCGCCTTCAACCGCGTGCGCATCGGCGACGTGGTCGAAGGCCTGACCTCCTATGTGAACTGGGCGGATGACGCCGCCACCTCCTTCTCCGACCTCACCACCGCCCGGGCCCGCGGGCTGTTGTGGTATCAAAGCAACAACGACATGCACTCGCTCGGTCGTCTTTTCCTGAAGGCCGGCTCCAACCCGAGGCGCCGCGCCGCCCTCGAACAGCTCGCCATCAGCCCGGCCAATCCCGCCGTCAACGCGGACGCCATCCGCTACCAAAAGGACTGGCCGGAACGCCTCGCGACCGCGCAAAAACTCCAGCCCGACCACCCGCTGATCGCCGCCGCCGCCGGTGAACGCCTGCTCGCCTCCGACCGTGCGAGCGAAGCCATCCCCTACCTCGAGCTCGCGCGCCGGAACCTCGACGAGTCCGCCGTCTACAACGACCTCGCGGACGCCTACCTGAAGGTGGGCGACGAGCCCTCCTGGCTCGCCACCCGTCTCGCGTTCAACAAGCTGCCCGACGCCGGCCTCTCCCACGCCCGCAACTCCCAAAAGATCGCCAACCGCTACCTCGGCACCCATCGCCCCGCCCTCGCCCTCGCCCACGCCGAACGCGCGGGGCAGAGCTGGGCCGGATGGGCCATGGAGACCGCCGCCTTCGCCCAGGCCGTCGCCGGAAACCACGCCCGCGCCCGTCTCTGGATCGAACGCGACACCGAACGCTACGGCGATAAACTCGCCGACCGCATCGCGTGGCATGTCTTCGCCGGCTACGGCGAACGCGAGCCCCTTATCACCGCTCTCCGCGCCGAAGACCCCCACCAAAATAGCCGTCCGCGCAACTTCGAACTGCTCGGCCTCGCCGCGGAGGCCCCCGCACTTTACCTCGCGAACTACAACCACACGGAAGACAATTACAGTCTGATGCTGGCGGGCCTCGTCACCCTCGAATCCGGCGACGCCGCGAAAGCCCGCGAGTTGTTCGCCCGCCTGCCCGCCGAGTTCGCCAAAAACCGCGCCAAAGACGCCACCCGCGTCGCCAACCATCGCCTCGCCTCCCTTTTTCTCGCCGACTTCGACGCCCCGCTGGCGGACGCGGAATTCACCGCCCGCGTCGACCAGATCATCCGCGACCAGGGCCTCGTTCGCGCCCCCTTGGATCGCTACGCTCCGGACGTGCTCTACTTCGCAAGCCGCTTCCTCCGCCTTCGTCAGCGCTCCGACCCATCCGATAAACTCCTCGTCGCCGCCGCGGAGCACCCCACCAATCCCGACCTGGGGCGCTATGTCTTCCCCCTGCTCGCGCTGGAGTTCCGGAAACGCGGTCGCGACCTCCTCGATTTCTACCGGCAGGCCCCGGCCAACTGACACCCTTTGCCCACCGTCTCCATGCCCCCCCTCCGCTTCATCCTGCCCCTTGCCCTGGCCATGACCACGCACACCGCCGCCGCCGAGGTCCCGCGCGAGTGGATCGATCCGGCCACCGGCTATCGCGTCGTCCGCCTCTCCGACGAGCCCGGCACCGCCAGCCTCTACTTCCACCAATGGTCGTTCACGCCCGACGGAAGGTCCGTCGTGGTCACCACCCCGCACGGCATCGCGTTGCTCGACCACACCACCCGCGCCGTCGATCCGCTGGTGTCCGGCGACGCCAGGATCATCCAGCTCGGACGCCGCACCGGCGACGTGTTTTTCACCCGGCCCGAGGGCGAAGGCCTGGCCGTGTTCACGCTGTCCCTCGCCACCCGCGCCGAGCGCCGCATCGCCCTGCTACCGCCTCGTGCGACCATCTCCACCGTCAACGCCGACGAAAGCCTGCTCGCCGGCACCCTCACCGAGTCCGAGCCGCCCGCCGGCGAGTTGTTCCCGCCCAACTCCGGCGCCTCCGTGAAAAACACCCCGCAGGGCGAATGGATGCAATCGACGGACGACCGCGCCCGCGACGGCCGCCTGTTCACCTTCGCCGAGCAAAAGGAACGCCGCCTCGCCCGCCGTCTCGCCGCCCGCCTGCCGATGGCCTTGTTCACCATTTCCACCGCCACCGGCGAACTGCGTATCGTGCACCGCGCCACCGACTGGCTGAACCACCTGCAATTCTCCCCCGTCGACCCCGGCCAGCTGATGTTCTGCCACGAGGGACCGTGGCATATGGTCGACCGCCTCTGGCTCGTCCGCACCGACGGCTCCGCGCTCACCAAGGTCCACGCCCGCACCATGAACATGGAGATCGCCGGCCACGAGTTCTTCTCCCCCGACGGCCGGACCGTGTGGTATGACCTGCAAACCCCGCGCGGCGAAAGCTTCTGGCTCGCCTCCTACGATCTCGCCACCGGCTCGCGCTCCCGCCTGCACGTCGAGCGGAACGCCTGGTCCGTCCACTACAACGTCTCCGCCGACGGCGCCCGCTTCTCCGGCGACGGCGGCGACGCCGAGATGGTCGCGCACGCCCCGGACGGCAAATGGCTTTACCTCTTCCGCCCCGAGGCCATCCCCGACGTCGCCGAGTTGAGCGCACCGGACGCGGCCGGCCTCATCCGTCCCGGCGTGCTCCGGGCCACCCGCCTCGTCGACATGAGAGCCCACGACTACCGGCTGGAGCCCAACGCCATGTTCACGCCCGACGGCAAAAAACTGATCTTCCGCGGCAACCTCCACGGCGAAGTCCATGTCTACGCGGTTGACCTCGCGCCCGCCGCCCAGCCCCCCGCCCGCTACCCCCGCCCCCACCCCATGCCCGCCTTCCTCCGCATTCTCTTCGCCGGCCTCGCTTTTCTCGCCGCGACGACGCCCGGCCTCCTCGCCGCCGAGGACGAACGTCCGGTGGTCAACGACTCCGGCGTCCCGGTGGAGAAACCCGCCGCCGGCACCTTGCCGACCCTCTGGATCGCGGGCGACTCGACCGTGCGCAGCAACGACCCCATGCGCGGCTGGGGCCAGGACCTCCCGCGCTTTTTCGACCCCGCCAAAATCAACGTCGTCAACCGCGCCATCGGCGGCCGCAGCACGCGGACGTTCTACACCGAGGGCAAATGGCAGGCCATCGTGGACGCGCTCAAACCCGGCGACTGGGTCGTGATCCAATTCGGCCACAACGACGTCGGCCACCTCGACGCGCGCAGCAAGTTTCGCGGCTCCCTCAAGAGCATCGGCGACGAGACCGAGGACGTCGCCAAGCCCGACGGCACCGTCGAGACCGTGCGCAGCTACGGCTGGTATCTGAAAACCTTCACCCGCACCGCCCGCGCCAAGGGCGCCAACGTCGTGCTCTGCTCGCCGATCCCGCACAAAAAATTCGACGACAACGGAAAATTCGTCCGCGACTGGGCCCAATGGCGCGGCTGGGTCGAGGCCTGCGCCCGCGCCGAGGGCGCCGCCTACATCGACCTCGCCGAACTCGTGAGCCGCGGCTACGATCGACTGACTCAGGCCGAGGTCGAGGCGTTCTTCGCGGACAAGGGCACCCACACCAACGCCGCCGGCTCGCTCTTCAACGCCCGGGCCCTCCTCGCCGGCCTGCGCGCCCTGCCCGGCGCCCCGCTCGACGCGCACCTTTCGGCCGAGGGCCTCGCCCCGACAAATCCGTGAGGCCGCGGACGCTTTTATCCGGCCGCGCTCCGCAAGGTCGGCCCGTCCCGCCAGAGCCCCGCCACGCTGAGCACGGCGGAGGTGCCCGGCACCCCGAATTCGTTCTGCTGCAGATTCGCGATCACCGCCTCCGCGCTGCGCCGCCCGATCAGGGCCGGCTGCAGGTCGATGCCCGCGCAGGGCGCCTCCGCCATCAGCAGATTGAGGCAGACAAACCCGTGCGTTTCCGGCACCCGCGCGCCCTCCGCCTCCATCCAGGGAATCACCCGCGTCCAGTGCCCGAGCACCACGTCCGGTTTGTGCTCACGGAACCAGGCGCGAAACTCCGCCTCCTCCACCGCGGTGCCCGCCGAACGCAGCGGCCGCACCGGACGCCGGTTGAAATGATGGCTCTGCACGACCAAAAACGCGCCCTCCCAGCGGTGGTGCAGCCGCTCGTCGATGTGTTTGGACAGCACCAGGCCCGGCCGTTTGTAGCCCGCCGCCCGCACCCGCTCCAAAGCCTCGATCATGTTGCGATGATGGTCCGGACAAACCGTGTTCAGCGGCGGGCTGTGGATCACGTAGTCGGTGTAGATGCCGGCGTAGTTGGGCCAGTCGAGCTGCGCGTAGTCCGGCTCGCCCCAGCACGGCAGCAGGATCACGCCGTGGATGCCGCGCGCCTTTAGGATGCCGTCGAGCCGCTTCACGCTCACGCCCTTGGCCGAGACCGTCAGCCGCTCGGCCTCGAACCCGAGCTCGCGCGCCCGCTGCCGCGCCGCCAGCCGGAGTTTTTCCGGAAATTCGGTCGCGTATTTCGGCCGTCCGTCGTCCACCGCCTCGACCAGCGCCAACACCCCTCGGAACGTGCCGCCCGCCGAACGCCGCAGCTGCGACATCAACGCCGCCGCGAGCGGATTACTTTTGTAGCCCGCCGCCGCCGCCGCCGCCCGCACCCGCGTGATCGTCTCCGCCCGCACCCGCGGCACTCCGCGCAAAGCCTCGGACACGGTCGCGCGGGACAACCCGAGTTGAGCCGCAAGTGATCGGATGGTCGCCATGGTTCGGACTGTCTGAACTCTGGCCATTGGCCGTGCGCGTCAACCGCAATCAGGGTGACTGTGCTTTCCTTCCTTGGCCGCGCCCCCACTGACCGCCGGCCCCCTTCCCACCCACCCGAATCGGGATTCCGCCTTCTCGAAGACCCGCCATGTCCCAAATCCGCCCCATCCGCCCCCGCGCAGGCTTCACCCTGATCGAGCTGCTCACGGTGATCGCCATCATC
>JAIXVP010000269.1 GCA_027482905.1 Opitutaceae bacterium
GGCCCCGTGCACATCCTCGATGCGTTTGTAGTCCTGCGCCACGCCGACCGGCAGGATCGCGAGCTGTTCTCCCAGCGTGTCGGAAAACAAAACGAGTCCGGAGTAGTCGGGGTTGGCGAGCAGACGGCGTAGATCCTCCGCCAGGGCCGAGCCGGCAAGATTACTGAAGGCGGACAGGGGGACGACTGGGACACTCATGCCGTTCTCCGATGCTCGCCCCCCCGCGGCTTCGCAAACGGCAAAACCGACCGCTCCCGGAATTCACCTCAGCGTCACACGGACGTAACTTTTCGCAATTTTTTGCCACCGGCTTTGCAACGATTCTGCGTATTCAGTGCGCCGTTACTCACTTGTCACGCGCGCGCCCGGCTTGCCGCTTGCGACCTCCCGAAAGCCCGGCGTCCACTGGTTTTGTCCGACAACCGTCAGACCCTATGTCTCGTCGCATCGCATTTCTCAATTACAAGGGCGGGGTGGGGAAGACCTCGTTGATCGTCAATACCGCCGCCTGCCTCGCCCAGCAGGGTAACCGCGTGTTGCTCTGCGACTTCGACACGCAATCCAACGCCTCCATCTGGCTGCTGCGGCTCGAGCGCTGGAACCACCTGGTCACCACCGCCGGCCGCACCGTTTTCAGCCTGTTCCAACCCGAGCCGCCCCGCCTTCAGGACCTGATCGTCCGCGATGTGGTGGAGGACCGCGAGGGCCGCAAAATTCTGCCCGGTCTCGATCTGCTGCCCACCAGTTTCAACCTCGTGGATCTGGAGGCCGACTTCACCGCCGACCCGCGCAAACCCGCCTACGTCCTGTTCCGCGAGCAACTCGCCGAGGTCGAGAAGGATTACGATTTCATCCTCTTCGATTGTCCGCCCAACGTCCTCCGCGCCTCCCAGTGCGGCGTGTTCGCCGCCACCGAAATCTACGTGCCGTCCAACCCCGACGCGTTATCCCTGATCGGATTCACCCTGCTGGTGGAAAAGCTGGCCGTTTTCCACGACGCCGCCGCCGGCTTTCGCCGCCACGCCTTCGGCCCGCCCGCGCAGATCCAAGGCATTCTCTTCAACGCGGTGAAATCCGGCACCGACGTCGAGGTGCCGAAGATGCGCATGCAGCTCCGCCTGAATCAGTTCAAAACCGCGAAGCGTGTCTCCAGGGAGGCCAAGATCTTCGCTTCCCAGGTCCGTGACGCCACCATCGTGCGCCGCGCCGTGACCCTCGGCCTGCCGGTCGCGCTCGTATCCGCCGAGACCGCCGGCGACTCCGCCGGAATCATCGCCGACTACCGAGCTCTGACCCGCGAAATTCTGCTCCACTCGCTCACGGTATGAATGCCAATCCCTCCGCGCCGGAAATCCAGCCTTTGCGCACCCGCACCACCCCTGAGCAGTGGGACGAACTGCGTCTCGCCTTCCACCGCTCCCTGATGGTCGACACCTCGCTCGCCAGCCTCGCCCAAAACATCGACGGCTGCGTCTGGAGCGTGGACGGGGCCGATGAAAAACCCGCCGCCTACGTCGATCTCACCTACCAGGAGGTCCTCGCCCGCCTTCGCGCCCGCGGCCTGCCCCCCGCCCTGATCGACGATCTCGTCGACATCCTGCGCGGCACCCTGGCCTTCGACGAATCCTTCGGCGCCATGGTGGAGATCGCCGGCAAGGCCGAGGCCCGGACCGACCCCGTGCAGCGCAACCTCGAACGTCTCGGCATCCCGCCCGAGTTCCCGGTCGAGCTTTGCTGTTTCACCCCGGGCACCGTGCAGTTCTGCGCCCGCGAAGGCCTGGTCAAGTTGATCGATTTCCTGATGTTTTCCCGCGGCGCCTCGCGCCAGGTGATCGTCGGCGGCGAATTCCGCGACCTGCTCAACGCCATCGTCCACATCGACGAGGTCACCATCGCCCGCCTGCTGCCTTTCCGGATGAAAACCTCCGGTCTCTATCTCGTCGAGTCCGTCGGCCTTCTGGTTCGCCCGCTCGGGATCGAGGAACGCGTGATGCTGGCCCGCAATCCCGCCGGCGCCTCCGACGAGCTGAAGCACCAGGTCGCCCGCCGCGTCGAGTATTTCCACGACCAGGCCGAGCACATGCGCGAGTTGCTCAAGGGCGGCATGGCCATGCCCCGTCTGGTCGTGTCGCTGGACGACCTCAGCGCGGAGTCGGCCGTCGCCGCCCTGCTCGGCCAGCATATTTCCCCGGCTCGCGTGACCGAGGCGGTCAAACCCGCCAAACGCAGCCTGCTGGATCGTCTCTTTCGCCGGGGCTGATCAGGGCCTCGTCGCCGTCTCCCAGGCCGCGATCCGCGCCAGCGCCTCGTCGCGGTCCGCCCCGCACATGTCCTCGGCCGGTCGCAGCGTCGCGCAAAACGCCGGCCGTTCCGGACGCCCGAACAAGGCGCAGCGCAGGTCGGGCAACAACTGCACGCAGCGCACCCCCGCCGGCTTGCCATCGGGCATGCCCGGGATCGGGGACGTGATGCTCGGCGCGATGCAACACGCCCCGCAACCCATGCGACAGTCCACGGTGGTTTCGGCCGGGCGTGACGACCCGGCTACTTGAGGTTGAGGTTAACCCGCGCGCCGCTTCCCGCCACCGGGGCGAGCAAGATTCGCTCCGCCGGCACCTGGCCGTTCTCCAGCAACCAGTTCCGGATCGCTTCCGCGCGCCCCGCGCCGATGGCCTCGAGTTCGCCGTCCGGTATTTCAATTCGTTCCGCCAGGCGGGCCTCCATCTCGATTTCCGGGATGGTCGGGGTCGCGTCGGCGGCGGGCGGCGCGGGCTCGGTCGTCGCGGCCGGCCCGACCCCGGCCGCAGGGGCCGTTTTGCCGGGCTCAAAGGTCACCGTCGCCCCGGGCCTCGTCCAATTCTCGCCGCGCACGTAAAACTTGCTTCGCGGACCGAACTGCCGGCGCAGACCGCCCCCGCCGGCCGCTCCGGTCGAGATCGGTGCCGCCAGCGGATTCACCGCCTCCTCCATCGGCTTCGCCTCGGCGGCCATCGCCACCACCGTTCCGCTTTCCGCTGAAGGGAAGGCCGCGGCGTAAAGCTTGGCCAGCATCCCGGCACGCAGCTCCGGCGTCATCTCCAGTTGTTCGGGCGGCGGCGTATTCGCGTCCACCTGACGCCGCGCCTCCCAGGCCGCCGAGCGCAGTTCGCGATCCAGCCGCGCCAGCCGCAGCGCCCGGCCGTCGGCGACGGGATCGTAGGCGCCGACCACGTCGAGCCGCAGCGCCGGGCGCGCCGCCAGGGCCTTGGCCACGGTGGTGAGTTTTTTCGTCGCCGCCTCGTCGAGCGCGACGGAGCCCGCCGCGAAATCCTGCCAACCGAGTTCGTCCCCGCCGCCGCCGAAGGCCGCGCCGAGCAGCGAAAAGGGCGAGGTCGCGGCCTTGACGAGGATGTTGCCCAACACCCGCACCACCACCCGGCCGATCCGGAAATTGGGGTCGTCCAAGCTGCCCTGCACCGGCAGATCGATGACGATCTTGCCGCTCGAGTCGCGCAACAACGACAACGCCAGCCCGACCGGCAGCTTGGTCGCCTCCGGGCTGTTGGTTGGCTCGCCGAGATAAAACTGGTCGAGCGTCACGACGTTGTCCAAGTCGACCTTGCGGTTTTCGAGGCGCGCCTTCACCGCCACGGTGAGATTGCCACTGGTCAGGGACCGCCCGGCGAACTTGCCGACGTAGGGCCCCGCCCCCGGCTGCAGGTCGATGCCCCTCATGTCTACCGTAAGGTCCACGAGAGCCGGCCGGCCGAGAGGATTGAGTTTGCCGGTGACGGACACCGGCGCGAGGCCGTCGACCTTGCCGCGCAACGCGACCTCCGCCCGGCCCGTCGCCTCGGAGCTGAGGCCGGTGATGTCGCCGCCGAAGTCCGAGATCCCGCCGCGCGCGACCGGCCGGATGGAGCGGTCCTCGAAACGGAAGCCCGCCTTTTCAAAAACGAAACGCCCGACGTCGACCGCCACGGGAGATTTCGGCGCCGGACCTTTTGCGGCCGGGAACCCCACCGCGGCGGGCGCGGATTCTGTCGCCGCCGCCGCCGCGCCCGGGGTGGCCCCGACGGCCTGCGCGATGCCCAGCGTGCCGTCCGCCTCGATGCGCACCACCGCGCTCGGCTCGACCAGCCGGATCTCGTCGGCGTGGAAGGACAGCGGCGAAGTGGTGGCGCGGATACCGGTCAGGGCCAGGTCGGTCCACTTGACGAAATCCTCCGCGATTTTGCCGTCGATCGAGGCGAAGCCGCCCACGCCGAAATCGCCCGCATAGGTCGCCGCGCCGTCGCGCAGGGTCGCCTTGCCCTTCGCGCGCACCGTGCCGGATGTCAGCCGCGCGTTGATGAACGGCTCCATGTAGGGGCTCAGGCCGGCGAAGCCGACCCGCTCCAGCGTGAGTTCCAGATCGGCCGCCAGGGGCTGCGCCGCGAGCGTGCCCGCGACCGCGATCCGGCCCTCCGCCGGCAGGGTCACGACCAACTCGAGGGGCAAGGCCTGGTCGAGCCGCTCGGAGTCCAGTCCGCGCACAACCAGGGACAGGTCGTCGATCCTATGTTCGGCCCGGCGCGGCGTGGTCAGGTCGATCAAATCGGCTTGCACGTCCGACACCTCGAGTTCGCCCAGTTTCACCGCCGGATAGGCGGCCGCCACCGCGACCGCCGCGTTTTCGATCGGACGCTGGCCCGCCGGACGGGTGGGGGCGAACAAGCGTTCCAAATCCACGCCGCCCGCGTCCCGCGCGGCCTTGATCCGCACCCCTTCGATCGCGATTTTCGCGATTTCCGCGTGCAGGGTGGTGGAGTCCGAGTTCACCCCGGTGATCGCCACGCGGCGCACCGTCAGGCCGTCCTCGGCCACGCCCGGCGGCCCGAAACGGACCTCCCGCAAGGTCAGGGCGCCGTTGGCCAGGCGCAGAGCCGGCGCGCCGTCCTTCAGCTCGAACGCGTATTCCCCGGTCAGGTCCAGAAACGCGGAACGCAGCTCGCCCGTCCGCAGGTCTTGGTAGTAGGGCGCCAGGCGGGCCAGATCGATGTTCTCCAGCACCAGCTCGCCCTTGGATTTAACCGGATCGGCCGAGATCGTGCCCTTCCACGCCAGGCGCTCGCCCGCCGCCGTGACCGCCTCGAATCGGTAGGGCGAGTTCGGGTCGCCGACGGTGTGAAATTCCTCCAGCAAAAACGAAATCGGCCCGACCTCCGCCGCGTAGGGGCGGGTGCGGCTGCCGTCGGTGAAACCCACCCGCGCGTCGGTGACCTCGAACCGGCCGATGGCCAGCGCGGGGGGCTTGGTCGCCGCCTTTTCCGCCTCCGCCCCCGCCGGGGTCGCCGCACCCGCGAAACGCGCCACGATATCGTCGAGGTTCATCCCGCCGTCGGCCCGTTTCGCCACCCGCGCGCGCAGACCATCCAGCGCGATTTCCTGGAAACGCAGCCGACCGGTGAGCAGCGACCACGAGTCGAGGTTGGCGTAAAGGCGCCGCCAGCCGAAAAAGGCTCCTTGTGCCGGCTCCGCCTCCGCGACGGCGAGGCCCTCGACCGTGACCGAGAGCACGAGCGGGTTGACGCGCACGCGCTCGATGGTCACCGCGCGTCCAAGCTGCGCCGACAGTCGCTGGACCGCCTGCGCCCGGAGGATGGGCGGCAGGCCGAAAAACCCGAACAACACCGTCGCCACCGCCAGTCCGCCCGCGATCAGGAGGACGCGATACTTCTGCCAGGGCGAAACCGGACGGCCGCGCGAGGCGCGTAGTTCCTGCAAGGACGGGGCGGAGGAGTCGGCACGGGGACTGGACATGCGACGACCATGAAAGGTCCGCCCCGCGCGCGGCAAGCCGCCTCGCCCGACCGATTCAGGCCTTCGTCTTCAACCCGTCGAGTAGCACCAACAGCTGCGCCGCGTGGTCCTTGGTGTCGACCTTCTCCGCCACCGCCAGGACCGTGCCGTCTTTCGCGATCACGAAAGCCGCCCGCGCCGGTCCCTCGTAGGTCTTCCCATACATCGATTTCTCCACGATCGCGTCCGCCGCCTTGGGAAAGAGGTCGTCCGGATCGCTGGCCAGGGTGTAGGTGATTTTTTTCTTCACCGCGTATTTGAGGTGCGAGCCGCAGGTGTCGCGGGAGAGAGCGACGAGGTGGTAGCCGCGCTTGGCGATCTCGGCCGCGTGGGCGGCGAGGGAGTCGTTCTGTTTGTCGCAGGAACCGGTGTTGTTCTTCATGTAGACCGACACGATGGTCGGCCGGTCGAGCAGGTCCTTGAACGCGACCTCGGCTTCGGCGCCGTCGCGGACGATCTTGAGCTTGAAGTTGGTCTTTAGTTTTTGGCCGGGCTTGATCATGGCGCCGCAAGGAGCCCCGCCGACCCGCCGCGTCAAAGCCCGCCGCGCGTTTTTCCGGCATTTGCGCTGACTCCGTTGCGATTCCGCGTGAGGATCACGCCGTCGCCCTGTCCAAGCCTGCGATGCCGTTCCTCGGACGCTCCTCCCTCGCCTGCGCCCCCGCCCCCGAACCCCCGGTCGGGCCTGGCGACGCCGCGTTCGAGTCGCTTTACTCCGCGCACGCCTCGGCGGTCTACTACCTCGCCCTCCGGCTCCTCGGCCAGCCCGCGCTCGCCGAGGACGTGACCCACGATGTTTTCCTGAAGGCTTTTCGCGGTCTCGCCGGCTTTCGCGGCGACTCCGCCGTGCGCACCTGGCTCTACCAGATCACCCTCAACCACTGCCGCAACCTCCGCGCCACCTGGTATCAACGCACCATGGTGACGAACGCCGACGAGGCCCTCGACGCCGCCGCCAGCGCCTCCGAGCCCGGCCCCATCCGCGTGCTCGAGACCAAGGAGCTCGGCGA
>JAIXVP010000365.1 GCA_027482905.1 Opitutaceae bacterium
AAGATCGTGTCCGAGCTGGAGACGAAGCAAAACGAGATCACCGCCGCGCTCGAGGATCCCGCCACCTACGCCGACAAGAGCCGCTTTCACCGCCTGAACATCGAGCTGAGCACCATCACGGAGCAGGTCAGCGCCGCCACCGCCAAGTGGGAGGCCGCCACCGAGGCCCTCGACGCCGCCGAACGTCACGCGGGCTGACCCGCCGCCCTCCGCCGCCGACGCCCGCAACCTGCGCGCTCGGCCTCGGTCGCGCTCGTGTTTACGCAAACCCGCGCCCCTCGACGCTACGCGAGGACGCGGGTGTTTTTTTGATTCGCGCCGGCGCCGGTTCTGTCCCAGGTTCCGCTTCAGCCCCGGTCCGTGCAAAACGAGGCTCCCCATACCCCTTCGGTTTCGCGCTCCCCACCGTGACCATCCCCACCGAACCCATCGGCTCCCTGCCGCGTTCCCCTGAACTGATCGCCGCGATCCAAGCCCACGAAAACGGCCGCCTTTCCGATTCACAGCTTCAAGCGCTGTGCGACGAGGCCGTGCTCGACACCCTGCGTCGCTTCGAGGCCACCGGCTCCCCGGTCGCGTCCGACGGCGAACAGCGCAAGACCCATAATTTCGCCGACTACTGCGTCCACGGCCTGCCCAACTTCGCCCCCGACGGTTTCCGCCTGGTTTTCCTCGACCACTACCGTGTCTGGCCCCGCCTCACCGCCGGCCCCTTCCGCTACGCCAACCGCGCCGACCGCCACGCCGCCTTCGCGGTGCGCCACACCCGGCTGCCGGTGAAACAGGCCGTGATCTCGCCGTCCGCCCTCAGCCTTTTCTACCCCGCGGAACCTCTGCCCGGCTACGACCGCGAACAGTTTTTCGAAGATCTGCTCGCCGAACACGAATTGGAGATCGCCGGCTGCCTCGCCGCCGGCGCCCACTGCGTGCAGGTCGATTTCACCGAGGGCCGCCTGGCCTGCAAACTCGACCCGAGCGGCGCGCTCCTGGCCGATTTTATCCGGCTCAACAACCTCGCGCTCTCGCGCTTCAGCGACGAGGAGCGCGCCCGCATCGGCATCCACACCTGCCCCGGCGGCGACCGCGACTCGACCCACAGCGCCGACGTCGACTACGCCGAGCTCCTGCCCAGCCTCTTCGAGCTGAAGGCCGGCAACTTCTACGTCGCCCTCGCCCGCGAACCCGACCGTTCCCGCGTCCTCGACCTGATCCGCCGCCACCTCCGCCCCGGACAACGGGTGTTTGTCGGCGTGATCGACGTCCTCGACCCGCGGATCGAGACCGCCGAGGAGGTCCGCGACCGCGTGCTTGAGGCCGCCGCCTACATCCCGCCCGCGCAGCTCGGCACGACCGACGACTGCGGCTTCGCGCCTTTCTGCGACGACTTGTCGACCAGCCGGGACACCGCCTTCGCCAAGATCCGCGCCCGCGTCGAGGGCACCGCCCTGGCCGCCGCCATCCTTTCCCGCCGCCCTTGACCCCAAAACCCCGTGTCGCGCCCCCAAACCCGTTCCGAGCCAGGCGACACGGCGAAGCTGCGGGCCGCCGCCCTCGAGACGTCGCGGGCGGTCTTGATCCTGCAACGCGAGGCGGATGAACGCGAGTCGCGCGTCCAGCAGGAACTCGCCCGCCAGCTGGCGGAAACCAACCGCGCCCGCCAGGCCCTCCAGCTCCTGCTCGAGGAACAGCGTCGCGTCGAGGCGGAGCTGCGCACCGCCGAGCAACGCTACCGCATCCTCTTCGATTCCGCCCCCGACCCGGTTTTCCTGGTCGACGGCGACCCGGACGCGCTGGGCCGCATTTTGGACGTGAACGAGCTCGGCGCCAGCCTCCACGGCTACACCCGCGAGGAGCTGCTGGCCATGAGTATATCCGAATTGGATACACCCGATTCGGCCCGCCACGTCCCCGAGCGCATGCGCCGCCTCCTCGCCGGCGAGGCCCTGCGCTTCGAGGTCAGCCACCGGCGCAAGGACGGCTCCGAGTTTCCCATCGAGGTCACGGCCCGCCGCACCGAGATCGACGGCCGACCCTGCATCCTCTCCTACAACCGCGACATCACCGAGCGCAAACGCGTCGAGGCCGCCATGCGCGAGACCGAGACCCGCTGGCGCTTCGCCCTCGACGGCGCCGGCGACGGCCTCTGGGACTGGAACGTCGAAACCGGCGCCGTCTACTACTCCCGCCGCTGGAAATCCATGCTCGGCTACGCCGAAACAGACCTCGGGGATACCATCCAGGTGTGGCGGGATCTGGTCCATCCCGACGACCTGCCGGCGGCCTCCGTCGCCGTAGCGGAGCATTTCACGGGCGCCACCAAAATCACTTATCTGGAACATCGCATGCGCTGCTCCGACGGATCCTGGAAGTGGATCCTCGCCCGCGGCCAGGTCGTGGAGTGGATCGGCCCCGGCCGTCCCAGGCGCATGATCGGCACCCACACCGACATCGATCAGGCCAAGCGCCAGGAAGCCGTCCAACAAACCCTCCTCCGCCGGCTCGACCTGGTCATGCGGGCATCCCGCATCGGCGTCTGGGAATGGGATCTGGCCCGCCAGAATCTCGATTGGGACGACGCCATGCACGCCCTTTACGGAGTGACCCGAGCCGAGTCGCGCGGCACGCTCCCGGACTTCCGCTCCTGCGTCCACCCCGACGACCTCGAACTGGTGGACCGCACCTTCGCCGCATTGGTCGCAGGCGACGATATCCACCGCTTCGAGTTTCGCATCGTCCGCCGCTCGGACCGCGCGATCCGCGTGATCGAGGGCAACGGCCACCTTCTGCGCGACGCCGACGGCAAACCCGAACGCCTGCTCGGCATGAACCGCGATATCACCGAGGAGAAACAGGCCGAGGCCGCCCGGCGAAGCCTGGAGGAACAACTGGTCCAGGCGCAAAAGATGGAAACCCTCGGCACCCTGGCCGGCGGCATCGCCCACGATTTCAACAACATCCTCACCGGCATCATCGGCTGCGTGGAGCTCGCGGGCCAGCAGATGCAAGACCGCCCCGACGCCCTGGACCTGCTCGCCCGCGCCCGCGGCGCCGGGATGCGCGCCCGCGACCTGGTGAAGCGCCTCATGCTCTTCGCGCGCCGCGCGCCCGACACCGGCCGCAACAGTCTGAGCCTCGGCCGCATGCTCGACGAAACCCTGCCCATCCTCGTCGCCACCCTGCCGTCCTCCATCGTCCTCCGCTGCCAAAAGGAAACCGGAGCCGACGAAATTTTCGGCGACCACGGCCAAATCCAGCAAGTGGTCCTGAACCTGTGCCTGAACGCCGCCGACGCCATCGGCCCCAAGCAGGGTCATATCGAGATCGAGCTCCGCCCGGTCGAGATCCTCCCGGATGACGGTCTGGCCTGCGCGCCCGGCCCCGCCCTTCGCCTGTCCATCTCCGATGACGGCTGCGGCATGGACCCGGCCACCCAGGCCCGCGTCTTCGATCCCTTTTTCACCACCAAGCCCGAGGGCAAGGGCACCGGCCTGGGGCTGGCCATCGTCCACGGTATCGTGCACGACCACGGCGGCGCCATCCGCCTGCAAAGCGCGCCCGGCGCCGGCTGCCGTTTCGACATTTTCCTGCCCCGCTACTACGCGTCCGAACCGGCGGGCGAAGACGTCTCGCCCGCGTCCACGCCGGAAATCGTCGGCGCCGGCCGCCGCGTGCTGCTGGCCGACGACGAGGAGTTCGTGCGCTGCTTCGCCGAACGGATCCTGACCGGCTGCGGTTTCGTGGTAGACACGGCGAATGATGGCGTCGAGGGCGCCCGTCGCTTCGCCGCCGCCCCCGCCGCCTACGCCCTCGCCTTGGTCGATCTCTCGATGCCCGGGCGAAACGGGTTCGAGTTGATCGGCGATCTACGCCGGCTGCGCCCGGATCTGCCCGCCATCCTGATGAGCGGCGACCACCACCGCTACGACCACACCGTCGGCGCCGCCGACCACCCGGAATTCCTGGAATTGAGCAAACCCTTCGGCATCGAGGAACTGAAATCAGCCATCCGCCGCGCCCTCGCCGCCACCGCTACGACCTAGCCGATCCGCTCCACGATCAAAGCCTCCGCCGCCGGCGCCTCGTCCGCGATCTCCACCGCGCCCGCCAGCGCCGCGCGCGCCTCGGCCAGTCTTGTCTCGTCGTTGGCGTGGACCACGCCGAGCAGATCCCCTGCCTCGACCCGCGCGCCGACCTTGGCCAACCGGGTGAAACCCACCGCGTGGTCCACCGCGTCCTCCGCCCGCGTCCGCCCCGCCCCCAGCCGCAGCGCGGCCAGAGCCACCGCCATCGCATCCACCCCGGCCACCCAGCCCGCCCGCGCCGAGCGCACCTCGCCGGTCAACCGCGCCGCCGGCAAAATCCCGACCGGGTCGTCGCACACCCGCGGGTCACCGCCCTGGGCCGCCACGATCTCGCGAAACTTCTCCAGCGCCGCCCCACTCGCCACCACCCCGGCCAGCCGCGCCCGCGCCGCTGCCGCCTCGGTCTCGACCCTGGCCAGCAACAGCATCTCCGCGCCGAGCGAGTAGGTGAGCTCCATCAAATCCTCCGCCCCCTCCGCCTCGCCCCGCAGGCAGGCGATGCTTTCCGCCACCTCGACCGCGTTGCCCACCGCGCGGCCCAGCGGCTGGTCCATGCGCGTGAGCAGCGCGCGGGTCGGCTTGGCCATCGCCGCGCCGATGGCGCACATCGCCTCCGCCAGCGCCCGCGCCTCGGGCAACGTCTTCATGAAGGCGCCCCGGCCGAATTTCACGTCGAGCACCAGCGCGTCGATGCCCTCGGCCATTTTTTTAGACATGATCGAGGCGCAGATGAGCGGCAGGCACTCGACCGTCGCGGTGACATCGCGCAGCGCGTAAAGTTTTTTGTCGGCCGGCGCCAGGTCGCGGGTCTGCCCGATGAGCGCGCAGCCGATCCGCCCCACCTGCGCTCGGTATTCTTCCAGACTCAGCCCGACGCGAAAACCCGGGATGCTCTCCAACTTGTCCAGCGTGCCGCCGGTGTGTCCCAGCCCACGCCCCGAGATCATCGGCACCGGCACCCCGCAGGCCGCCACCATCGCCGCGAGGGGCAGGGAAACCTTGTCGCCCACCCCGCCGGTCGAATGCTTGTCCACCTTCCGCCCGGGCACGCCCGATAGATCCGCCACCACGCCCGAACGCATCATCGCCTCGGTCAAGGCCGCCGTCTCCGCCGCATCCATGCCGCGCAGATAAATCGCCATGAGCAGCGCCGAGAGCTGGTAATCCGCCCACGAACCGTCCGTCGCGCCGCGCACGAAGGCCGCGATGGCGTCGCGCCCCAGCGCGCCACCGTCGCGTTTGCAGGCGATGATCCGGGGCGGGGTCAGGGTGGCGTCGTCCATCCCGCCACGCTGCGCCGCCGCCCGCCCGCCGCAAGCCCGCCGCCGCTCCCGCCGCGCGCAAAATTGCCTTCCCCCGCGTCCGCCGAAGCCGTCACACTTCCGTTTCACTCGCCACCCTCCACACCACCACGATGAGCGCCCCCCACCTGAAGATCTTCTCCGGCAACTCCAACCGCCCGCTGGCCGAGGAAATTTGCCGCCACGTGGGCATCCCCCTCGGCCAGGCCACCGTTACCAGCTTTCCCGACGGCGAGTCCTTCGTCCGCATCGAGGAAAACGTCCGCGGCCAGGATATCTACCTCGTCCAGTCCACCTGCACGCCGACGAATCACCACCTGATGGAACTGCTGATCATGATCGACGCCGCCAAACGCGCGTCGGCCCAGCGCATCACCGCCGTCATCCCCTTCTACGGCTACGCCCGCCAGGACCGCAAGGACCAGCCCCGCGTCCCCATCACCGCCAAACTCGTCGCCGACCTCCTCTCCGCCGCCGGCGCCCACCGCGTGCTCACCATGGACCTGCACTCCCAGCAGATCCAGGGCTTCTTCAACATCCCCGTCGACCACCTCTTCGCCTCCCCCGTCATCTTCAAATACCTCGAGACCCACCGCGGCGAAAACCTCGTCGTCTGCTCGCCCGACGTCGGCGGCATGAAGATGGCCGCCGCCTACGCCGGCGCCCTCGGCACCGGCCTCGGCATGGTCTGGAAAAAACGCACCTCCGCCACCACCGTCGAGTCGGTCAACATCGTCGGCGACGTCGTCGGCAAGGACGTGCTCATCGTGGACGACATCACCGAGACCGCCGGCACCCTCGTGAACGCCGCCAAGCTCCTGCGCGACAACGGCGCCCGCTCCGTCCGCGCCGCCGTCTCCCACGCCCTCCTCTCCCCCATGGCCTACGAGCGCCTCCGCTCCGGCCAGATCGACGAGCTGATCACCACCAACTCCATCCCCGTCGAGCCCCGAGACCTACCCATCAAGGTCCTCAGCGTCGCCGACCTCCTCGCCCAGGCGATCATCCGGATCAACAACAACGAATCCGTGACCAGCTTGTTCAAGGTCAAGGGCTTCTGATTTCGGCTCACACCCGCGAGGACCGGTCGGCCCCACCACGCCGGCCCCGCCCACGTCGGAAGATGGGGAACCTTCGCCCCGCCCGCCCGGTCCACGAGGCTCCGTCTTCTTTTCAACCCATGAAAACCCGTCTCCTGGCCTCCACCGGTCTCGCCCTCCTCGGCCTCGCGCTCCTCCCTGCCTGCCGCGCCGAGGACGCCAAACCCAAGCTCGACCTGAAGGTCGACGGTTCCGCGCTCGCCGGATCCGCCGCCGCCGGCCGCGCCGCCTCCTACGCCGACGTCATCCAGCCCGTCCAAAAGGTCGTCGTGTCGGTCTATTCCAGCAAGATCGTCCGCGAACGCCTCCAGGTGCCCGACTTTTTCCGCCAGCTCTACGGCCAGATCCCCGAGCGCGAATCCCGCCAGGAGGGCCTCGGCTCCGGCGTGATCGTATCCAAAAACGGTTACATCCTGACCAACAACCACGTCGTCGCCGAGGCCGACGAACTGAAGGTCTCCCTCAGCGACGGCCGCGAGTTCACCGCCAAACTCATCGGCGCCGACCCCAAGACCGACGTCGCCGTGATCAAGATCGAGGCCGACGACCTGCCCTTCGCCACCCTCGCCGACAGCGACAAGCTCCGCGTCGGCGACCTCGTGTTCGCGGTCGGCAACCCCCTCGGCGTCGGCCAGACCGTCACCATGGGCATCGTGTCCGCCACCGGCCGCGACAACCTCGGCCTGCTCGCCGATCGCGGCGGCTATGAAAACTTCATCCAGACCGACGCCGCCATCAACCAAGGCAACTCCGGCGGCGCCCTCGTCGACGCCCAGGGCCGTCTCGTCGGCATCAACACCGCCATCCTCTCCGGCCGCGGCGGCTCGGGCAACATCGGCATCGGGTTCGCCATTCCCGTCAACCAAGCCTCCACCGTCCTCACCAGCCTGGTCGAGACCGGCACCGTGCAGCGCGGCTACCTCGGCGTGAACATCGACGAGCTGAAACCCGACGTCGCCGAGGCACTCGGACTCAAGAAGGAACAGCGCGGCGTGATCATCACCAACCTACCCAAGGACAGCCCCGCCGCCAAGGCCGGCCTCGAACGCAGCGACGTCGTGATCGCCATCGAGGGCCACGAGGTCAGCACGCCCCAGGACCTGCGCAACCGCGTCGCCGCCCGCGCCCCCGGCTCCGAGGTCGAGCTGCGCGTCCTCCGCGACGGCAAGGAGCGGACCATCAAGGCCAAGCTCGGCGCCCTCTCGGCCGCCCAGGCCGCCACCGAGTTCCTTCCCGGCGTCACCGCCAAGACCCTCGACGACGAGGCCCGCCGCCAGCTCGGCGCGCCCAAGGATCTCGAGGGCGTCGTGATCACCGAGGTCGCCGAGGGCTCCGCCTTCGTCGAACGCCTTGCCCCCGGCATGGTCGTGGTCGAGGTCAACCGCGAGCCGGTCGCCGACCTCGAGTCCGCCCAGCGCCTGCTCAAGCCCGGCCGCAACCTGCTCATTGTCTACGTCCGCGGCCTCTTCACCCCCATCGCCGTCAGCGTGAAGTAACGGATCGCCTCCCCCGGCCCTCGACCCGCCCGACGAGAATCTCGTCCGGCGGGTTTCCTTTTGCCCACCCCTACCACGCGGGAGCGAATTCATACGCGAGCGACGTGATTTTCCCGCGCCAGTAGGGCTTCACACCCTCGGGGAAAATCCACGCCGCCTCGCCCTCCAGCGGCACGCGCATCCCGTCGCGCTCGGTGTAGTTCCAGACCCGGCACCGCCAGGGCATCGCGGTGGTCTTTCCCCCCGCCGCGCGCCCGCGCGCCTCGGCGCGGATGGTGTCGAGCATTCCGTCCGCACCGAAACGAAAAATCATCGCAACCTCGATGTCCCCGTCCCGCAGCGTGCCCCGCGCGGAGTGCTCGTCCACCGCCTCCCAGCGCACGCCCTGGCTGGGCAGAAACGCGGTCGGATACCAGGCCGCCTCGGCGAAAAACCGCATGAGTTCCCCGCGCGCGACCTCGCCGGCCCCGCGCACCCGGGCCAGCGAGAAACACCCGAACACCGCCGCGTGCAACACCCCCTCGCCCGCCGCGTAGGCGTCGCGCACGCGCACCGACACCCCGGGAAACAGCGCGATGCACGCCTCCCAAGCAAAACCCGGGCGACTCGTGACCACGCGCTGCGTGGCGGCGAAGATTTTCCAGTTTCCGTCCGCTTCGTTCAGGTTGAACTCGCCGGTCTGCACGAGCTCGACCGTCGCGATCATCGGTTGGCCGGGCCGCAGGACCAAGCCCAGGTAGCGCCGCACCGGCGCCGGCAACGCCTCCACTTCCCGCGCGTCGAACACCGCGCCCGGCATCGGCCGCCGCGCCGCCTCCAACCGCACCCGCAGCGCGCGCGCGCCCGAGCGCCAATGAATCACCCCGGACAAGATCACCCCGGACACGGCGCCGCTCAAAAGAACGAGCAGAGAAACGACGGCGAGGCTCATGATTTTGGCGCGGGTAACTCGACCGGCGGAATGACGGAATGGTCGGAGTGGAGCCGCCTGACCACCTTCACACCTTCGAGCGCAACGAGCGGGATCAGCCCGGCGACGAGCAGCAGGAGAAAATCCACGACCGGCAGCGACGAACTTTTGAGGAAACGGCCGAGCACCGCGCTATGCTGGCTCCAGAACTGGAGCCCGACCGACAGCCCCACCACGAGAAGCAGCGGGACGTTGGTGAGGACCGGAATTTGCCAGACGCCCTTGGACGCGCTGCGCGCCCCGAAGGCGCGGAACAGCTCGGCGAAAACCAGCACGGTGAAGGCCATCGTGCGCGCGACCTCGACCGGTTGCGTGCGCAGGGCGTGGGCGTAGACCGCCAGCGCCACGCCTGCGGTGAGGAGCCCGGTGAAGGCCATCGTGCGCAGGAAACGGGCGTCCGTGATGCGTTCGAGCCGGTGCCGCGGGTGCCGCTTCATCACGTCGGGATCGATGGGATCGGTGGCCAGACAGAGCGCCGGCAGACCGTCGGTCACGAGGTTGATCCAAAGCAGATGGATGGGCAGCAGCGGCACCGGCAGGGTGACGAGCACGCAGACGGTCATGAAGAGGAGTTCGCCGGTGTTGCCCGCCAGCAGGTATTGAAGCGTCTTGCGGATGTTGTCGTAGATGCCACGCCCCTCCTCCACGGCGGCGACGATGGTCGCGAAGTTATCGTCGGTGATGATCATGTCGGCGGCCTGCTTGGTCACCTCGGTGCCGGATTTGCCCATGGCGATTCCGATGTCGGCGCCCTTGATCGCGGGCGCGTCGTTCACGCCGTCGCCGGTCATCGCGACGACCGCGCCGCCGGCCTTGAGCGCGCGCACGATGCGCAGCTTGTGCTCGGCGGTGACCCGCGCGTAGACGGCGACCCGGGCCGCGAGCCGGCGCAGATCCTCGTCGGACATTTTTTCCAATTCGGCTCCGGTGGTGGCGGTGGCGTCGGCGGAGATCGTCAAATCCCGCGCGATGGCGGCGGCGGTCGCCGGGTGGTCGCCGGTGATCATCACCACGCGGATGCCGGCGGAATGGCAGCGGGCGATGGCTGCCTTCGCCTCGGGTCGGGGCGGATCCAGCATCCCGGTCAGGCCGATAAAAACGAGGTCGCGCTCGACCAACTCCGCCGTGAGGTCGGCGGGCGCGCCGGCCGCGAGATCACGCTGCGCCGAGGCGAGTACGCGCAGGGATTTGCCGGCCAGCGCGGCGGCATGGGCGAGCAGACGATCGCGATCCGACGCCGTCAGCGGCACCACGCCCGCGACGGTGAGGTGCCCGGTGCAAAGACCGAGGACCACGCCGGGCGCGCCGTTGCAGTATACCCGCAGGCCGCCGCCGGGCAATTGGCGCACCACCGAGCCGCGCTTGCGGTCAGAATCGAAGGGGAACTCCCGCCGCTTCGGTTGCTCGCGCTCGAGTTCGACGCGATCCACGCCGGCCTTGGCCCCGGCCGCCAGCAAGGCGCCCTCGGTGGGATCGCCGAGGGTTTTCCACCGGCCGTCCTCCTCAACAAGATGCGCCTGGTTGCAGCCGAGTAGCACGGTTGCGAGCTCCCGCAACGGCGCGTTGTGCGCCGCGTTCGTCGGCCGGCCCTCGCCATGGATTTCGCCCGACGGGCCGTAGCCTTCGCCGGTGACTTCGTAGTCGCGGTCGGCGACGTAGAGCACGCGCGCCGTCATCTCGCCGACGGTCAGCGTGCCCGTCTTGTCGGTGCAGATGACGTTGGTCGAACCCAGCGTTTCAACCGCCGCGAGTTTGCGCACGAGCGTGCGGCGGCGGGCCATGCGGAGCACGCCAAGCGAGAGCGCGACTGTCACGACCGCCGGCAAACCCTCGGGCACGGCCGCCACCGCGAGGCCGATCGCGGTGAGCGCCAGTTCCAGCGGCGGGCTGCCGCGGAGCAGCCCCAGCCCGAAGAGCAGCGCGACGATGCCGAGGGCGGCCCACACAAGCACGCGCCCGAAGGCGTCGAGTTTGCGCTGCAAGGGCGTCTCCTCCTCCGCGCCGACGGTGGTGATGAGCGCGGCGATATGCCCCAGCTCCGTCCGCATCGCCACCGCCACGACCACGGCCTCGCCGGCGCCGGTGGCGACGCTCGTGCCCTGGAGAACGAGGTTTGCGCGGTCGCCGAGGGGGATCTCCTCCACCGGCAGAAGGTCCGGCCGCTTGCTCACCGTGCTCGATTCTCCGGTCAAGGCGGACTCGATGCACCGCAGCGAGTCCGAGGCGAGCAGCCGCGCGTCCGCCGCGACGAGATCGCCGGCCGAGAGCACCAGGATGTCGCCGACCACGACGGCGGCGGCGGGAACCTCGCCGACCACCCCGTCGCGCCGCACGGCGGCCCGCGGGGCGGTCATGCGCTTGAGCGCCGCGATGGATTTCTCGGCCCCGAGTTCCTGATAAAAACCGATGCCGGCGTTGAGCACGACGATAGCGAGAATGGCGATGGCGTCCGTCGCCCCGCCGAGCACGCCGGAGACGATTCCGGCCACGATGAGAATCCAGATGATGACGCTGTTGAACTGGCGCACGAATAGCCGGAACGGGCCGACCCGCCCGCCCTCCGCGAGTTCGTTGGGACCATCGACCGCGAGTCGCCGGGCCGCCTCCGCCGCCGTCAAACCGCCCGCCGACGACCCAAGCCGGACCAACACGTCCTCGGCCGAGAGGCCATGCCACGCCACGGGGCGGTTCGCGGCGGGCGGAACGGCCGAGGCGACGTCTTTGGGATCAAGCGACATCTGCGGGCCGGAAACGTCGCGGCGGCGTGGTTGCGTGTTCACCGGGCGGCCGGAGGAACCACGCCACCGGCCGGCGCAGGGACACCGGCGGCGGGTAGTCGGCGAGGTAGCCGACGCGCAGGATGAATTGCACGTGCTCCCCGAGCCCGAGCGCGGCGGACAACTCGAGACGCGTCGCGGGTTCCTCCAGGATTTGCGTCATGGGATGCAGCGCGATGCCGAGCGCCCGCACCTGGAGAAACAGGCGCGCCATACGCCTTCCGGCGTCGAGCAGCGACGCCACCGAGGCGTCCGGGCTGGTGATCAAAATCCACCCCGCCGAGGTCGCCACCTCGCCGCGCACCCTCTCCAAGCCGCGCGCCCGGAAAGCGGGCGTCATCACGTCGCGCTCGTCGTAAAAGTTTCGCACCCACCAACCCGCGACCCCGGTGATCTCCATCCCGCCGGTGCTCAAACCGTCGCGCCGGCGCCGCGCCTCCGAGCTGGAAAACCGGATCCAACGCCCCAGCTCATTCTGCGCCGGATCGCGGAGGGATTGCAGGCGGTTGGCCTCGATCGTCCGCGTGTCGAGCCAGCGGCTTTCCGGCCCGCCGGTCGGCAGATAGTGGATGGACTCGCGCTCGGCCCCGAGCAGGCGCGCGACGTCCGCGCCGCGAAGCGCTTCGCCCAAAAAACCCGTGCGCACGGTGCGACGATCTCGAATTGGCGCGAGATCGAACGCCACGGGCGAAGGCGTCTTGGCGAGCGCCACCTCCATCACCCGTTCATCCTGATTCGCGGCGGCGAGCAGCGTCCAGCGACACGTGTATCCGTAGGCGGCGGCGGCGTATTCCAGATTCTGCAGGAACGCGCCGACAGACAACATCGTCTCCCGCTGCTCCGGATCGACGGCAGGCAACCAACGGCGGCGGTCCTGACCGACGATCCAACGGCGCGGCGCGAGCGGCTGGACGAACCACGGTTGGGTGTTGTGACCGCTCGGCGCGAGCGCCGCGAGGGCCAGGATCTCCCGTTCGTCCTCGGGCAACGAAATGGGAATGGTCGGCCCGAGGCGCGCGCCATCGTCCGTCCCAAGATCCGCGCGCACCAGGTTCCGCCTGTCGCTCGACCAATAGGCCGTGCCCGCCGCCGCCGCCAGAACCCCGCCCGCCAAGCCGATGAAACGTGATCGCTTCACGTCAGGCTCGGGCCTCGCGGAGTTGGCGGCGGGAAGAGAAAAGCACGCCTCTAGCCTGACATGCCGCGAGGGTCCTCGCGATGGGGTGTTCAACCCCGCCCGGATCACGCGACAAACGGTCGGGAAAGACCCCATGTCCCGCGCGCCTTTCCGACAGCATAGTTCCCGATCTTGAAAACCACCTATCGTAACCGCAGGGCTCGCCGCAACCGAAGCCGAACCGGGTAGCCCATAAACCCAACGCGACCGTGGCCGTGAAATTCCAAAACTACTACGAGACGCTCGGCGTGGCCCGCGCCGCCACCGCCGACGAGATCAAGCAGGCGTTCCGTAATCTCGCCCGCCTCCACCACCCGGACGTGGCCAAGGACAAGGTGGCCGGGGAGGCCAAATTCAAGGAGCTCAACGAGGCCTACGAGGTCCTCGGCGATCCGGCCAAACGCAAACACTACGACGAACTCGGCGCGGAAGGAATGGACGGCGGCGACTTCGCCACCCCGGGCGGACGCGGCAAACGCGGCCGGACGCGTGGAACGCCGGGCGATGGAGGGGTGGAATTCAGCGGGACCGGCTTCAGCGATTTCTTCGAATCCTTCTTCGCCGGCGGGCGCGATGGCTTCGGTTCGCGGCACGCGGGCGATCCGCGCGACTTCGCCGACGAGGAGCCTTTCACGCAGCCGGGGCGGGACGTGGAGGCCGATCTCCTCGTGACCCTGGCGGAGGCCCTGCGCGGCTCGACGCGCACGGTCACGTTGCGCCGTCCCGGACAGGATGGCGAACCCGAGCGCACAAACACCTACCAGGTGAAAATCCCGCCCGGCGTCCGCGAGGGCAAACGCATCCGCCTCGCCGGCCAGGGCGGGGCGGGCGGCGGCGGCGCGGCGGCGGGCGACCTCTACCTGCGCGTCCGCCTCGCGCGGCATCCGGATTTCACCGTGCAGGAGGCCGACCTGCACTGCGACCTGGACCTCGCGCCCTGGGAGGCGGTGCTCGGCGCGCAGGTCAAAATCCCAACCTTGGACGGCCGCATGGCTCTGCGCGTGCCGCCGGGCACCGAGGCCGGCAGCCAACTGCGTTTGCGCGCGCTCGGCCTGCTCAAGGACGACGGCACCCGCGGCGATGTCTACGCGACCGTGCGAATGCGCACCCCGCATCCCGTCACGGCGGAGGAGCAGGCTCTTTGGGCCCAGCTCGCCGGGCTCTCCACCTTTAAACCCCGCAAAGACCCATGAACGACGCTGAAGCCATTTCCTCTTATGCCGTGATGGTGATCGGCCTCGGCGGCACGGCGACAACCTACTCGCTTGAGGAAGCCGCGCGCATCGCCCAAGTGCACCCCGATCGTCTGCGCCACTACTGCCGTCTGGGCCTCTTCGGGACGGCGCCGGACGCCGCCGATCACGAACCCGTTTTCAACGACGACCGGCTCTACGAAGTCCGCCGCTTCGAGCACTATCGCCAGAGCCACGGCGCGAACGCCAAAACCCTCCGCCTGCTCTGCGCCCTGTGGACTGAGGTCGAGCGGCTCAAGGCCGAGCTTCAGTTCCATCGCAGTCGGGCGGGGTTGTAATCCAAGAACTTCGTCGCCGACGGGGCGTGAATCGTGTCCGACGGGTTTTCTTTTGCCCCTTCCCGGGCTTCTTGCGGCCATAACCGTCCGCCCATGCCCAACGCCCTCGCCCTCGCCAAGTCCCC
>JAIXVP010000188.1 GCA_027482905.1 Opitutaceae bacterium
CTCCTGCGGTCCTGCTGGCAGCCCCTCAAGGCCCGGCCGCACCTGCGTTTCATCACCGTGCAATGGTCGACCTCCCGACGTCATACGAGATGGAGCCAACCGCAGGTCGGCCTGTCAGCGTGCTGCTAAGGAGGTCGGCCCAGGTGGTCATGGCCGCGACCTGTTCGGGCCAACGCTGGGCACGCTGGTAGACGCCGAGGACGCCGCCCCTCGTGGCCGACTGCTTGTGGTTCAGGATCGCGTCCGCGACGCTTTCGGCGACCCCGGCTTCGGCCAGGGCGGTGGCGAAGGAGCGGCGGAAGTCATGCCAGCGCCAGCCATCGATCCCCGTGGCGTCGACCAGGGCCGCCTTGATGTCGGTGAAGGTGTCGACCTGCCGGCCCGCCTGAGGAGAGGGGAAGACCAGGCCCTTTGCTGGGTAGCCTGCGGCAGCGTGGCGGGCGCGCAGGAGGTCCAGGACGAGGGGCGGCAGGGAGAAGCGGTGCGGCTCACCGTTCTTGGTGGCGGTGTTCGCCTGGGTCCAGACGCCCTGCGCCAAGTCGAGGTGATTCCAGTCGAGCGCAGCAGCCTCGCCCCGGCGGCAGGGGATGGCGATCAGGAAGCGGACAAGGTCGCAGTGGACGTCCCGGAGACGCGCGGTGGTGCCGGCTGCTCGCCATAGGGCGGCCAGTTGGTCGAGGTGGAGATAGACGGCGCGGTCCTTCGGCGGCTTCGGGCGCTTGGCTTTCGACACCGTGACGCAGGGATTGAGAGGGACGAAGCCCTCGTCGAGGCACCAGTCGAAGAAGCGGTTGAGGGCGCCGTATCGGGCGCGTGCAGTGGCAGGCCGGTCGGCTTCGGCATGGAGCAGGGAGCGCAGGTGCTGGGTGCCGATCTCCGTGACTGGTTTGTCGAGGGCGTTCATCCGGGACATGGCAGCGCGCAGTTGGGCCAGTTCGTCGGCCACGGCCTTGGGCGAGAGGGTACCACGGCCCCGGAGCTTGGGACGGCGGGGGAGGACGCTGGCGTAGAGGTCGAGAAGGCGGGCGATGGTCTGGCCCCTGCGTTCGGCACCCTTCTCCTGCTCGATGCGTCTTTCGGCAGCAGGGTCACGGCCGACCTTGGTCTGCCCCTTGAGGATGCCGGCGGCTTGGCGAGCGTCGTCCGGGGAATGAGTGTCGGGCGAGCCGATGGTCACGGACTTGGTGGGGAAGCGCCTGCCGGTGATGGGGTCCAGGCCACGCGGCTTGTAGGCGTAGACCCAGGACATCGAGTGGGCGTGGACGACAAGGCAGAGCCCCCGGCAGGTCTGGTCGGGGATGATCGTCCGGGTGTTGGGGGCACGGCGACGCCATGCGGCCTCGATGGAGGCACGGGTGATCCGGGCGGGTTCTGCGCGGTCGATGGTGACGGACAAGGCGGCGGTTCCTGAACCGGACGGAGGCTATCCGAACCGGACACTAACCGGACATGGGCGCCAGAACACCCTGGTTCAAGCCTGCTAGGATCAGGATAGACGCATAAAGATATGACGTCTTATCATATAGATAGATTGGATGTCTGGCTGGCTACCGGCAGGGCGGGGCGAAGCCCCGTCTGACTCTTAATCAGCGGGTCCTAGGTTCGAGCCCTAGTGCGCCCACCATCCGATCCTCCCTGTGTTCAACAAGTTGCTGGCCGCGTGGTGGCGGGCGGCGATGTGATTTGGTTGGTCGAGCCGGTCATTCACCGGACGCGGCGGGACGAATGCGGCGCAGTGGTTCTGTGCCGCGACCGCTGGTCCGTTGCCCACTTCTATCCGCTCGACCCAAGCTGGTCGCGGTGGCGCGGCAAAGACTTGGATCGAAGGCAGGACAGGCTTGGTCAAGGAGCCCCTGAAGGGGATGGGATCCAGCGCCAGAGGGCAGGGGTGTGGGGGGCTGGAGAATGAGCCCCGGCCCCGATCCAGGTCGGAAAAGGCATTCCGACATCGGCGGCGTCCGGCGCCACTCCCGGTGGCGTGCCTTCGGCACGACATCGGGACGGAGAATTCCCTGCCGATCCTCAGAGCCTGCTTTGGAACGCAGCGGTGCCGAGCCGGCGAGGGATTTTTTGTCTCTGCCAGGCGGGCGGCTTGCCGATAGCGGTTGCTATCGGCAAGCCGGCCAACGCCACAGGGGCGAAAAAGACCCGCTGGATCGGTGCCGCAGGCGTTGCGAAGCAGGTTCTCAGCCGTCGGGAGTCTCAAACGGTCTCCAAGCGGGTCAGGAACAGGGGGTTCTGGCCGAATCAATAAGATCGGGAATTATTCTTCGCTGGGCGATCGATCTGCATTTTCTCACAGACGGTATTTTTTAAAGATTAAATCTGTTGCGAAGAATATATTGCGTGCCTCAGAAAGCTTTGATCCGGCAAAATAATCTGTTGTGAAGAAACTCCGATTAACGGTTCCTCCGGTGAGCATTTCCGTCCTGACAGCGAGTGCGACGATTTCGGATGCCTGAATGTAATTTGATATATGAGTGCAGCGACGTACAAATTCCCAAATTGCGCCTCCAGGCCGCTGCCCTTCCTCAATCAGTCGCACCGCTTCCTGATGTGCTTCGCGAGCAGCGGCTGCCTGTTTTTGTCGATGAGTGTTGGTGAGAAG
>JAIXVP010000363.1 GCA_027482905.1 Opitutaceae bacterium
GGCGGCCGGGTCGAGGTGAGCCTGCTCGAATCCGTCCTCGACCTCCAATTCGAGCTCACCACCACCTTTCTCAACGACGGCGGCCAGCCCCCTCGCCGCAGCGCGATCAACAACGGCCACGCCTACCTCGGCGCGCCCTACGGCGTCTATGCCACCGCCGACGGTTTCCTCGCCCTCGCGATGGGCTCCGTGCTCCGGCTCGGCGAACTGCTGGAGCTGCCCGCCCTCGCCGCCTACGTCGATCCGCAGTCGTGGTTCGACCGGCGCGACGAGATCAAAGCCCACCTGCGCGACCACCTGGTCACCCGGCCCACCCAACACTGGCTGGATCGCCTCGTGCCCGCCGACTACTGGTGCGCGCAGGTGTTGTCCTGGAAGGAGCTTTTCGCCCACCCCGCCTTCGCCGCGCTGGATTGGGTCATGGAGGTGCGACGCGAGGACGGCCCGGCGCTCAAGACAACCCGCTGCCCGATCACGCTCGACGGCCGGCGCTTCACGAGTCCGCGCGGGGCCCCGCGCGTCGGCCAGCACACCGCCCGCATCGCCGCCGAGTTCGGGCTGCAAGCCGGGCCCGACGCCTGAACCGTTTCGCTTCGTCAATTTTTTAGCCGTCCCGCCCCACCCCACCATGATTCAACCCGACCCGCTTCTCGGCACCGCCCTTCACGCCATCGGCGCGTTTTCCGCCGCCATCTGCTACACCCCGCAAAAACGCGCCACCGGCTGGAGTTGGCAGACCTTCTGGCTCGCCCAGGCGTCCGTCTGCTGGGTCGTCCTCCCCGTGGTGGTCGCGTGGCTCACCGTGCCGCAACTCTCGAAGGTTCTTTCGGAAGCCCCGCGCGAGGCCATGGTGAAATCCTTCGCCCTCGGCGCGCTCTACGGCGTCGGCGGAACCGCCTTCGGCATCGCGATCCGCTACATCGGCGTTTCCCTGACCTACGCCATCGCCATCGGCATCTCCTGCGTGATGGGCACCCTGCTGCCGCCGGTGCTCGACGGCACCCTCGGCAAGCTCAGCGAACGCACCGGAGCGGGTTGGATCTTCTTCGGCGTGGCCCTCGGCGCGCTCGGCATCCTGATCTCCGGCTTCGCCGGCCGGCTCAAGGAACGCGACCTTGCCCGAGGGACCGACGGGGGCGCCTTCCGCCTGGGCAGGGGACTCGCGCTGTGCGTTCTGGCCGGCGTGCTCTCCGCCGTCTTCGGCCTCGCTCTGGGCGCCGGCCAGCCCATCGCGGAGGTCGCGGCCAAACACGGCGCCGGCGTCTTCGAGGGCAACGTGATCTACATCTTCGCCTGTGGCGGCGCCTTCGTCACCACGTCGCTCTATTGCCTTTGGCTCCACCTCCGGGACGGCAGCGCCGGGGAGTATCTCCGGCTCGCCGTATCCTCCCCCGTCGGCGCCCCGGTCGCGGAGCGTCCCGCGCCGTCGCTGCCCGGCCACTACGTCCTGGCCGCCCTCACCGGCCTGCTGTGGTATGGTCAGTTTTTCTTCTACGGGCTCGGCCACGTCCGGATGGGCGATTACAAGTTCACCAGTTGGGCCGTTCACATGATCATGCTCGTGCTGATCAGCGCGGCCGCCGGCCTCTGGCTGCGCGAGTGGCGCGGATGCCGCCCGCGCACGCACGCCGTCCTGGCCGCCTCCCTCGTCGTGCTCCTCGTCGCGGTCCTCGCGCTCACCTATGGCAACCACCTCGCCGACGTCGCCGCGGGGCATTGATCGCATGTCTTCGCCTTCGCTCCGCGCGACCCGCGATGAGGAATCCCGTTCCGCTTTCGCCCGACAGCGGCGCGATTCCCACGCCGATCAAGGAGCCCCGGTCGTCGGCGACCTCGACGTGATCGAGTCCTGAACGCACCGCGCGCCATCCCTGCTTCCCAACTTCAAAAACCCATGTCCGTCATCGACACCCACGTCCATCTCTGGGATCCCGCCGCCCGTTCCTATCCTTGGCTGGCCGCTCCGGGTCTCGAGGCGCTCAACCGCGCGTATTCGGATTCCGACTTTGCCGCCGCCGCGGAAGGAATCGGGCTCTCCGGCGGCGTCTTCGTAGAGTGCGACACCGCCCCGTCCGACGCCCTCGACGAGGCTCGTTTCGCCCTGGATCTGGCCTCGCGTCCGAAATCCGGTCTGCTCGGCGTCGTCGCGCGCGTCGCGCCGGAATCCACGACCTTCGCGGCCGACCTCGCCGCCCTGCTCGCCCTGCCCGGTGCGGATAGCCGCCTGAAAGGCGCCCGACGCGTGCTCCACACCCAGCCCGACGATCTTTCCCGCACCCCGGGCTTTCGCGAAAACGTGCGCGCGCTCGGCCGCGCCGGCCTGAGTTTCGATCTCTGCGTGCTCGCCCGCCAACTGCCCGCCGCCCGCGAACTCGCCGCCGCCTGCCCGGAGGTCGGTTTCATCCTCGACCACTGCGGCGTGCCCGACGTCAAGGGTCGCGCCCTCGATCCCTGGCGCGCCGATCTCGCCGCCATCGCCCGCCTGCCCAACGTCTCCTGCAAGATCTCCGGCCTCGTCGCCTACGCCGCGCACGACTGGACCGAGGACGATCTTCGCCCGTTCGTCGACCAAGCCATCGCCAGCTTCGGCTGGGATCGGGTGTTGTTCGGCGGCGACTGGCCCGTCTGCCTGCTCGGCGCTCCGCTCGTCCGCTGGCACGCCACGCTTTCTTCGCTGGTCGCCACCGCCTCGCCCGACGAACGCGACCGCCTGTTCCGGCGCAACGCCCGACGCATCTATCGTCTCGATCCGTGATCCCGCCCTCCAACGCTTCGCCCACCCGATGACCTTTCCCAATCGCCTGGCCAACAAACGCGCGCTGGTCACCGGTGGCGGCTCCGGCATCGGCCGCGCCATCGCCCTGCGCTTCGCCGCCGAGGGCGCGCACGTCGTCATCCTCGAGTTGAAACCCGAGGCCGGCCAGGCCGTCGCCGACGAGATCGCCGCCGCCGGCGGCACCGCGACCGTGGTCGCCGCCGACGTCTCCGCCACCGAGTCCATGCA
>JAIXVP010000124.1 GCA_027482905.1 Opitutaceae bacterium
CGGTGACGATGAAGATACCGTTGGGGCGCTTCACGATCTCGGAGATGCCTTCGAGCACGTCCTCGGGCATGCCGAGCTGGCTGATGTCGAGCTGCACCGCGCCTTGGTCGAGGACGCGCAACACCACGGACTCGCCGAACTGGGTGGGCAGCGAGGAAACGCGCAAATCGACCGGGCGGCCGCCGATGGTCAGCTTGATGCGGCCGTCTTGGGGAATACGCCGCTCGGCGATGTTGAGATTGGCCAAGACCTTGATGCGCGAGGTGATGGGTAGGGCGAGATTTTTGCCGGGAGGCGACATCTCGTAGAGCGAGCCGTCGATGCGGTAACGGATCTTGAACTCGTGCTCGAAGGGCTCGAAGTGGATGTCGGACGCCTTGGCGCGGATCGCCTCGCCGAGGATGACGTTGACCAGCTTGATGATCGGTCCCTGGCCGGCCATCGCCTCGATGTCGTTGACGTTGAGGTCGTCGGCGTTCGCGGGCGCGCCACCGATCTCCTCGGCGCCCATCTTGCTGAGAATCTCGTCCAAGGAGGCGTCCTCCTCGGCGTAGTGGTTCTTGAGCAGGGTTTGGATGCGCTCGGGGTCGGCGACGACGAGGCGAACGTCCTTGCGCAGGGTAAAGGTGAGATCGTCGATGATCTGGGCGTTGAAAGGATCCAGCGCCAGCAGATCGATCGAATGGGCGTCGGCGCGGAGGGGGACGACGCCGTAATTTCGAGCGTGATTCGAGGTGACGAGGGCGGTGATGTCGCCGGAGATCGAGGCCGGCAGCTCGTCGGCGTATTCGAGTCCGAGGGACTCGGCGATCTTGGCGAAAAACTCCGCCTTATCGACCAGCTTGTTGTCCACGATGATCGAGGCGACGGAGACGCCGGTGGCGCGATGCTCCTCCTGGAGCTCGGCGAGGGTCTTTTCGTCGAGCAGGTGGTGCTCTCGACAGAGCTCGAGAATGGCCTGGGTGTGGGCTTCGAACATGGGTAGGGGGCGGAGGGCGGGGGCCGGTAAGGGAAGGGTCGGAAGGGACTCAGATGGTCTTCAGGGTGGCTCCGAGCTGGCTGAGTTTTTCGCGCATGCCGATCTGATCCTGGGCCTTCTCAAGGGCCTCGTCGGGGGTCACGAGCTGGCGGTTCACCAGGCTAAGGAGGTGGGCGTCCATCGTGATCATGCCGAGGTTGCCGCCCGTCTGGATGTCCGAGGTGATGCGGAAGGTCTTGTTCTCGCGGATCATGGCCGAGATCGAGGTGGTGTTGATCATGATCTCGTAACCCGCGATTCGACCGCCGCCGATTTTTTTGCAAAGGACCTGGGAGATAACCGCGACGAGGGACGAGGCGAGCTGGGTGCGGATCATCTCCTTCATGTTGGCCGGGAAAGCGTCGACGATGCGGTCAACCGTCTTGGCGGCGGAATTCGTGTGGAGGGTGCCAAACACCAGGTGGCCGGTTTCGGCGGCGGAGATGGCGGCCTCGATCGTCTCCAGGTCGCGCATTTCTCCCACAAGGATGATATCGGGATCCTGGCGAAGGGCGCGTTTGATCGCCTCGGCGAAGCTGGGCACGTCGGCGCCGATCTCACGCTGGGTGACGATGCAGCGTTTGTGCGGGTGGTAATACTCGATCGGGTCCTCGATCGTGATGATGTGGCCCTCGCGGTTCTCGTTGATGTAGTTCACCATCGACGCGAGCGTGGTGGACTTGCCGGAGCCGGTCGGACCGGTCACGAGAATGAGGCCGCGGGGCCGGTAGAGCAGCTCGCGCACCTTGTCGGGCAGCCCGATGTCGCGCAGACCATACATCTTGTTCGGAATCTGGCGGAGCACGAGGCCGTAGTTGCCCTTGGACTTGAGCACCGACACGCGAAAGCGGGCCTTTTCGAGAAAGGCGAAACCGAAGTCCGAGCCGCCGTTCATCTTCAGGTTCTGCACGTGGGCGTCGGGCGTGATGGACAACACGAGGTGTTCGGTGTCCTTGGGGCCGAGACTGGGGCCCTCGATCGGGACCATGGAGCCGCTGATGCGGAGGGTCGGCGGCTGACCGACCTGGCAGTGAAGGTCGGAGGCGTTTTGATCGACCACCAGGTCGAGCAGGTCATTCATCTCGTAGCTCATGGTCGGAAAAGTAGGCGCGGGAAAATCGGGTGCCGGAGAACGGCTTAGCTGGCGTCGCCGACCGTGATGGAAACGACTTCCTCGATCGTGGTGATGCCGGCGAGGACCTTGCGGAGCCCGTCTTCGCGCATGGTGCGCATGCCGAGGGCGCGGGCCTTGTCGCGGAGTTTGGCCGTGCCGGCGTTCTCGTAGATCATGCGCTGGAGCTCGTCGTTGGAAACGAAGATCTCGAAGATCCCGGCGCGACCGCGGTAACCCGAGCCGTGACAGTTTTCACAACCGGAGCCCTTGGCGAAATTCGCGTTCACGGCCTGTTGGGCGGTGATGTTGAGCGAACGCAACTCGCGCGGATCGGGCGTGTAGGCGTGTTTGCACTTTTTGCAGATCTTACGGGTCAGGCGCTGGGCCATGATCGCGCGCACCGAGGTGGAGACGAGGAAGGGCTTCACGCCGATGTCGATCATACGCGTCACGGCGCCGGGAGCGTCGTTGGTGTGCAGGGTGGAGAACACCATGTGGCCGGTGAGCGAGGCGTTGATGGAGATCTCGGCCGTCTCCAAGTCGCGGATCTCACCCACCATGATGATGTTCGGCGCCTGGCGCAACATGGAGCGCAGGGCGTTGGCGAAAGTCATGCCGACTTCGGTGCGGACCGGGACCTGGTTGATGCCGGAGAGCTGATACTCGACCGGGTCCTCGACCGTGATGAGTTTGCGGTCGGGTTTGTTGATGAAGTGGAGGCAGGAGTAGAGCGTGGTCGTCTTGCCCGAGCCGGTGGGACCGGTCACGAGGAAAAGCCCGTCGGGCAGGGTGATGATACGCTCCATCACGGCCTGGTCGTCGCTGAGGAAGCCGAGCTCGGGCAGGCCGAGTTGGAGGCCCTCCTTGTCGAGAATACG
>JAIXVP010000452.1 GCA_027482905.1 Opitutaceae bacterium
TCTCGCCGCCGGAGAGGGTCTTGCTGGTGCGGTCGAGGGTGAGGTAGCCCAGGCCGACCTGGGGCCGGTAGCGCAAACGAGTCCGAATGGAGTCGAAGGCGAGGTGGGCGCTGGAGGCGGACTCGTTTGAAGGCCCAATGCCCAAGGCCCAATGTTCAATGATATCCAGCAGGTCGGCGACGGGGAGTTGGTAGAGTTCGGGGAGGGTTTTGCCGCGCCACTTCCAGCAGAGCGACTCGGGTTGGAGGCGGGTGGAGTGGCAGTCGGGGCAGGGGTTGTAGGCGCGGTAGCGGGACAGGAAAACGCGGACGTGGGTCTTGTAGGTGTTCTTCTCCAGCCAGGCGAAAAAGCCCTTCAGGCCATACCAGCAGTGAGGCCATTCGCGGCCGGGTTGGCCGTAGTCGGGCTCGCCTTCGAGCACGAGTTTTTGGTGCGCGGGGGAGAGGTCGGCGAAAGGGACGTTGACCGGAAGGCCGATTTTTTTGGCGAAGCGGATGAGGTCCTTTTGCGACTCGCCGTAGGTCTCGCCCTGCCAGGCCTTGATCGCGCCGTCGGCGATGGACAGGGATCGGTCCGGGATGGCGAGGTTCAGGTCGATCTCGATCACGCGGCCGAAGCCGCGGCAGCGCGGGCAGGCGCCGAGCGGGGAGTTGAACGAAAACAGGGCCGGGCTGGCGGGGCGGAAAGTGCGGCCGGTTTCGGGCGAGTGCAGGCCGCGGGAGAAGTGCCCTGCGGGCGTGAAGCTGGGAGCCGGGAGCACGGGGCCGGGCGTTTCGGGCGAGGGGGCGAAGAGGTGGAGTTGGCCCTGGCCGAAGTGGAGGGCCTGCTCGGCGGCTTCGAGGAAACGGGTGCGCGCGTCGGGATTCAGGGTGATGCGATCTTGGGCGACGAAGAGGTGCGTCGCGGCGGCGAGCGGGGACGGTTCGGCTAGGAGGTCGTCGAGGCGGTGGGCGGCTAGAGCGGGGAGCGGGGAGCCCGGGGCGGGGAGTAAAACCCGGACGTAGGACTGGGCTTTGAGGCTGGAGAGAATCTCTAGCCAGGTGAGGTTTGCGGGGCGGGTGATTTTGAAGGCGACGACGAGGGTCTGGCCGGCGTGAGCGGCGGAGGTTTTTTCCCAGATGGAGGCGGGGGTGTCGTCCTCGACCGGCAGGCCGGTGGCGGGGTCGAAGCAGGTCGCGACGTGGCTGAACCAGACCTTAAAATAGTCGGTCAGCTCGGTCATGGTGCCGACGGTTGAGCGCGAGGTTTTGACCGTGTTGGTCTGCTCGATCGCGATGGACGGGCGGATGTTCTCGATGCTGTCGACCTTGGGTTTGTCGAGCAGGTCGAGGAACTGTCGGGTGTAGGCGGAGAAGGTCTCGACGTAGCGGCGCTGGCCCTCGGCGTGGAGGGTGTCGAACACCAGGGAGCTTTTACCCGCGCCGGACGGGCCGGTGACCACGATGTAGCGGCCAAGGGGCAGATCGAGGTCGAAGCCCTTCAGGTTGTTCTGGCGGACACCGCGCAGGCGGATGCATTCGGGCGCGGCGGGAGCCGGGGAAGGGCGGGGGAGAGAGGTGTTGCGGGACACGCCCGGACAAAGTTCAGGCGCCCGGCGAAGGCAAACGCGGAGCGGACGCGGCGCGCGGGGGATTTTTATTCACGGGGCAGGTGGCTCTCGTGCCAGCGACGCAGGAGAAGCCAGCTGGCGACGTAGACGCCGGTGACGAAGAAAAAGCCGAGCAGGCAGCTCGCGAGGGCGCAGGCGTAGACGGCGGGGATGTTGTATTGCGCGCTGTAGAGCTGGACGAGAAAGCCGATGCCTACGGCGTCGCCGGATTTGTTGCCCGCGAACAGGTCGCCGGTGATGGCGCCGACCGGGGCGACCGTGGCGGCGATGCGCACGCCGGTGAGAAAGGCGGGCAGGGCCGCCGGAATTTTCAACCAGAGCAAGGTCTGGCGCGGCGTGGCGCCGGTGACCGCAAAGAGATCGAGCAGGCCTCGGTCCACCGAGGCGAAGCCGTGCGCGGTGTTGGCCACGACGGGAAAAAAACCGATCAGAAAGGTGATGGTGACGATGCTGGGCAGCCCCTGGTCGAGCAACAGCACGCAGAGCGGCGCGAGGATGACCACGGGGATCATCTGGAAAAACGTCACCCACGGTGAAAGCATTTCCCCGAGCCAGCGCCGGCTGGCGAGGACCAGGGCGATGAAAAACCCGAGGCCGACCGAGACGGCGAAACCCAGCGCGGCGGCGAATCCGGTCTGGCCGAGGGCGCGGGCGAGCAGGAGCCGTTCCTCCCAGCCGGCGCGGAGAATCTCGCTCGCGCCGGGGAGCTTGTAGCTGGGCAGGTGGCCGCTGGCGCGGGCGGCCTGCCAGCCGGCGAACAGCAGCAGGCCGAAAAGGACCGGGAGGATGAACCTGCGCAGCATGCGGGGCGGGCCGGGCGGGTCGCTCCGCCTTCAGGGAGCGGGTAGAAAGTCGACGGTGGCGAGGTCCCGCGCGGCGAAGGTGCGCTTGAGCAGGCCGGCGTCGCGGAGAGTGGCGAGGTCGGCGTCGATCTTGGCCAGATCGAGGTGCATCTGGCCCTGGTCGCGCTGGCCGTCGACCATCTTGGTCTCGACCAGGGTGCGGCGCACGAAGGCGATGTAGTCGGGCTTCATCGCGGGATTTTTCTCCTGGATGCGTTTGTCGGCGGCGGACGAGTCGCCGTGCAAGTAGTCGTGCCAGCCCCGGCGCGATGCGGCCACGAAGCGGCGGACCACGTCGGGGTGTTTCGCGGCGAACTCGCGGGTGGTGAAAATCACCCGGTAGGGATCCCAGCCGGTGTCGCCGATGCGCAGCACGTGGATGTCGGCGCCCTGCTGACGGGCGAAAAAAGGCTCGTTGGTCACGAAGATCTGCTCGATGGCCATCTTGGTGGGGTCGGCCATGAAGCCGGCGATGCTGGTGGTCAGGGGCGCGATGCCGAAATCGATCCCGGACTGGCGTTTCAGGATGGTGATCCAGGTCGCGCCGGCGAAGGCGGTGACGGTGCGGCCGCGCAGGTCGGCGAGGGTTTTGACCGGATGGGCGGCGTAGCTGATCAATCCATACGGATGGTGTTGCATGAACGGCGCGACGATCAGCAGCGGGAACTCCTTGTCCACGGCCAGCATGATCTCGTCCGCCCCGGCCATGCCGATCTGGGCCTTGCCAACCGCCACGCTCTGCGGCGTGCGGTCGTAGGGTCCGCCGTGGCGGAAAGTCACGTCCAGGCCGGCGGCGGCGTAGAGGCCGGTCTCGAGGGCTTGGAAAAAGCCGCCCTGTTCGGGCACGGCGAGCCAGTCGTTTTCAAAGACGAGCGCGAAACGCGGGGCGGGCGGAGTCGCGCCGGGGGCGACCGGCGGCGTCGCGGGCGAAGCGGCTTCGGGGGCCGGCTTCGAGCAGCCGGCGAGGGCGAGCGCGCAGGCGGCGCCGAGCAAGGCGAGGAGGGGGCCGGCGGATTTCATGCGGTGTAGTCGGCGCCGAGGCCAAAGCGGCGGAGGGCGGTGCGGAAATGGGTCGAGAAGCGGTCGGCGCGGATGTGGAACTCCTCGGCGAGGTCGAGGGGCAGTTCCTCGGGACGCTGGGACTCGACCATGGGGCGGTCCTCGTTGAGCACGTTTTCCTGGAAACGCATGATCTCGGCGGTGTCGGCA
>JAIXVP010000314.1 GCA_027482905.1 Opitutaceae bacterium
CGAGGGCATGGTGAAGGCGTTGCCGGCCGGGAAGAAAAAGGCGGCGGCGCCGATGACGATACGTTCGCGGTTCATGTGTGGATGTGGGTCGTGGTTGTGGGATTACGGTCGGGAAAAAGTCAGGGCGCGGGCGTGGCACCCCAGGTGGCGAGCGGGTAGAGCGTCACCTCGCCGGCCGGGGTCTCGAAGGCCGCCACCCAGCACTCGCGGCCGGGCGTGTCCTTCACGTCCTCGTCGGCGATGGTGATCATCGCCCCATCTGTCGGCGCCAGGACGACGTAGGGCAGGCCGAGCTGGGGAGACTCCGCCAGCGCGTTCGTCACCAGGTCCTTCATCCGGATCACGCCGACGTTGTTCGCTCCGCCCATCACGGCCTCGTGGCCGCCCTTGGTCCAGGCGCGGTCGGCGACCAGGACATCGAGGGCGGTCGTGCGGACGCTGCGGGTCGCGCGGCCCTCGCGGAAGTTCTGGTAGCTGTCGCCGCCCGGCACGATGAGGGCGACGCGCTGCTTGACGACGGTCAGATCCTTCAGGGCCTCCTTCAGTTTCTTGTTCTCGTGGAGCTCGACGCGCTCGAAGAGCTTATCCCCCGCCTGCGCGCGGGCCGCGTCCGGATGCGGCAGCGCGGCGAGGAAGGTCTGCAGCGCGGTCAGGATCGAGAGGGTGGGCACGTAAGGCATGGCGATCAGTTGGTCGAGGTGAGGCCGTCGGCGCGGCGCTGTTCGATGGTGAGTAGATGCAGGCGCATGCCCTCCACGGCCTGGCCCTGCATGGTCGCATCGGTCGGCAGCACCGTTGCATCGGCCTGGTGCGTGGTCTTGCGGGCCAGCCAGAAGACGACCTCGCCGCCGAGCACCGCCCCGGCGCGGATCCGGGTGCGGATGCTGCCGTCCTTCTGCCGGCGGCGGGAGAACTTCAGCGCGGTCGAGGCGCGGCGGATGAGGCAGAGCTGCAGGCCGCCGTGGGCGGGGTTGATCTGGCGAGAGATTTCGAGGTCGTTGAAGTCGCGCGGTCCACCAGCCACCGCATCGCGGCCCGCGCCGTCTGCCGGATAGGCGAGCAACTTCTTGCCGGGGCCGGGCCGAACGATGCCGCCGAGGCGCCGCAGGCGAAAGCCGCGCTGGGCCACGCCCACCACCGCGTCGGATCCATCCTGGCTAGCGGCGACGGATTTGGCGGCGCGGCCGTAGAAGCTATCGCCCACGCCGGCGCGGTGGCGCTCCTGGTTAAGCGCGACCAGGTGTTTCCGCACGCCGACCGCGACTTCGCGGGCCGCGACCAGGACGAGGCCCTTGGCCTCGGCGGCGGAGCGGATCCGCGCAAGCAGCGGCGAGGCCTGGTTGTCGAGGCGGACGGAGAGGCTCACGAGCCACCTCCCGTGATCATGCGCAGCACGCCGGCCGCGTCGAAGCGACCGAGCCCGCCCGCCTGGATGGCGTCGCGCAGCCAGCCCTGGGTGACCTGCGGGCCGGCCAGCTCGTCGCCGCCCACCGTGGCCAGGAGCGGGGCGCCCTGGGGGATGGTGGCGCGGTCGATCAGACCGAGGGATTCGGCCTCGGCGCGGGCCACGTCCTGCACGTCCATGCCGCTGTTGAAGGCGAAGGGGGGATAAGGGTTGCCCAGGGCGTCGGGGAAAAGGGCGGGGTCGCCCAGGCGCTGCCAGATCGGGTCGGTCTTGAGCGCGACCATGCGGCGGCCGAAGAAGCGGCCGCCGGCCTTGGCCCAGCGGGCGGGCCAGTCCCGAGCCTGGGTGCGCGGGGTCACGAAGCGGGTCAGCTCCTGCGCGGGGTAGGCGTCGAGCACGTCGGCCTGCATGCCCTGGGCGTGCCAGCCGAGGCCCTGCGCGGTCTCGGTGAGTGTGCGCACCTGGAGATCGGCGCGGGCGCGGGAGGTCACGTCGCCGGTGCCGCTGGGCCGGCCGGGTCCGGGCTGGGTGCCGAGGGCGAAGTGGAGATCGAGGAGACGCTCGCGGACCTCCTTCTGGGTGGAGGTGCCGGCGAGCACGGCGTCCACCCCGGCGGAGAGGCCCTGGAGCACGCGCACGCTCTCGACGGTGGCGGAGAAGGTCGCTCGCCGCTTGATCGCCGGATCCAGCGCCTGCAGCTCGGCCGAGGTGGCCGAGGTGGGCAGGAGCCCGCGCGCGGCCGCCGAGGCCACCGCTTCGCGGAAAGGAATGGGCGAGTCTAAGAGCATGGGATCAGACGATGGCGTCGTCGCCGGGCGTGCTGTTGCGTTCCGCCGCGATCCGGGAGGAGAGCGCGTAGCCCTCGAACGACCAGAGCTTGGTGGCGATGCGGTCGAGGCACACCTTGCGGCCCATCTCTTCGCTGTAGTTGGCCTTGTCGACCGCGCCGCTCGCTTCGACCAGGACGAAACCATTGGGCAGCTTGACGGTGACGACGGTAACCTTCTCGAACTTCGTGCAGACGTCGATCTCGGCGGCCGCCATCAGCGCGTCGATCTGGTCTCGGGTGATCGTGTTTTTCATTGGGAATTGGTCATTGGTCATTCCGGCGCGGGGCCGGTCAGGCGGCCTTGCGCTTCACGGCGCGGGTCGGGCTGGTGATGATGACCTCGCGGTAGCGGACGCCGGTCTGGCCCTGCTTGGTCGCGCCGATGCCGTTGGCGCGGTCCACCGCCACGATGGTGTGGCCGGCGAAGGCCGCGCGGATCTCCGCGCAGTCCTGGAAGGTCACCATCCAGGAGCCTTGCAAGGCCTGCACCGCCGCCGCGAAACGCGCGATCTCGTGCTCGGACCAGCCGGCGTAGGCCGCGCCGCCCGCGTCGCGGTAGGGCGGATCCATGAAGAAGAAAGTCTGCGGCGAGTCGTAGAGTTCCAGGACGCGCGACCAGTCGCGGTTCTCGATCACGGTGCGGTCGAGCCGATGCGAGAGCGCGCGCAGGGCGAGCAGGCGCTGCGAGCGGGAGGGCAGCGGCGCGGTGCGCGAGACCGCGAAGGTCTTGCCCATGCCGCCGAAGGAGAGGCGGTGACGGATGAACCACCGGGCGGCGCGTTGGATGTCGGTCAGGCCGGGCTGGGCGAGGTAGTCGTCGAACTCGCGGCGGGAGTTTAGGACGAGGTCCATCTCATCGAGCAGCGGATCCAGGTGGAACTTCGCGCAGCGCAGGAACGTGACGAGGTCGCCGTTCAGGTCGTTGATCACCTCGTGGGCGCTCGGCTCGTGGGCGAAGAACACCGCGCCGCCGCCGAAGAAGGGCTCGACGTAGCACACGTGGGCCGGAATGAGCGGCAGGATGTGCTTGAGCAGCCGCGCCTTTCCGCCCGGCCAGGCGATGACGGGCTTGGCCTTGGGCAGGGTGAAGGGGATGGATTCGTCGTCGTGCATGGTCGGGGTGGGTCAGAGTTCGATCTTCGTGGCGGAGCCAAAGTAACCCGTGCCCTGCTCGGGCTGGACGGCGGGGGCGACCGGATCGTCGGGCGCGGAGACGACGAGCTTCTTGTCCCGCAGGCCGACCAGCGTGGTCTGTGCGAGCGCCAGGGCGTCAGATTGGTCCTTGGTCAGGGCTATGCCGAGTCGGCCGAGCATCGGCGCGAGGATCAGATAGCAGACGTCGATCTTCAGTTCGGGCGGGATCTTCGCCGCGTCGGAATCCACCTGGTTGTCGCGATTGCTGGCGATGTAGGCGCGGACCTTCGCGATCACGTCGGCCGAGATCTTGACG
>JAIXVP010000166.1 GCA_027482905.1 Opitutaceae bacterium
ACCTTCCGCCGACGAACTGAACGCGACATACCGACCGTTGCCGGAGATCACAGGGCGCCGGCTGACAGGGCGGTTGAGATTCGAGCTAAACGCGGCTTCCATGTAGATCGTGGCTTCGTAACCAAACCGGCTGACCGAGGCGCGCTCCACGGTCGGGGCGGGCAGGGTGGAATCGAGATTATAGAGGTATACGTCGGCGGAGTAATTCGTATCCGTGGAATTATACACATACAAACTTGTAAAGGTGGTCCGGTCCACGCTCTTGACGGGCACGGGCGCGAGCAGGTTCTGTGACTCGCTCGCAAAGGCCACCAATTGACCGTCGTCGCTGATGGAGGGTTCGTAGCTGCCCAAGTCCGGAGCGAAGATGCTCGAACTGAGGGGATTATCAGGTTCGTCCAAAATGGAGCCCGACCGGGAATTCATACGTTTGATCTCACCGACGACACCGGACGCATCCATCGAAGCACGGAAGACGTGGGGAATATTATAAAAGTAGAAGCCGGGAACCGACTCAAGATTCTGCGCCAAAGAGGCGAAGGCGATATATGATCCGTCGGCGTTGATCGCGGGAAACGCGCTGTTATAATCACCCAAATCCCCCGCTGAACTCAAGCTGGTCGTGACGGGCTTGAACTGGTCCGAAACGCGCGACCAACGCACGATCTGGGTGTAGGGCGAATCGGTGGGCAGACCCAGGAACGTGCTACAACGGGTGATGAACGCCACGTAGTTGCCATCGGCGGAAATGCGAGGCTGCGTGCTCGAGCTGGCGCCGGCGGTGTTGGAAACCTGCGTGACAACCGTCAGGGTGCGCGCGCCGGAATCCAATTCATCATAGATACCATCGCCATCGGCGTCGCGGTCATACAAATAAATCTGCGTCACACCGCTTGGCGCGGTTACCGTGGATAGATTGGTGGCGGAAGATTCAAAGACGACATAGCGCCCGTCGGCACTGACCGAGGGAAGCTGACTACCCGCATTGGCTTGTTTGCCGGTGACGGGATTCACGCTCAAACGCCGGGTGATATCGAGCTGGGTATCACGAACAAAGATATCCTGCAATCCGTTGCTGTCACCCGCGACCAGGTTGGAGGCCGACGACTGGAAGACAACATAACGGCCATCCGCGCTGATTTCGGGATTGGCGCTGTGTCCATTCGCCGCCGCGGCGCCGCTCGCGACACTGATCAGGGTGGTCGACGAACCGTCCAGATTGCGGAGGAAGATATTGTTGATGTCCGCGGCCGTGGCGCCGGCGAGCGACGCAAGGCTTTCGAAAACAACATACTGTCCATCACGCGTAATCGCCGCGTTGTCACTGAGTCCACCCGCCTCGGACCCCGCATTGGTAAGGCTGACGCGGAAGGTATCACTCGCTTGTTTGGGTAGGATGGTAATCTTCTGCGATTCCATCGGCGGGATGGTGTTATTGCCGGCGATGGTCACGCCGGAGGTAAACTCCGGGGTAAGACCGGTTCCGTCACGACCACCCGCCGAATTGACCCGGGCATACACATAGTAGGTTCCCGCCATGTTCTCGGGCAACTTGAAGTAACGGCTGGTCTCCATTTGTTGACCCGGTAGCAGTCGAGTTCCGGCCCGGGTGCCCCGCACGGATTCCTGCCAGACCAGAAAATCATCCGCGTCACCATAAACCGAATTGGTCGAAAGGTGGATTTGAATCATGTATTCGCCGTCGTGCGGGAAGGCGGTGGTGAGCGCGGTCGTGAGACCGACATTCAACTGGTTATGATAGGTCAGATCGAACCGGATGGCGTCGCCTCCACGGTATTGGCCGGGAGCGTAGTCGAACTGGGTGATGGCCAAGTCGGGGGGATTACCCAAGTTGATGCCGACGGTGCCAGCGTTGTTGCGATTGTATCCCGGCCAAACCTCGAGGGTGTAACTTCCCGCGACCAAATTTTCCGGTATCGTGAAGCTTGTGCCCAGACGCTCGATCGATTCGTTGTCAGGCGCGGAAAACAGCGAGGCGTTGACCCGCTCCGTCCACTGGAGACGTTGCCTGTCACCCTCATAGAGCACAAAGTGGACATCGATCGGGCCGGAGACGTTTATGTCGGGTTCGTCGGTGTCATTTTTCAGGGTATACGTTAAAGACGTCGATTCGCCGGCATCATCGCCGCCGCTGCGTATGGTGACGTCGCTTACGTTCAAAACCGAGCCGTTACCCGTCTGCCGGGTGGCGAAAACTTCGGAAGCATCAGCAGTGAAGGTGATCCCGTCATCGGCAGCCAGTTGATAACCATTCCCGGCCACCGGCATGATGATCGGAACCAGATCGGCGATACCTCCGAAAACAATCGAGGCGGTGCCGGCGGTGTCCTCGATCGCAACGACCGGAACAATTTCCGCCGTGGCCTGCGTTCCGGCGGGATCGGCGGGAGGATCGATGATCAAGGTGGGAACGGACGTATAACCGGTGGCGGCGCTAAAGTCCAAGGTGATACCGGTGACCGCGCCGGAGTTGGAGACGGTGGCGGTGGCGATCGCACCGGAACCTCCGCCACCCACCACCGTAACGGCGGGCGGGGTAAACTCGTCGTAACCGGAGCCGCCATCGGTGATCAGCGAGGTGGCGTTATCCAAACCCAGGTTGGCCACCGGGCGGACAATTTCATAACCACGTATGACAGCCACGGCGGTGGATTCCACGGTGTCCGGATCACCATCATCGGGCGGGGCCTCCACCGTGATGGCGGGTTGAACTGTGTAACCGGAGCCCGCGCTTCCCAGACCGATCGCACCGATCACGTTGGTTCCGTTCAAGTCGATCACGGAGGCGCGAGCGGTGGCTCCGTCTCCGTCTCCGACGATGGTCACAAGGGGAGGGTTGTCCGAGTCGTAGCCCGCACCACGATCAAGCAGGGTCACGCCGTTGATGATATATTCATCGGTTGTGGTCTGGGTATGGGTGAAGCCCACTTGAACCGTGCCGCGATACCCGGAGGCCACGGTGCCGTCGGCATTATAGGCGGTGACTCGCGCGAAATAGGATCGTCCGGCGGTGAAGAGGGTCGAGACGAGTGGATTGCTTGAACCGCTATAGGTCACCGCAAACCGGGCCGGGTTGACGCTAAAGAATCCGGAGGCATTGTCGGTGATCACACTTCCGTCGGTGGCCGAAATTCTCGCCCCGGTTTCATACGGCCATCCGTTCGGATCGGTTTCGGTGCGAGCGGTCATGGCGTGGCTCGTGGTCACTGTAATCGGAAGCGTCGTCTCACCTCCGCCGGCCAGAATATCGGAGCCGGTCACATTCACGGTGGTATCCTGCCCGAATTCGGCACGGATCGTGAGCAACACATTTTTGGAATAGGTCGGGACCGGATTGCCGGCCTGATCGAGAACCCGCAGCTTGACGTCAAAGGAATCACCGGCCTTGACGTCGGTCAGGGAGGACAGCGGGGCGCCGGCTCCGGGGAGGCCGGTTCCATAGAGCGTGACCTCAAAACGAACCGCGGGCTCGGTTTGAGCGGTTGCGGCGACGAGCGCCCCGAGCGCCAGCCAGGCCAATAGAAGATATTTTCCGAAAGGGTTCATCGACAGAAAGGGTTGGGGACTGTTTTGCACACGAGATAACTTGGCGGCGTCTTCGAGGGGATTCCGGTTAGGGTCCCGATCTGATACGCGGCCTGGGGTTATCCCATTAGTTGTTGCGCGTGCGGGACTCGGAGCCGCTCGGGGTGACCATCGTGGGGTTTTGGAAAGTCGAGCTGGAGGGCACGCCTTTCAGATCCTGTTTCTTGAGGGAGCCACCGGGCGAAACCAGGTTGGCGGTCACAAAGATCAGGAGGTTGCGCTTCTGGCTGGACTCGCCCTTCGACTTGAAGGCGCGACCGATGTAGGGGATGTCGCCCAAGATGGGCACCTTGTCGTTGACGCGTTTCACCTCTTCGCGGGTCAAACCGCCCATGACGAGGGTGGCACCGTCCCAGACGGTAACCCGGGTGTTGATCTCGCGGGTCGAGAAGATGGGCTGGAAGAAGCCGGAGGGCACGGTCACGGTGGTGCTGCCGGAAATCGCGATGGAGGAGCCACCGTATTCCACGAAGCCCTCGAACTCGGTCACGCGGGGGTTCAGCTCCAGGCTGATGGAGTAATCGTCTTCCTCCACCGTCGGGGTCACGGCCAGTTCCACACCCACGTTCCGGGAGGTGAAGTCCTGAGGCGTGCCGGCGGTGATGGTGACACCGGCGGCGCCGCCGTTGGTGGTGCCGCTGGCGGTGCCGACCTCGGATTGGATTTCACCGTAGCTCTGGGGGAAACGCAGTTCCTGGGCGACAGTGATGGAGGCGCGGTTGCCGGAGAGGACGGTGATCTTGGGGGCGCTCAACAGGTCGCTGCCGGTGCGCTGGGAAAGCGCGCGGAGGGTCGCGCTGACGTCGAAATCACCAACCACGCCGCTGACGGCGGCCAAGGGGGAAGCAACCGAACCGCCAAGGTTAACCGTGCCGGGCAGGGTCGGAGAGCTGTTGCTGATCGGAATGGTCTGGGTGGGGGTGGTGATGCTACCGCCATTGGCCGAGGAGGAGCCGGTAAAAGCGCTGACCAGAGAACGATTTACGGTGCCCAACTTGGTCTTGTAGTTGCCGATGGTCGGATTGCCATCCGCACCCAAGACCGGATCGCCCGTCACGGTATCGAACAGGGGGCTACCACGACCGTTCGCGGTCCATGCGACGCCCAATTCATCCAAGGCGCCCTCGGCGACATCCATGAACTTGGCCTCGATCTCCACCTGACGGATATCGTTGTAACGGGCGAGGATGTTGCGGATGCGGTCGATATTGCGGCTGGTCTGGGTAACGAGGATGCGGGAGCCGTCGTAAGCGATGCTGGCGTTCGGGACGCTGTCGAAGGGCACGCCGGCCGCCTGCAGGAAGCGGCGGATGGCGTCGGACTCGCCGCCGCCGGAAGGACCGGTCGCGGTCGGGGCGGCGGGCGCGAAGGGATCGGCGCTGGCGGCGGCCGGGGTGGAGCTGCCTCCGGAACCGACGCCGGTCATGCGGGTGACGGCGGACTTGGTGACCGGGAACTCCTCGTTGACCAAGTTGACGTCGGTGCCGCTCGGTTTGATGAGCACGAGGTCGGGCTGGATCTCGATCTGGTAGCCGTGGTTCTCGGTGATGATGTCGAGGATGCGCTTCAGCGACATGTTGCGCAGGGTGATGTTCACCTGCGGCACGGCGGTGCCGGCGAGCTGGCTGCCGAGGACCAGGTTGACGCCGCGTTCGGCCTCGACCGGATTGGTGTCATACTCGGTGGAGAGCGCGGCGAGGGTGCTGACCACGCGTCCGAGATCCACGCCGGTGAAGGAGACGTTGGGGAGGACGATGGAGCCCAGTTTGTCGGCCATGGCCTTGGAAGAGGGATCGTTGCGCCCTGGGGGATTGACGCCGGGTTCGACAAAACGGCCGGGACGCTGCCAGCTCTTGGCGACCTCCTCGATCATGAGGGAACGGGTCTTTTCGCGATTCAGGGTTCCGAGTTTGGCCTTCTCGTCGGCGATGCGCTTCAGGAAGTATTTGGCCTCGGCGTTTTCGGAGGCGATGGTCTCGACCACGCGGAAAGTCTCCTGGGCGCCTTCGATGTCTCCGGCGACGTATTGGCTGCGACCCTTGGCGAGGAGCGCGGCGAGCTCTTTCTGCTCCTTGAGGTAGTTCGGGTTGATCTTGTCGATCGGCTGGAGGGAGGGGTTAAGCTCGGCCTGGTCGATCTTTGCTGCCTGGCGGCGGGCGGCCTTGCTCTCGGGGGAGGTAGCGGTGACGTAGGCGTCGAGCGCGGCCTGGGCGCCGGCGGTGTCGCCCTGCTTCAAGAGGGCTTGGGACTTTCGGAGGAGGAGTTCGTTTTTGGCGGAGTTGAGTTCCTCGATCTTGTCCAGCGTGAGGGTGTTGGTCGGCAGACTGCGAGCGGCGGCGTCGTATTTGGCGGTGGCGGCCTCGAAATCTCCGTCTTTGGCGAGGCGGGCGGCGGCCTTGGCCTCGGCGTCGGCGTCGGCAAGAAGCTGTTGCACGCGGGCCTCCTCGGCCTTGGCGAGGGCGGTGGCCGGGGAATCGGGTTCGGCGGCGGGGGTGGCGGCGGGGGCGTTAGGATCGTAGGCCACTTCCTTGACGTCGGCGGAATCGGCGGAAACCGCCGGGGCGGCGGCCGGGGTGGCGGAGGGGGCGTAAACGACCTCCTTGGGCTCGGAAACCGGGGCGGCAACCTCGACCACGGGCGCGGCGGGCTGGGCGAGACTCTCGTTCACCCCGGACAGGAGGCGCTGCACGGTTACGTCGTTCGGCGCCAGCACGAGGAGCTGCTCGAAGTTGGTCTTGGCGGTAACCAAGTCCCCGCTGTCACGCGCCCGGAGACCCTCGGCCATGAGACGAATTTTGGTCTCGGTCTGGCTTTGCGCGACGAGTTTTCCCGCCGGCACGGTCAGGGAAAAAAGGACGGGAGTCGCAAGGAGCAGGAGCACCTTCTTCGGGAGCTTGGTGTAGTTCATTTAGGGGATAGGGGACGGAATGTAAAAGAGGAGAATTCGGAAAACGATGCAAAAGTCGGCGCAAGAGTTAAAACAGAGGGGCGGAACCGTTGGGTTGAACCGCCGGATCGAGAGACGAATCGGACGAGGGCGGAGGAGGCGGAGGGAGCGGCGGCGGCACGACCAAGATCTTGGTCTCGGTGACCTTGGGCACGCCTTCCTCGCGTTTCACCTCGGCGCCGGGCGGGGTGACGGTAAGGGCGCCGACGGTGAAGGTGGTCTCGCCATCCTTGAAAACATCGCCGGTCTTGGCGACGCGGAGGCTGCCGTCGGGGAGCTTGAAGGTGACCTCGGCCGCGCCCTCTGGGGTGCGGACATTGGCGTCAAGCTTGGTCTCCACGCCGGTGACGGTGTCACGGACGACGGCGAGCGCGACGGTCTCGATGATGGGCGTGCCGCCCTCGACCGCGACCTTGCGGCGCTCGGCCGAGAAGCTGACGATTTCGAGATTAAGGTCGGGGATCTTTTTACCGCTGGTGCCGAACACAACCTCGTCGGTCTGGACCTTGAGGAAATTGCCCTTGGCCTTGGGACCTTCGCCGACGTAACCGACCAGCTGGAGACGGAAGAGAGGCTGGAACACCTTCACGAGTTCCAAACCGAAACGGTCCTTGGGACGGTTGTCCTCGACGGGGGTGATTTCGATCACCTTGGGCGTGTAGCGCGGCACGGTGACCGTGAAGCGCTTGGTCTCCAAATTGTAGTAAATCTTCGGAGGCGTGAAGACATCGTAGACCCAGTTTTCGCCGGCGGTCTGCTTGGGCGCGACGGCCCACTGGCGGGTCTCGGGCTTCACCAGCGTGAGCGGCGTGGATTCGTAAACCGCGCCTGAGAGCGGTGGATTGACCGCTTCGCGGAGCGAGGAAATCGCGCCCTGCTGAAGGAAGGCCCAGCCGCAGGCGCCGAGAAAAACCAGGCCGCCGGCGGCGATGAAAAGGGTGTCGTTGGTCTTGGCGGACATGGGGCTCAGGGGGTGGCGGCGGGCGCCTGGTTTTTATCGACGAGCGAAACGATCTCCACGGTGACGGTGAAGCGGGACTCGGTTGGCACGACCAAGGGCTGTTCCTCGATCACGGGCGCGCCGAGACCGTTGGGATCGCCGAAAATCGAAGCGGCGGCCGGGCGAGGCGTCGGCGCCTGACCGGCGGGGTCGCGGTTCAGCGCCTCCACTTCGACCGAGCGAACCACGACCGGGAGCTTAAAGGAGGCGAGTTCGTTGAGGAAGTTGCGCAACGCCGAGGTGTAACCGGTGAAGGTGATTCGGAATGGCTGGGTTTCCACGAATCCGGGAACGCGGGCGGAGGTGCTCGGATCGATGGTGAAGAAATCTCCCGCCGAAGCGGGGTCCGTGGTGGGAGGAGTTTGGCCGGCGGCGATCGCTTCTTCCTGGAGGCGTTTCTGCTCGGCGGTCAGCGGGCGTTCGCGTTGCAAACCGATGAATTCCGCCGGCTGGGCGGCGAGCAGGGCGGTCAGGAGGTATTCCGCATACTGACGCTGAATGAAGACCGCCGGGATAAGCTCCGTCTCCGGCCCCGTCTTGGTGTAGTCGGAAAATCCGAAACGCGTGTCCGCCGCGATCCGGATCGAGGCCGACTCGGCGGCGGCGCGGACGCGCTCCACATAATAGGAAAGATCAAAATAGGCGTCGGTCGGGGTGGCCGGGACCACGGCGTTGGCGATTTTTTGAGCGACATCGCTGTTGGACCGGAGTTCACCGCGGATCTCCTCGCGCACCTTCTCGATCTGGGCGCGGGCGGCCTCGACCGTGACGAGGTTGTCGCGCGAGGGAAACGGGGACTGGAAGGCGTAAGCCTGCAGCGCCTGCTTCTTCTGGTCGATCGCGGCACGCTCCTTGGCGATCTGGCCGCTCTGACTAAAGATCAGCCAGGCCTGACCGGCGGTCAGGGCGCCCGCCAGCAGCAGGGACGTGTAGAAAACGGGATGGGATTTGAAGCTGGCCATGGGGTCAGAGGGGACGCGCGGGATCGATCACGAGAATGAAGTCGAAACGCAGGATTCCGGGGGTGTTGGCGTCGAAGCTCTCCTTCTCGACGGCGGAGATGAACTGCGAGTCCACGAAGCTGGCGAGGAGGGACTTGACCCGCTCGTAGGAGTCAGGGGAAACGCGGGACACGGGATTGTTGCGGTCGAGCAGGCGGCCGCTCACCTGCAGGCGCAGGACGGGTTTGATGGGGTTGCCATCGGCGTCGAGTTGCGGCTCGGTCGCGACCGGCGCGGCACCGAACAAGCCGGTGGCGGAGGCATCGGTCGGGCCGGCGCGTAGAACCTGCAGGCTTTCCAGCCAGACGTCCTCGACCTTTACCAGGCGGTCTTGGAGATCGGAGAAGAAATTGATCCAGTTGTTCTTGGATTCCGCGAGACTCTGCACCGCGACGATCTCGGCCTTCGCCTGGTCGAGCGCCTCGATGTTCTCCTTGATCTTCGACTGCACGGCTTGGAGCGGGAGGATGCCCTTGTTGACCTCCTCAACCTGGGTGCGGGCGGCCGCAAGGGAACGGGACGACTGGACAACCAGCGGGAAGAGAGAAGCGGCGACCAGAGCCGCGGCCGCGATGAGCAGGGGCTGGCGTTTGCGGAAAGCCAGCTTGGTGGCGATGGCGTGGGGTAGCAGGTTGATCGTCTTCCGGCCGCGAACGGGCGGGATCGCGAGGCCGACGAGGCTGGCCAGCACCGGGGCGAGCTCGGCCGCCAAGGCGGCGCCCGCGCCGATGCCGATGTGGCGGAAGGGATCGAGCCGTTCGACCGGCATCTTCAATTTTTCCTGCAGCTGCGCGGGCAGCTCGGCGAGCACGGAACCGCCGCCGGTGAGATAGAGCGCGGTGGGCTGCTCGGCGCCGCTTTGACGGCGATAATTCACGATCGAGCGGGTCAGCTCGAGGTGGAGTTTGGAGATGAAGCCAGCGACCGCGTGGCGCACCGCCAGCCGCACCGGCGAGGCCTCGGGCAGGTCGCTTTCACCGTTCAAAATCTGCACCTTCAGGCTCTCGGAGTGGGTGAAGTCGTTCTTGATCTCGTCCGCGATGGCTTGGGTGAGGGTGTTGCCCGCCAACGGGATGGTGCGGACAAAAAAGCGCTCCGCGTCGACAAAGATGAGATTGGTCGAGCGCGCGCCGATGTCGGCGATGATCGCGGTCCCGACCGCCTCGGGGTAGTTGTGGCGAAAGCAGCGGGTCACGGCCACGCTGGAGGGCGTGACCGACACGACGGAGAGCTTGGACGTGGCGAGCGCGGCGCACGCGCCCTCGACGACCTCGGTCTTGGCCGCAGCGAGCATGAGTTCGAGATCGAGCCCCTGCTCGGCCACGACCTCGTAGTCCCAAATCACCTCGTCGAGGGAATAGGGGATGTTTTGCTGCGCCTCAAACTGCACGATCTTGGCGCGCTTCGATTCCTCGACCGTGGGTATCTTGATGAATTTCCCAAGGATGTGGTGGCCGGGCAGACCGACGGCGGCCAGGCCGGAGAACTTCTCGCGCCGCGCCGTCTCGGCCAGCGCCTGGGCGATCATCGAGGTCCATTCCTCTTCCAGGGACGCATCCGGGTTGAAGGCGTCGAGGGCCAGTTTCTCAAGCTGCAGACGGCCGGACTTGTCGCTGCTCAAAAGGCCGCAAGCAAGGTGACCGGCGCCGCAATCCACTGCGAGAACGCGGGGTAGGGACATAGGGGGAAGAATGGGTTTTTCAGTAGTGATAATTTCCAGCAAGCCGAAACTTGCCCGGAAACTAACGCTGGGCCTCGCGCCGGAAGACGGTCGGGGCGCGCCGTTGCGGATCGTGGGCGAAGGGCGTGAGGTGCTGCGGCACGAGCAGACCCTCGTTGTTCGCCGCCTCGGAGCCGGCCTTGTCGCGGAAGTTTTTCACCCGGTCGGCTGACTTGAGTTCGGGCGAGATGGCGCCGCGCGCGGGCGGCTGGGGGTCGCCGCCCGCCTCGAGGTCGACCGCGTAGTATTTCACGTCGGCGCGCAGCTTGTCGCGCTTCACCACCTCGGGCGGCAGATAGAAGCGGATCAGGGCCTTGCCCCCCTCCAGCGTGATCGCCTCGCAGATCGAACGGTAAAACACGGTGCGCGCCTCGCCCTTCGCGTTGGTGGCCTCGCAGGCCAGGACGAGCGTCGTCCGCACCCGGTCGACGAACTCGCCCGCCACCGCCTTGCCGCCCGGCCTCACCTCCAGCTCCACCTCGGCCTCCAGCCAGTTGTCGCCGTCCGCCCGGGCCCAGCCGAACTTCACCCCCGCCACCGCGACCTGCGGAACCGGTCCGGGCGGCGGCGCGGGCTGACAGTAAGAATGTAAGGGAATACCGAATACCAGGATCGCCAGCGCGGCGATGAAAAAGGGGAACTTCATGGGCGGGCGGGAATGCTTGGCCAAGCGCGCGGGCGCGTCACGCACAAACTCCCGCGCAAGCCCGCGCTTGCGCGAAGCGACCCGTCCGGAGTTTGCTCGCCTTCGTCACCGCATGCCCCCCGCCCTTCCCTCCCCCGCCGCGCCGCTCGGCTACAAGATCGCCGTGCTCGTGTTCATCCAAAACTCGCGCGGCGAACACCTGCTCCTGCTGCGGGCCAAGGCCCCCAACCTCGGCACCTGGTCGCCCATCGGCGGCAAGCTCGAGACCGCCACCGGCGAATCCCCTTTCGAATGCGCCGTGCGCGAGACCCGCGAGGAGACGGGACATGACGTCACCGCCGCCGACCTGCACCTCTTCGCCATGATCGCCGAAAAGGCCTACGAAGGCGCGTCGCACTGGCTGTTGTTTCTGTTCCGCTGCGACCGGCCGCTCGACCGCCTGCCCGAGACCATGGAGGAGGGCCGCTTCGGTTTCTTTTCCCGCAACGCCATCGAGGGCCTGCCCCTGCCCGAGACCGACCGCGAGGCGCTGTGGCGCATCCACGATGGCCACCGCCACGGCTTCATCGCCCTGCGCGCCGACTGCGCCCCGGGCAAACCACTCGACCTCGTGGTCGAACAAATCACGCCCGCGCCTTGATCCCACCGCGTCCGGAATCACTCTTGATTTCCCCGCCCGCCGACGAACACTACCCGTTTTTCATTTCCAACCACCGCCCTTCCACGTGAGCAAGAAGCCCTCCGCACCCGCCGAAACCGGCGCCGCCCCCGTCGTCACGCCGTCCCTGCCCAGCCCCCACGCCCAAGCCCCGGCCAACGCCGCGCTGACCGTCGAGCAGAAGATCGAGCTCTATCGTAAAATGGTGCGTATCCGTCGTTTCGAGGAGCGCTGCCTCCCGGTCTACAACGCCGGCAAGATCGGCGGATTTCTCCATCTCTACATCGGCCAGGAAGCCGTCGCGGTCGGGGCCTGCTCGCTCATGGGCAAGGACGACCACGTGATCACCGCCTACCGCGACCACGGCCACGCCATCGCCGTA
>JAIXVP010000080.1 GCA_027482905.1 Opitutaceae bacterium
CGCGTCGGCGCCGACTACTCCCGCTACCTCTCGGAACGCGTCACGTGGTATCTCCGCGACGAGGGCGGCTTCGACAACGTCAAGGACATCAACTTCTACAACGTCGCCGCCGGCGGTCTCGGCTACGACTTCATCAAGAATCTCCCGACCCAGAAGCTGACCGGGCGAGCGGGTGTGTCGTATCGCTTTGAGGACTACGGCGACCCGGCCAACGAGGACGTGCGCAGCGCCGGTCTCGACCTGGGCCTTTCCCATGCCTACCACTTCAAGACCGCCGTCATGCACAACGACGTGACCTACGTGCCGTCCTTCGAGGATTTCACCAACTACCGCGCGATCCACGACTCCAGCCTCGAGTTCCCCCTGGCCGGGCCGTGGAAATTCCGGGTCGGCGTGAACAACGACTACACCAGCAACCCCAGTCCCGGCGTGACGAAGCTCGACACCACCTACTACGGCCGGTTCGTGCTGAACTGGGAGTGAGGCGCCGCGGCCGCGCCCGAGCCGGTCCGCCCTCCTTTTGATTCCGCCCGCCGCGTGCTTTCGCGGCGGGCTTTTTTATGCCTGCATCCCGTCATGTCCGCTTCGTCCAACTCCCCCGCGTCGTCCGTCGCAATCCGTCGCATCGCGGTGATTTCCGACACCCACGACCGTTGTCCGGCGGACTTGCCTCCGCGGCTGGCGGCGGCCGACGAGATCTGGCACCTCGGCGACGTTTGCGATCCTTCGACCCTGGTCGAGCTCGAGGCGCTCGGCAAACCGCTGCGCGTCGTGCGGGGCAACAACGACGAGCATCCCTGGCCGCTGACGCTACGCCTCGAGCGCGGCGGGCGGATTTTTCATCTCGAGCACATCGCGCCCCGCCGGCCCTCGCCCGGGGCCGCCTTCGTGTTGAGCGGGCACACCCACGTGCCGTCCGAAACGACCGACGCGGACGGCGTGCGCTGGCTCAATCCCGGCTGCATCACGCGTCCGCGCGCGCGGGTGCGCAGCTTCGCGTGGCTGACGGTCGGGGCGGACGGCGCGATCGGCTGGGCTTGGGTTGAACTTTGAATGGACGGGGGGCGATCCGCGCCGCGCGCGCCGGCTCCGTGTTTTCCTGCGCGGGGAGCAAGATACCGCTGGCGCGCCGGGCGCGGGCGTGTTCACTCGCTTCCAACCAAACCGTGACGCCAGGCGTGATCCAAGGTCTGCTGGACTTTCTCGCCCCGTCGGACGCCTCCCCCGCGCCGCTGGTTGCGCGCGCGTCGCCGCCCGCTCCACCGACCCAGGGCCGGGCGGTTGAAGACGAATCGCGGCGGGCCGACCTCGTCTTCGAGCGCAGCGCGCGGGCCGAGCGTTACCGGCTGACCTTGCGCAAGGATGGCGTCGCGGTGGCGGTGATCCCGGCGCGTGGAACGGAGCGGGAGGCGCGCGCGTTCGTCGAGCAGCACCGCGCCTGGTTGGAGCGGGCGCGGGCGCGGCAGCGGGCGCGGCCCCGGGCGGCGACAGTGTGGACGGTGGGCACGCACGTGTTGTGGCGGGGCGAGTTGAGCGAGATTCGCCGCGCGTCCGAGGGCGAGCGGCCGGCGGTGTGCCTGGCGGCGGACGTGTTTCGCGTGGCGCGGCTGGACGGCGACCTGCGGGCGACGCTGGAGGCGCATTTCCTGCGCCGGGCGAAGATCGAGCTCACCGCGCGCACGTGGGAGCTGGCGGCCGAGACAGCGATGGAGGTCCGCGAGGTGATGGTGCGGAACCAGCGCACGCGCTGGGGCTCGTGCACGGTGGGCGGGGTGATTTCCCTCAACTGGCGGCTCATCCAGGCGCCGGAGAGCGTGCGCGACTACGTGATCTACCACGAGCTCATGCACCTGAAGGAAATGAACCACTCGGACCGTTTCTGGCGTCGGGTCGAGGAAGTGTGCCCGCCTTGGCGCGAGGCGGAGGCGTGGTTGAAGCGCAACGGCGCGATGCTGGGTTTGTAGGCGCGCTTTCCGCCCCGTGCAATCGCCCGGACGCCTTGTGCGAACCGGAGTTTTCGTTTTGGTGGGAGCGTGAACACCCGTCGCGATTTCCTCCGCTCCGCCAGTCTTTACGCCGCCGGTTTCGCCGGCCTCCGGACCTTGTTGCAAAACCCGCTCGCGGCCGCCGCCGCCGAGACCGGCGCGCCCGCCCTCGGGTTCGGTCCGCTGCGCCGCGATCCCGCCGGCCTGCTCGATCTGCCGACCGGGTTTTCCTACGTCCGGTTTTCGGCCTGGGGCGACGAGATGGACGATGGTCTGCTCGTTCCCGGCGGGCACGACGGCATGGCCGCTTTTCCCGGACCCGACGGACGTGTGCTGTTGGTGCGCAACCACGAGCTCGAAAGCGAGTGGCTCGACTACTCGCCCTTCGGCCGCGACCACGCCCGTCTCGTCCGGGTCGACGCCGCGCGCCTTTATGACCGCGGCGGCGGCGTGCGGCCCAACCTCGGCGGCACGACCACGCTGGTCTACGATCCGGGCGCGCGGCGGCTGGAGCGGCAGTTTCTCAGCCTCGCCGGCACGGTGCGCAACTGCGCCGGCGGCCCCACGCCGTGGGGAACCTGGGTAACCTGCGAGGAGGTCAACGACGAGGCCGAACCGCACGCCGAGCAGGTGCATGGGTTCAACTTCGAGGTGCCGCCCTCCGCCACGCCAGGCTTGGTGGCGCCGGTGCCGCTCAAGGCCATGGGGCGCTTCCGCCACGAGGCGGTGTGCGTCGAGCCGCGCTGCGGGATCGTCTACCAGACCGAGGACATCGGCGACGGGCTGCTTTACCGTTTTATCCCGTCCGAGCCCGGCCGGCTCGCGGCGGGCGGGCGACTGCAAGCGCTGGCCTTGCGGGACAAATTCGGGGCCGACACCCGCAACTGGGACGCCGCGCTCCTGCAGACCGGACGGCCGCTCGCGGTCCGCTGGGTCGATCTCGACGAGGTCGAGAGCCCGCGCGGCGACCTGCGCCATCGCGGCTTTGGGGCGGGCGCGGCGCTCTTCGCCCGCGGCGAGGGCGCGTGGTGGGGTGGCGACGCGGCGTGGTTTGCGATGACCAACGGCGGCTCCGCCAAGCTCGGGCAGATTTTCCGCTACCGGCCGAGTCCCGCCGAGGGCACGGCGGCGGAGGCGGATGCGCCCGGCACGCTGGAGTTGTTCATCGAGCCCAACGATTCCGCCCTGGTGAGCAACGCCGACAACCTCACCGTCGCGCCCTGGGGCGATCTCGTGCTCTGCGAAGACACCGGCGCGGCCTGCCGCCTGGTCGGGGTCACGCCGCAGGGTGGATTCTACGTCATCGGGCGCAATCCCGTGCCGGGCCGCGAACTGGCCGGCGCGTGTTTTTCCCCGGACGGTTCGACCCTTTTCGTCAACGTCCAGAATCCCGGCCACACCCTCGCCATCACCGGACCCTGGCCGCGCGCCCGCGCGTGACCTCGTCCGGCTCGCGCGCTCAGACCGGCAGCACGCGCAGGCCGAGATCGGGGTCGATCAGGGCGGCGCAGGTCTGGCCGGCGTCGAGGCACCAGCTGCGGTCTTTGCGCCGCGCCTCGCGGCCCCGGGTGTGGCCAACGACCTGGGGCAGGGGCAGGTCGTCCACGAATTCGGTGTCCCAATCCAGCCACAGCGGGCCGCCGACCGGCGCGAGGCGACCGCCGCGGCCGGGGCCGGCCTCGAAGAGTGGACCGTCCGCGTTGTGCAGGACAAGGCGTTCCCACGCGGCCTGGGTCTCGTTGAGGAAGGCTCGTGCCTGGCCGGCGGCGTCGGCGTCGGCGCCCCAAGGCCAGTAGCGGCGGGCCACGCCCGCGTGGGTGGCGAGGTGGCCGTGGACCAGTGCAGCGATGCGCCAGGTGCGGAGAAAATCCTTCGACCACGCGCCCAGCAGCCGGCCGTAGGCGGGCGCGGCGGGGATGGCGGCGTCCAACCGGGCCACCTCGTCCTCCCGACCTTCGATCAACAGACCGGCGCGCATTCGCCCGGCCTGGATCGCCTGGACGTCGTGGTTGCCGGCGAGAAAAAGGCAACCGGCCGCGTGGTTCAGGGCCAGTTCGGGCAGGCGGTCTGCCAGCGCGCCGAGCGCGGAGGCGTCTTTCCAGCGCGGGTTGATGCCGTCGACGTAATCGCCGAGGAAAACCAACGCGGCGTCCTCGCGCCGGGCGAAGGCGACGACGCGGTCCAGGAAATCAAGGTCCTGGTGGAGATCGGGAACGACGAGCGCGGGACGGTGGGCGGGAAGTTCGAGAAGACCGGACACAGGCCCTTAGCTGCGGCCGCGCGCGGGAGATTCAATCTTAAACCAAGACCGACTGCGGGCTTGGCGCGTCGGGAAAACTTTCCACGCTGCGGGCGCGATGCAGGACCCCTTTACCAAGATCTCCCAGGTGCGGCTCGGTGGAGGGGGAAGTGGCGCGGTCAAGACCCTGCGCGGCTTCGACAAGTCCCGCCACTCCGTGCCCGACGCGGTCAACGCCGCCACCGGCGCGTTCCTCGCCCGGCTCTGCGCCGCCGAGCTGGCGGAGGAGGCCGAGGGGATGTTTCAACGCGCCCGCGCCGCCCTGGGCTACAAGCGCGCCGGCATCGCCCTGGAGGTCGGGGCGGGCGCCGCCACCCTCACGACCAAGGATTTTTGCTGGGAGCTGACCTATGCGTTGGAGGAACGCGATCCGGCCCGCTACGTCCTCGCGCGTTCGCTGCACGGCCTGCGCTCGGCCGACCTGGTGCGACTGGAGGCCTTCGATACCTTGTTCGCGGGGCAGTTTGACGCGGTGGTTTTCGAGCTCGCGCGGGGCGTGCGGGTGGAGGCGGTGATCGACGCGGTCGAGGCGCTCGACCCGGCGGCGGAGGGCGCGCTCGCGGTGTCCTATCCCTCCGATTGCAGCCGTTGCGAACTCACCGTGCCGGGCGTGGCGTCGCGGGTCGAGTGCGATGGCGCCACCCTCGCGCTGCGCCTGCCGCGGGCGGGGTCGCCGGCGGAGTGTTTGCGGGAATTCGACGCGGTGCGCGCGGCCTTCCGGCTCAGCCGCGACGCTGTGCTGGCCGGTCTGCTCGGCTGAGGTGGACGGCCGCGGCGGCGCCGTCGGGAGCGTCGCGATGAATAAAGCGCATCCGGGCGGCGGCGGCTTGCCAGCGGGGATATTCGCGTTGTTTTCTTACGCACCATGAGCGTGTCTCCCGCCCCGCGTTCCCGCATCCTGATCGCCGACGACTCGGACGTGTGCCGCACGGTGCTGGCCATTTTGCTCAAAAACACCGGCTTCGAGGTGACCAGCGTGGTCAACGGCCGCGAGGCGGTCGCGAAGCTCCAGTCCCAGACCTTCGATCTCGCCATCCTCGACAACGACATGCCCGAGCTGGACGGGTTGGGCACGCTGGCCGCCCTGCGCGGCTTCGCCCCGAACCTGCCGGTCGCGATCGTCTCCGGCACGCTTTCGCCCGACTTGCGCGCCCGCTATGAGAAGCTCGGCATCGCCGCGATCTACGACAAGCCGGTCGACCCGCGCAAACTGCGCGACCAGATCCCGGCCATCCTGGAGCGCGAGCAGCAGGCGGCGCGGGTGGGCAAGGGAGCCGCGGGCGGATTCTCCATGGCGCCCTTCATGGTGCTCGGCGCGGCCGACGCCTCGTTGGAGAAACCCGTCTTCGCGGGCGGCTCGGCCCAGGTGCGCAAGCTCGTGGCGGAGTTCGGTCGTATCCGGGATTTCCGGACGGCGGCGACCATTTCGGGCGGGCCGGGCGCGGCCTTTCTCGACGTGGCGGTGGCGCTGGCGGAGGAGAAGGACGCGGTCCTGCTCGCCTGCCCGGCGGCCGAGGTCGGGGTGGAGCGCCTCACCCGGCTTTTCGCGCCCGCCCTGCTGCACACCCGGCCGGTGCTGTTGATCGTGCTCAATTCCGAGAAGCTGGACGCGGCGCAGCAGGCGCTGCTGGAGGATTTCATCGCCGGCGGCGGCGAGTTGGCGGCCTTCAACGGCCGCGCCCGGGTGATCCTCTGCGCCGAGGCCTCGCTCAGCGCCCTGGCCGACGCGGGTGATTTCAACGAGATGCTGCTCATGCGCGCCGGGGCGATGAAGCTCACCATTCCCCGTCTCGCCCAGCGGCGCGAGGACCTGGTTCAGATCGCCCGCGCGGTGCTGCGTCGACTCGGCGCCTCGGTGGCGCGTTTCACGCCCGAGGCGCAGGCTTGGATCGAGAAGGAATCGTGGTCGGGCGATTATGTGCAGCTCCATCGCGTCATCGACATCGCGCGCCGGGCGCGGCCGGAGGCGACCGAGCTCGACGTCGGCGATCTCAACCAGGCCCGCGAGATCGAGCCGTCCTGGGAAAAACCGCTCTACCACGACGTGCTGCTGAGCACGCTCGGCGGCGATTGAGCGGGACCCGGGTCAGGGGACACGAAAAAACCGCGCCCGGGCGGGGCGCGGTTCGGGTGAATCGAAGTCGGGCGTGGTGGAGCGCCGCGCCCCGGCTCAGCCTTTGAGCATGTCGACCACGGCGGCGCGTTCCTCGACCAGTTCCTTGTTGGTGAGCGCGATTTTTTCCTGGGCGAAGGCGTCCGGCTCGTAGCCGGTGACGACCTCGTAGGCGCCGGGGGTGGTGGTGCGCACGGGCATGCCGGCCCAGACCTCGGGATCGAAGCCGTAGAGGCCGTTGCTCTTCACCGCGACGGAGTGGATTTTGCCGGGGGTGTTGAGGTCGCGCACGTGGTCGACGAGGGCGTTCGCGGCGGAGGCGGCGGACGAGGCGCCGCGGGCGGCGATGAAGGCGGCGCCGCGCTTGCCGACGGTCTCGAGGAAGGGGCCCTTCAGCCAGGCGTGGTCGTTGATGGCGTCGGTGGCCTTTTGCCCGCCGATGGTGGCGTGGGCGAAGGCGGGGAACATGGTCGGGCTGTGGTTGCCGTAGATGAAGATGTCTTTCACGGCGGTGAGATCGACGCCGGCCTTCTTGGCGAGCTGGCTCTGGGCGCGGTTCTGGTCGAGGCGGACCATGGCGGTGAAGCGGTCCGGGGTGAGACGCTTCGCCTGGGAGGCGGCGATC
>JAIXVP010000387.1 GCA_027482905.1 Opitutaceae bacterium
CGGACCTTTCGATCCGGGGGTTCGGGCTAGTTGCCCTGGGCGAGTGCGGTAATCTTGGTCCAGAACTTGGCGGGGTTCTGGCGGATCATCCGCACCAACAAGTCAACCTGATCCTGCGTCGGGTTCTGCCCGATCTTGGTAAACATCGCACGCGCGATCTGCGCATCACTCAGCGACGTTGCAGGTCCAGCCTTCGCGCCCGGCGTAGTCGTCGGCTTTGCCTTGTCGCCGGGGGGCGACGATGCGCGCGGCTTGGCAGGAGTGATGAGGCCAGCGTTCGCGATATCCTCGCGGATGAAATCCGCAAAGGCGCGAGGCGAACCATGATCGGTGTTAGGCTTGCGCCCGTTAGTAAGTGCTATCACGACAACCTTCAACATGGATGCTTCCGACCGTGCCGACATGTCGGCATAACCCGCCTTGACCAAAGCGGCTTCCATGGGCTTCGCCCATGCGTTCTTCCACGTTTCCTCATTGATTGCGTCGCACCCAACCAGCGCGGCCTGTAATGCGGCGAGCTTCGCGCCCTTGCGAGCGTTCAACAGCGCCTCAGCCTCGGCAATCTGCGCCTTTGACGTGACGACAACGGATGCGAGCTTGTCGCACCATGCGGCCGGCGTCATCGCGGGGGCAGAAGCCTTGAGAGCCTTGCGAGCCATATTCGTATTCCCTGGTTTCAAAGAGCGTTCCCGGTGCCGCCGGGCCGGTGCCGTTGGTTGCTCACCACCGACACACACATACTAACATCTTCGGGTTTGTTGTCAACTGTTTTGGGTGATCGTTAGCAGGTTCTAAGCGGGCAAACGGTTAGCGGTTAGCATGTGCTAATGGCGAGGGGCCGGGGGGTGGGACCGCGCGTGGCCGACACCCCCCCTAGCTGCTGTATTCGCCGTGATGCGCCCGGCACTTTTCAGGATCTCATTTCTGAGACACTTGCAAACGGGTGCGGAAAAGACCATAACACCCCCACGTTTCCTACCCCGTCAGACTTGCCCGCCTCAGCCACAAGCCGGGGCGGGTTTTTTCTTGACGACCCAACATGCTAACGTCACACATCAGTTAGCATAGGTGCCCCGCATGGCCGCGCTCCAGACACAGAAGGCTATCAGCCCTCCACCAGAAATGATGGTCGCCCTGGCGATCAATCACGCTGAGGCCCCTGCGGTCATCGCGGCACGCTATGGCTTCACCCAGGCACAGTACGACGATCTCTGCTCCTACCCGGATTTCCAGGCCGAGCTGAACAAGCTGCGGTCCACGGACGCCTTCGAACGCCTCATGGGTATGATGGGCCTGGAGATCGCCCAGCGCCTGTTCCAGAAGGTTTTCGCTACCGATAGCGACGTGCCTTTGTCGTTCCAGCGCGACCTGATGAACGACTACTTCCGCTACGCCAAGCGAGATCCGAAGTCGAACCCCCAGCAGCAGCAGGCCACCGGGCCGCAGTTCTCGATCACCTTCAAGGTCGGGGGGCAGGAGGTGAAGGTCGAGGCGCAGAACCCCACCCATGCGCCGCAGGCTGAGGCCGAGCACGCCCCTCTGGTGATCGAGGGGTATGGTGATGCCACCCCGGCCGAGGAAGGCGCCGCAGGCGCTCCTGGGGGGCACCAGGCCACACCACAAGATCTTGCCGAGTGTTTGGTCGAGGCGCCGGCCCCTCCCCCCGTGGTGATCAATTCCCTGGACGATCTGCTCAAGGCGCTGGACGACTGACATGACAGGCATCGTCTATGATCCGCCGCCGTCCGTGCGGGGGTTCCTGCTCTCCACCAGCTTCCTGTCGCTGATCTGCGGGCCGGTCGGTTCGACCAAAACCACCGGGGCGATTATGAAGATCGCCTACCACGCCCAGCGCATGGCAGCCTGCCGTGACGGGGTGCGGCGGTCGCGCGCCATCTGGGTCCGAAACACCCGCGAACAGCTCCGCGACACCAGCATCCCCGACGTGCTGAAATGGTTCCCTGACGGACAGGCCGGCATCTACCTGAAGTCGGAGTATAAGTTCCTCCTGAAATTCAACGATGTTGAGTGCGAAATCCTGTTCCGCGGACTGGACGACGCCAACGACATTCGACGGCTGCTTTCGCTCCAGGCTTCCTTCGCGATCCTTGACGAGTTCCGAGAGATCCATCCGGGTATCTTTGAGAACATTCAGGGTCGTCTCGGTCGATATCCCGACAAGATGATGGTGCCGCATCGACCCGAATGGGGGGTGGACAGCAAGGGCGATCCTATCGCCGGCTGCGTCACGGATGACGGCAAGCCGAACATGCACCTGTGGGGCGCGAGCAACCCACCGGACAGGGACACATATTGGGAGGAGTTCCTGTCGAACCCGCCCGCCAATGCGCGCGTGTTCATGCAGCCTTCCGGCCTGTCATCTAATGCGGATTGGGTGAAGTATTTGCCCTCGGATTACTACGAGAACCTGGCTGACGGTAAGAGCCAGGATTGGGTGGACGTTTATATCCACGCCAAGTTCGGAAAGTCCCTGGCCGGCAGCCCGGTTCACCCGACCTTCAGCCGCGATTTCCATGTCGCGAAGGCGACGCTCAATCCGATCCGATCGGCCGAATATCCGCTGCTGATCGGCATGGATTTCGGCCTCAACCCCAGCATCACGATCAACCAGATCGACCCCCGTGGTCGCCTGCTCACCTTCGCCGACGCCACCTCGGACGGTATGGGCGCGATGCGCTTCATCCAGACCAAGCTGCGACCCCTCCTGGCCAACCGCTTTTCGGGCGCCCCGTGCCTCATCATTGGCGACCCGGCAGGCCAGCAGCGGGTGCAGACCGACGAGCGCAGCGTGTTCGATATCCTGCGGCAAGAAGGGTTCCGAGTGGTCGCCGCCCGCACCAACGCCACAGCAGCCCGTACCGCTGCCCTGGACACATGGCTGGCGCGGCAGCTCGATGGCGGCCCCGCGCACCTCATCGACCCCTGCTGCGCGGCCCTCATCCCTGCCCTGAAGGGGGGCTACCGCTACAAGCGGAAGAAGGATGGCGAGCTGGAGCCGACGCCCGAGAAGAACCTGCACAGCCACATCGCAGAGGCCCACCAATATGCGTGCCTGCACGCGGGCGGCCCCACCATCGCTGGCGGTTCGGGCGTGGCACAGCGTCGCGAAGTCCGACGGGTAGCTTCTACCGGCTGGACCTAACAGAACGACATGTGTTAGCATGTTGACGCGGCAGGCTTCCTAACGAGATAGCTGTCTGGATGGAGTGAAGGCGGCCCAATCGACCCGCTGGCCGGATTGGCAACCAGCTCCAGCGCGCCAGGGTGAGCCTGGAGGCCGCACCAACCTCTCAGGGGCCGCATCCATGGCAAAGACACCCGCGTGGCAGCGGAAGGAAGGCCAAGACCCCAAGGGTGGTCTGAACGCCAAGGGCCGCGCCGCCTACAACCGAGAGACAGGTGGCAACCTGAAGGCCCCGCAGCCGGAAGGTGGATCGCGCCGCGACAGCTTCTGCGCCCGCATGAAGGGCATGAAGGCCAAGCTCACGTCGAAGGCCACGGCGAACGATCCCGACAGCCGGATCAACAAGTCCCTCCGTGCGTGGAAGTGCTGATATGGCCGGTCAGGTGATGCAGCTCGGGCTGCTGCGTGCAGCCCCTGTTTCGGTCGTGCTCGATGAGGTGAGGCGTGCCGCCGAGCTGACCCAGAACCAGCCCTTCATCAGCTCGCTTTCGGCCCACGTCCGAGGCGCCTGGGTGTCTGCTCGCACCGCCAAGCAGATGACCATCGAGGCACGGATGCTGGAGAACCTTCGCGCTCGCCGGGGGGAGTACGACCCCGACAAGCTCTCCAAGATCCGAGAGCAAGGTGGTGCAGAGATCTTCATGGGTATCACC
>JAIXVP010000315.1 GCA_027482905.1 Opitutaceae bacterium
GACGCGATGGGGTGTTGGCTCGTGCCGGGCATGATCGACGCCCATGTGCATTTCAACGAACCCGGCCGGACCGCGTGGGAGGGGTTCGCCACCGGCACCGCCGCCGCCGCCGCCGGGGGCGTGACGACGGTCTTCGACATGCCGCTCAACTCCTCGCCGGCCACGCTCACGCCGGCGGCCTTCTACGCCAAGCGGGTGTGTGCTGACGCGGCCGCGGCGGTGAAGGTCCGGCTCTGGGGCGGACTCGTGCCGGGTAACCTTGATCAACTCGCCGCGCTGCACGCCTGCGGCGTGATCGGCTACAAGGCATTCATGTCGAACAGCGGCATCGACGAGTTCGCCCGCTCGGACCACGCCACGCTGCGCGCGGGCATGAAGATCATCGCGGGCCTGCCCGGCATGTGCCTCGCGGTCCATGCCGAGGACGAGGCGCTGACCGCACGGCTCGGGGCGGAAGTGCGGGTTGCCGGCCGGGGTGCGCCGCGCGACTTCGCCGCCTCGCGTCCGATCGAGGCGGAGTTGCGCGCGATCCGGGACGTATTGGAGCTGGCCGGCGAGACGGGTTGCCCGCTCCACATTGTCCACGTGAGCTGCGCCGATGGCCTCGCGTTGGTCGCGGCGGCGAAGGCGCGCGGCGTCGACGTGACGGCCGAGACCTGCCCGCACTACCTGACGCTCACGGTCGATGATCTCGAACGGCTCGGCGCGCTGGCCAAATGCGCGCCGCCGCTGCGCGAAGCCGGGGACCGCGAGGCGCTTTGGGCCGCGCTGGCGCGGGGCGAGGTGGACACCGTCGGCTCCGACCATTCGCCGTGTCCGCCGGACATGAAGTCCGGCCGGCCCTTCGCCGAGGCCTGGGGCGGGATCAGCGGCGTGCAACACTCCGTGCCGCTGCTTTACACCGAGGCGGAGGCGCGCGGGATCCCCTTCGCGCGCATCGCCAACCTGCTCGCGGCGGCGCCGGCGCGGCGTTTTGGGCTCGGGCCCGACGCCGGCTTGCTACGGGTCGGCGCGCCAGCCGATCTCTGCCTGCTTGCGCCGGCGGGTGGCGCGCCCATCGAACGCGAGAGCCTGCGCGACCGCCACCGGCATTCACCCTACGTCGGCCGGCCGCTCGCCTGGGCGGTGGCGCGCACCTGGGTGGACGGACGCGAGGTCTTCCGCGCGTCAGCGTAGTTCATTTTCCATGACGCCCGGCCTTCCCTTCATCGACCTGCACCGCCACCTCGACGGCAACGTCCGCCTCGCCACCATTCTCGACCTCGGCGCGCGCCACGGCGTCCCCCTGCCGGGCGGCGACCTCGAGAGCCTGCGGCCCCACGTCCAGGTGATGGGCCACATGCCCGATCTGCCCTCGTGGCTGGCCAAGCTGCACTGGATGACGGCGGTGCTGGCCGACTACGACGCGTGCCGCCGCATCGCACGCGAGAACGTGGAGGACGCGGCCGCCGAGGGGTTGGACTACGTCGAGCTGCGTTTCAGCCCGTGGTTCATGGCGGAGCCGCACCGGCTCGATCCGCGCGAGGTGGTGGCGGCGGTCGCGGCCGGCATCGCGGAGGGCGCGGCGGCGACGGGCTTGAAGGTCAACCTCATCGGCATCCTCAGCCGCACCTACGGGCCGGAGGCGTGCGCGCTCGAGCTGGACGCGTTGCTTTCCGGCCGCCGCCACCTCGTCGCGATCGATTTGGCGGGCGACGAAAAGCGCTGGCCGGCGCGGCACTTTATCCCGCACTTCGCCCGGGCGCGGGAGGCGGGATTGGCGGTGACGATCCACGCGGGCGAGGGCGATGACGCCGCGAGCGTCTGGTCGGCCTTGCGCGACCTCGGCGCGACCCGGATCGGGCACGGGGTGCGTTCCATCGACGACCCGGCCCTGCTCGATCATCTCGGCGAACATCGGATCGGGCTGGAGTTGAATCTCACCAGCAACGTCCAGACCAACACCGTGCCGGACTACGCCGCGCACCCCTTGCGGGCTTTTCTCGACCGAGGGTTGCTGGCGACGATCAACACCGACGACCCGGTGATCAGCGGCATCGACCTGGCGCACGAGTTCCGCGTCGCGGCCCCGGCGTCGGGCCTGACGCCCGCGCAGGTGGCGCTGGCCCAGCGCAACGCGGTGGAGATCGCGTTCTTGTCGGCGGTGGAGAAGGCGAAGCTGCTGGCCGACGCGGTTACGAAGATGGCCCGCGCGCCTTAGTGCGTAGTGCGGGTGGTGCTGCTTTGCCGGCCATGGCGTAGATCAGGCCGCCCACTTCAGTCCTTGACTGGCGTGGTTGACGAGCAGTCCGAAGACCTCGCCGCATTTGGTTTTGAAGAGCACGCGGTCGTAGGTCTCGGGCAGATGCTCGTTCAGGACTTCCTCGACGGCGGTTTCGACGCGCCGCTTGGAGGTCGTGTCCTTGAACCATTCCTGAACGAGCACCTTGGGTTGGACTTGGGTGAGGCGCGCGAGCAACGACTTGGCGGCGAGCTTCACCCGCTTTTCCTCGGCCTGGGTCATCTTGTCCTGCTTGAGTAGGTCGTAGATTTCCAGCTCGTCCTCGGTAAGCCCCTCGCGGACGTGGCGTTCGGACTCGGCGTGCAGGTCGCGGGTAAATTTAAGCAGCTCCTCGAAGTAACTCTCGTTGGATGCGCCGCCGGCGTTGTAGTCCTCGATGATGCGGCGGAGGCGCTCGGCGAAGTCTACGCGGGTGGCGTTTTGCCGCAGCATGTCGGCGAGCTTTTTCTCGATGAAGGCCCGCAGGTCGGCGATCTCGATGTTCCGGTGCTCGGTCTGCTTAAAATCCTGCCGAAGTTTCTCGAAGTCGATTTTGCTTAGGTCCCAGACCTTACCGCGTTTGGTGATGGCGAAAGTCTCGTGCTCGGCGACGGCTTGCACCCGGGTAGGATCGACCACCACGCTGGCGTCGAGAAGCTCGCCGATCTTCCGGCCGACCTCGTCGATGTCGGCTTGCTGGATGCAGGCGTCTATCACCCCGCGCAGGTATTGGAAGACCGCCACCGAACGCACGACCGGGCGGCCGAGGATCTCGGGTTTGCAGGCTTCGTAGAGGCTGGTGATGGTATTTTCGAAGACCGCGAAGGCTTTGCGGTGCTCGTCTTTCGCGAGCAGCGCGTCGGCATACTGTTCGAAGGCAGAGACTTGATTGAACACGTCGCCGGCCTCGACTATCTTGTCGAGGTGGACGCCGTGGGCGCGGCAGAAGGCGTGGCCTTGGGCGATGGCGTCGTCGAGCAGGCGAAACAGGTCCGACTTTTCGCGCACCTCGGGCACCGGGGCACCGTCCTGGCCCTGGGCGTAGTCCTTGAGCGCCTCCTTCATGCGGCGGAAGACGTTGTAGTAGTCCACGATCTCGCCATTGCGCTTCTCTACACCGCCGATTTTCCACGACGTCACGCGGTTGGCGCGCGCGATGGTCTGCATGAGCGTGTGATCCTTCTGGGGCTTATCGAGGTAGAGCGTGGAGACGGTGGGCGCGTCGAAGCCGGTCAGCCACATGGCGCAGACGAAGACGAGCTGGAGCGGATGCTCAGGGTCCTTGAAATTGGTCTCGATGTCGTGGCCTTGCGCGTCGAGCGCCTGCATGCGCTGGCGATGGCGGGCGATGTCGAGCGTCTCCTTGGCAAACTTCTTTTCCTCCTCGGCGTCCTCGCTCACGACCACGGCCATCTCGACGCGTTTCATCCAGTCAAGCGTGCGCTTGAGCACGGCGCGTTCGCCGTCGGTCGCGGCCTTGGGGATCTGGCCGGTGAGAGCCTTGATGCGCTCTTTCCAGAGCCGCTCGACCTTGTCGTGCATCTTCACAGCGGTGAACTTATCCACCGCGATAAACATCGCCTTGCCGAGATAGCCGCGCGCGGGGAAATGCGACACGACATCGCGCGCGATGGTTTCCAGGCGGTCGTCGCGGCGAATGACCTCGAGCTCGGTGGCGAATTGCTTTTCCAGCTTCTCCTGCTGCGCGTCGTCGAGGTTGGCGTCGTCAAGCAGGTCGTAGAACTCCTCGCCGAGCGAGTCGTTCTGGATGTGCATTTCGGGGACGCGTTTTTGGTAGTAGAGCGGCACGGTGGCGCCGTCGTCCATGCTCTGCTGGAAGTTGTATTCGGAGACGTAGTCGCCGAACCACTGGTTGGTCTTGCGGTCGCGGCCGAGGAGGGGCGTGCCGGTGAAGGC